>JBOGYJ010000111.1:0-2650 GCA_050696795.1 Solirubrobacteraceae bacterium | reverse complement strand
GCAACGGCCAGCGGGCCGTTGCGCAAGATCGCAGGCAGGATGAAGTTGCACAGCGGCGGCACGTCGACGACGTTGACCAGCATCGCCCGCTTTTCCGCATCGTCGAAGACCGCGATGTTGACGTCGGTGTCGTCGGTCGC
Source organism: Solirubrobacteraceae bacterium (assembly GCA_050696795.1). Classification (GTDB taxonomy): domain Bacteria; phylum Actinomycetota; class Thermoleophilia; order Solirubrobacterales; family Solirubrobacteraceae; genus Palsa-465. Next base: position 2,510 of record JBOGYJ010000111.1, on the reverse strand, counting down.
GGCGATCGCGATCAGGCAGCCCTCGACGTCGCCCGGCTGGTACCGGCGCCGGCGCCAGGTGATCGAGCCCTCGGCCGCGAGCTGCTCGAGCGCCGGGATCGCCTCGGGCGCGACCAGCACCACGTCGGCGCCGCAGGCCAGCAGCCCCTCGACCTTCTCGAGCCCGACCTCACCGCCGCCGACGACCAGCGCCGTGCGCCCGCTCAGCCGCAGGCAGGCGATGTAGAACGGGGTCGCGAGCATGTCGCGCACGCAGGACTGATCGCAGATGCCCTTGCGGAACTGGCAGACGCACTCCTTGCCGCTGTAGGCCTGGGCCGGCATGGGGCCTAAGGCTAGCGGCAGAGAGCCGTCAGCCGCCCGCATCCAGCAGGCGCTGCACGTCTGCCGCGAAGCCGCGCAGGTCATCGAGCCCGGCGAGCGCCTCGAACACCAGCCGGTCGTCCACCACCAGGTAGTCGTGGACGAGCACGTTGCGCTGGCCGGTCGCGCGCGCCAGGCGCGTCGCCAACTCTGCGTCGATCACGCCGGCGGCTGCGAGCGAGCCGAACACGCCCGCATAGTCGGACGCCGGCTCGGCGTCGAGCTCGCTGACCAGATGGGCACCGATGTCGATGCACACCTGGATCGCGAGCTGCAGCCGACGCTCGGTCGCCGCCCGAGCGTCGGCATCGGCCAGGTACGCGTCGAGACCCTCGGCGTGGGTGCGCTGCAGCGCAGCGAGCAGCTGAGCGAGCCGCGCCAGACGGTTGGTGATGCTCTCAGGGTCGACCAAAGCGCCCCTCCTCGATCCGGTGCCTGACGCCAGCGGCGAGGGTCGCGCGCAGCGGCGCGGTGTCGAGGTACTCGACCAGCGCCCGCGCCTCGAGCCGCACGCGCGTCCGCGGGTCACGGTCGAGCAGGCGCTGACCGTCGCGCCTGACCCGATGGCGAAGCAGCGGCGTGGCGTCGTTGAGCACCACCAGGTCGAGCTCGCCGCTGCCGAGTGCCCGCGTGGCGGCAGCGATCAGGTCGAGCCGGCGGGCATGCCGCTCGCTGCGAGAGAGCGCCGGATCGAGCCACACGGCCAGATCGACGTCGGACAGCGGCCCGGCTTGGCCCCGCGCCTGGGAGCCGAACAGCATCGCCGCAACCACGCCGTCGACGTCGAGCGCGGCCGCGAGCCGGGCGCGGGCATCGCGGCCCAGCTTGGGCACTGCCGCGTGCTCGTCGCGTTTGACCATGCGTACATGATCGCGCCGGCCGCGGCGGTCATGGTCGTCCGCGGGCCCTGCGAATCGCTTCGAGGCGGTCCCGCTGGACCGCCTCGGCGTCGTCAGGCTGGTAGAAGGACGCCCCGGCGACGGACGGCGGCAGCAGCTCCTGCGGGGAGACGTGGCCGGGGCGCTCGTGCGGGTAGTCGTAGTTGCCCTCGGTGCGCGTGGAGGAGCGCAGGTAGCCGGGCGGCGGCTGCGCGCCGTGATCCCTGATGTAGCCGCGGGCAGCCTTGACCGCCCGCTTGGCGGCGTCGGACTTGGGCGCCAGCGACAGGTAGATCGCGCACTGCGCCAGGGCGAACTCGGCCTCGGGCAGGCCGACGTGCTCGACCGCCGCGGCCGCGGCCGTGGCCACCACCAGCGCCTGGGGGTCGGCGTTGCCGATGTCCTCGGAGGCGAGGATCACCATGCGCCGCACGATGAAGCGCGCATCCTCGCCGCCCTCGAGCATCACCGCCAGGTAGTACAGCGACGCGTCGGGGTCAGAGCCGCGCGTGGCCTTGATCCAGGCCGAGATCGTGTCGTAGTGGTTGTCGGCGGCGCGGTCGTAGCTGATCAGCCGTCCCTGGAGCGCGTCGGCGATCCCCTCGACGCTCACGCGGCCCTCGGGGCCGGCGGCCTCGGCGGCGAGCTCGAGGCCGTTGAGCGCGGCGCGCGCGTCCCCTTCAGTCCACTCGGCGGCATAGGCGAGCGCCTCGGGATCGATCCGCTCGGCGTCCCCCACCTCGCCCCGCTGCACCGCGCGGTCGAGCAGCACGCGCACCTCCTCGAGCGTCAGCGCCTCGAGCTCGTAGACGCGGGTGCGTGAGAGCAGCGCCGAGTTGACCTCGAAGTAGGGGTTCTCGGTGGTGGCACCGATCAGCGTCACCAGCCCCTCCTCGACGGCCGGCAGCAGCGCGTCCTGCTGGGCCTTGTTGAAGCGGTGGATCTCATCGAGGAAGAAGACCGTCGCCCTGCCCAGCTTGCGGCGCTCGCGGGCGCGCTCGAGCACCGCGCGGACCTCGGCACGGCCGGCCTGGACGGCGCTCTCCTCCTCGAAGGCGGCACCCGATGCGCTCGCCACGATCCGCGCAAGCGTGGTTTTGCCGGTGCCAGGCGGCCCGTGCAGGATCATCGAGTGCGGGTGGCCGGTCTCGATCGCGCGCCGCAACGCCGAGTGTTCGCCGAGCAGGTTGCGCTGGCCGACGAAGTCGGCGAGTGTCGGCGGGCGCATGCGCGTGGAAAGCGGCACGCGTGGCTGGGCGGCACCGGTCG
>JBOGYJ010000110.1:0-1844 GCA_050696795.1 Solirubrobacteraceae bacterium | reverse complement strand
AGCTCGGCGAGCTCGTCGGCGAACCCGAGCGCCGAACCGCCGCCGGAGATGTTCTCCAGGTCCGATAGGTCGGGCTCAAGGCCCCCACCGAAGCCGGCGAGCGACTCGCCGTCGGTGAGCCCGAGCTCGGCCGCCAGGTCGTCGTGATCGAGCAGGCCGACCTCGTCGATGCCACGGGGCAGCGGCTCGGAGGGCTCGATCTCGATGCGGCGGTAGCGCTTCAGCCCCGTCGCCGCCGGGATCAGCTTGCCGATGATCACGTTCTCCTTGAGACCATTGAGGCGGTCGACCTTCCCCTCGAGGGCAGCGTCGGTCAGCACCTTGGTGGTCTCCTGGAACGACGCCGCCGACAAAAACGAGTCCGTGCTCAGCGACGCCTTGGTGATGCCGAGGATGATCTCCTCGGCCTGCGCCTGCTCGCCGCCGTTCTCGGCCACCTGGGCGTTGATGCGCGCGTACTCGTGACGGTCGACGAACTGGCCGGGCAGCAGCTCCGTGTCGCCCTTCTGATCGACCCGGACCTTCTTCATCATCTGCCGCACGATCAGCTCGATGTGCTTGTCGTTGATGTCGACGCCCTGGGACTTGTAGACCTCCTGGACCTCGCGGACGAGGTACAGCTCGGTCTCGGTGCGGCGCTGCACCTGCGTCTTGCCGCCGTGGGCGAGGATCTCGTGCGGGTACAGCGAGCCCTCGTTGAGCGGCTTGCCGACCTCGACCTTCTCGCCGTCACGGACGTAGAGCAGGGTGCGGCGCGGGAACGTGTAGCGATGCTCCTCGCCGGCCGAGTCGGTGATCACGACCGTGACCGACTTGTCGGCCCCCTCCATCGAGACCGTGCCCGAGACCTCGGCCATGCGGGCCAGACCCTTGGGCTTACGCGCCTCGAACAGCTCGACGACACGCGGCAGACCGTGCGTGATGTCCGCGCCGGCGACGCCGCCGGTGTGGAACGTGCGCATCGTCAGCTGCGTGCCCGGCTCGCCGATCGACTGGGCGGCGATGATGCCCACCGCATCGCCGATCTGAGCGGTCTTGCCGGTCGCCATCGCGCGGCCGTAGCAGGCCTGGCAGACGCCGGTCGGCGCCTCGCACTTGAGCACGGAGCGGACCGGCACGCGGATCAGCTCGCCCTTCTCGGTCTTGGCGGTGAACGCGGCGACCAGGGCGGCCAGCTCGGCGCGGTCCATCTCCATGCCCTTCTCGACCAGCACCTTGTTGCCCGACTTGATCTGCGCAGCCGCGATGCGGCCAACCAGGTTGTCGTTGGGCTCGTTGGTGGGACGCAGGCGGCGGGTCGACGGGTCGATCTCCGTCTTGAAGACCGGCGCGAGAATGTACTCCTCGGTGCCGCAGTCCTCCTGGCGGATAATCACATCCTGGGAGACGTCGACCAGACGGCGCGTCAGGTAGCCCGAGTCGGCGGTACGCAGCGCCGTGTCGGCGAGGCCCTTGCGGGCGCCGTGGGTCGAGATGAAGTACTCGAGCACGTCCAGGCCTTCCATGAAGTTGGACTTGATCGGGCGCTCGATGATCTCACCCTTCGGATTGGCCATCAGGCCACGCATGCCGGCCAGCTGACGGATCTGCTGGAAGGAACCACGGGCGCCCGAGTTGGCCATCATGAAGATCGGGTTGAGCTCGTCGAGGTGGTCGACCATCGCCTTGGCGACCTCGTCGGTGGCCTCGTTCCAGAGACCGGTGACGGCCTCGTGGCGCTCCTCCCAATCCATCTCGCCGTTGTCGTACTGCTGGTCGATCTCGGCCAGGCGCTCGTCGTAGCGAGCCAGGATCTCCGGCTTTGACGGAGGCGTCTGCACGTCGTTCTTGGAGACGGTCACACC
>JBOGYJ010000109.1:0-3744 GCA_050696795.1 Solirubrobacteraceae bacterium | reverse complement strand
GGCCACCTGCTCGGGGAACAAACCCGAGCCACCAGCGAAGCCAACGGCTGAAGCGATGCACCACGATCACAGCGACGGTATGTCACACGGCTCGGCGACCACGACGTGTATCTGATCGACCAGCCCGCGATCCTTGGCGGCGATGGGATGGACCGGCTGTCACTCACGCTACACCTACCAAGGCCGGTGTACCCGCCCCAGCTCGTCAACCCGGCCGCGCACGAGGCCGCGCGAACCAGGACCAACTACCCCGATTCACCGCACGCGCGTACCTCGACAGAGTGACGCTTGGTCGCCGATGCGCTCGCGTGTCGAGGTGGGGTTCAGCAGCAGAAGCGTTCGTCGGCTAGCCGCGTAACTGCCGACGCAGCTGAACCACTACTTAACAGGTGGTGGGGCTTCGTGCCGACCGCTTGCCGCTTCTCCTGAACGTAGGCTTCTACCCATGACTAGCGTCGTTGGCCGCATCAAAGAGGTAAAGCAGCCTGTGGGCGGCTACATCAATCCGAAGCTTTTCGAGGTGCGCTATCCCGGTGCTGCTGGCCTGACGCCGCTCGATCACCATGCCGAAACCGTGTCTCCTGGCTTGGTCGGCATGGCGGTCGATTACCTCACGCGCCTGGCGAATGGGGCCGCACCCGGCGAGGCCTTCCGAATCTCGCTGTTAGGCGCGGAGCGCCTTGGCCCATCCGAATTTCACCGCGCAGAATGGGCTGCGGGAAACCTGAAACCGGGGCACGTGGACGACGAGGCGATCCGTGTCGCATGTCGGCTCGTGAACTACGACGTCGCCTACCGCCGCGACCCGCGGCTTTATAACCCTGATGCACGCACGTACGTGTTCACCGGGTCTGTGCAGGGATTTCGTCGAAGTGGGCGTAGTTATGTAGCGTGGTCGCCGGTGATGAGCTTGCTGAGTTGAGGGCGCAGTTGGCGTTGGTGCTTGCGGAGAACGCGGAGCTACGCAACCGTGTTGTTGAGCAGGACGCGTTGATCGATGAGCTTCGTCGGCAGGTGAACCGTGACTCGCGTAACAGTTCGATGCCGCCGTCGCAGGATCCGCCGAAGTCGCGGGCTGAGCGTCGTAGGGAGGCGCGCGAGAAGCTCAAGCAGATGTCGAAGTCGGTGCGTAAGCCTGGTGGGCAGCCGGGGCATCAGGGCAAGCACCGTGAGATGGTGGCGGCGGAGCGGGTCGATCGGCGCACGAGGCATGTGCCTGATGCGTGTTCGTGCGGGCATCATTTCACCGGCGATGAGGAGCGTGTCGAGGATCCGGTGGTCCATCAGCAGTGGGAGCTTGCGCCGGTCCGTCCGCTGGTGTTTGAGTATGAGCTGTTGCGGTTACGTTGCCCGGGCTGCGGCAAGCCGAGGCTGGCGGATCTGCCCGCGGGGGTGGGCTGGTCTGCGTTCGCGGCCCGGCTTGAGGCGCATATCGCGACGTTGGCGGGGGTGTACCGGCTCTCCCGCCGGCAGGTGCGCGATGTCGTGCACAACGTGTTCAACATCCCGATCTCGGTCGGCGCGGTCGACGCCGCGATCATGCGGATGTCAGCGATCCTTGAGGATCCGTGGGAGAAGCTGCGCTCCTATATCCAACAGGCACAGCTGGTGCACGCCGATGAGACCAGCTGGCGGCTCTCAGGCGCCCAGCAGTACCTGTGGCTGGCATCCACGGCGTTGGCGGCGTGCTACCGGATCGATCCGACCCGCTCCCAGGCCGCCGCGAAGGAGCTGTTGGGCGAGAACTTCGGCGGGTTCGTGGTCTCAGACCGCTACGCCGGCTACCACTTCCTTGACGTCCTGCAACAACAATTGTGCTGGGCGCATGCGATCAGACAGCTGGTCGAGGTCTCAGAGCGCCAGGGTGCCGCCGGCAAGCTCGGCACCAAGCTCGTGAAGGCCGCGCGCGAGGTGATCAACACCCACCGCGTCTACCTCGAAGACGACCACGATCTGGACTGGTTGCGTGAGCGGCTCGCGCCGCTGCGCCAACAGATCAAGACGCTGCTTGAGCAGGGCGAGCGCGGCCACCACCAGCAGACCGCGAACTTCTGCTCCGGGCTGCTGGCCGAATACGACGCGCTGTGGACCTTCTGCGACGTCCAGGACATTCAGATCCCGGTCACGAACAATGCGGCGGAGAGAGCGCTCCGCCACGCCGTGCTGATCCGTCGGATCCAGGGCGGCACCCAGTCAGAGCAAGGCAGCCGCTGGGTCGAGCGGATCCTGTCGGTCCGCGAAACCTTGCGCCTGCAAGACCGCCCGGTGCTCGACTACCTGATCCAGGCAGCAACCGCCGCTCACCACGGCCAGCGCGCACCCTCAATCCTCCCCGCCGGCGGGCCCTAACCCATCACACCCGCGGCGACCCGGTGAACGGGTACATTATCACCGTACGGTTGGTCGGCAGCCCGAAGTGGTCGATCGGGCTGGCCGCGTTGCGCGCCATCATGATGAACAGCTCCTTCCCCACGGCTTGCAGAGGCCGCGCTGGCGTCGGCGTGATCGTGATCCGCGAGACGAAGTAGGAGGCGTGCTCGACGTCGAGGCTCCGTGTGAGCAGCCCCTGCTTGCGGCACCCGGTGAGCGCCTCGGGGACGTTGAGCTCGTCGTGATAGCCGACCCTGACGACCACGTGCGCGACCTTGTACCGGCCGTGACCCAACTGCTGGACAGTGAACCGCTCGCCGCGCTCTACGTACGGGATGCTGACGTTGTCTACCGAGACGATCACGACCTTCTCGTGCAACGTGTGCGTGTGCTCGACCTCTGCCCGCAACGCCAGCGGCGTGGTGTCCTTGCTCGGGTTGAGGAACACCGCGACACCCGGAACCCGGACCAGCGGCGGCTCGGTCTCGGGCAGACCGTCGAGGAAGTCGTTCAGCGGCCCCTCCTGCGCGCGACGGCTGCGGGTTACCAGCATCTGGCCCCGGCGCCAGGTGATCATCGCCAGCGCCGCCACCAGCCCGATCGCCAGCGACAGCCACGCGCCCTGGGCGATCTTCGCGATATTCGAGCTGAAGAACGCCACCTCGACGAGCAGGAACAGCGAGATCAACGGAGCGAGCTTCAGGCTCGGTGTGCGCCATAGCAGCCGCGCGACAGCCACGAATAGGATGGTGTTGAGGATGAACGTGCCGGTCACCGCGACGCCGTAGATGTCGCCGAGTTTGTCGGACGAACGGAACACAAGCGTCAGCGCCACCACACCCACGCACAGCATCCAGTTGACGATCGGCACATAGATCTGCCCCTCCACCCTGGAGGTGTGCACGACCTTCAGCCGCGGCAGGAAGCCGAGCGTCACCGCCTGCCGGGCGACTGAGAACGAGCCCGAGATCGCCGCCTGCGAGGCGATGATCGTCGCGAACGTGGCCAGGATCAGCATCGGCCACAGCGCCCAGCGGGGTGTCAGCTGGAAGAACGGCCCGCCGTCTGCGTACGCCGTCCTCGGGTGGTGGAGAATCAGCACCGCTTGGCCGAGGTAGTTGAGCAACAGCGCCGGTAGCGCGACGCAGAACCACCCGAGCCGGATCGGCGCGGCGCCAAAGTGCCCGCGGTCGGCATACAGCGCCTCAGCGCCCGTCACTGCCAGCACGACACCCCCCAGCGTGAGGTAGCCCGCGATACCGTGGTTTATGAAGAAGCGAACCCCCCAGCTCGGCGACAGCGCCTGGAGGATCGCCGGATCCTTCACCACCTCACTCAACCCAATCGACCCGATCGAGGCAAACCAGATCAGGA
>JBOGYJ010000108.1:0-28016 GCA_050696795.1 Solirubrobacteraceae bacterium | reverse complement strand
CGTCCGGCTGACCGCTCGAATCGGTGCCGGACTGCGGATTGGTGATGTCATCTCCGCGCAGCGCAACCTGGTCGCGGATCACGTAGTAGCCGGCGTTCGGCGTGCCGTACTTGGGCTGGTGCGCGAGGCTGGCCGGCGCCGCCTGCAGAACCTGAATGCCGTCCGGAACCTCGAGCACCTGCGTCCCGGTGGTCTCCGCACTGCTCAGGTTCGCCTTCATCTGCGTCAACGCTTTGGCCTTCGTGAGGTGCAGTCCCGCGGTCTGAGCGATCAGGCAGTACGCGCCCTTCTGCACCTTGCTGCTGGTTGCTGCGGCGCTTGCCGCGCACGCCGAGCTGCCCGGCGCGCCGAACATGAAGAACTGGTTCCCGAATCCAGAGCTGTTCTTGGTGGAGCTCGGGTGCTGCTTTGCTGCGAATGCCACAGCCTGGTGAAAGCCCAGCGCGCCGGCAGCCGAGCTGTTGGAACCGGGCCCGGTCGTCGTGCCATTGCCCTGGCTGAGCGCGATCGAGGCCGTGTCGCCGGTCAGGATCCCGTTCGCCGCCGGCTGGCCGTTCGCCGGGTTCAGCACCGCGCCTTCCCAGTCGTAGAAGAACAGCTGGGAGGTCGAGCAGACGTCATTCTCGGCCTCGGCGACGTTCGACAGGTTGGTCATCTGCACGTCGATCAGGTTCTTGCCATCTGTGGTGATCTGCGGCTGCGAGACGCCGAGCTGGTTGACTCGGTTGTTCATCACGTCGACGGCGCGCTGCAGGGCGTCGGGCGTGATCACCGGCGTCTCCTGGTTCGGCTCGGCCTTGTAGACGAGCTCGACCCCGCCCTTGAGGTCGAGACCGAGCCGCGTCGGCCTGGTCGCGATCAGAGCGATCGACGCGCCGATGAGCCCTGCCACGAGCAGCAGGATGAATCCGTGGCGTTTGCGGTCGGTCATCGCAGAAGGCTTGATGCTAGAAGAGGTTTGCTTTTGGCGCGGTTAGGTGCGCGCGAGCTCAGCGCCCGTTGGAGGGCGTCAGCACAACCAGCAGACCGCCCTCCTCGTCATCGTAGGCGGGAAAGATGTCAGCCACGGCGTTCGCCTGCTCCGCGCCCGCGCTCACGACCACCGGCTTGCCGGTCACGCGCACCTCCCATTCGAGTGCTGTGGCGATGTGATCGACGCCGTCGCCGAAGTTCAGACCGATCGCCTGCTGCAGTGGCTGGCCGATCGCCGCCTCGGTGCGCAGGCCCGTGAACTCGAACGATCCACGCCCACAGTCGACGATCCTACCCTCGGAGTCGCAGGCGAAGAACGCCGCGGACGGGGCCGGGTAGTAGTCGTCCAGCAGCTCGAACAGATAGGCGAAGCCGCACTTCTCACAGCCGCGCGCCTCGCGCCGGAAGCCGGCGTTGCGGTCCGTTCCCATCGAACGATTCCCGCAGTGCGGGCAGATGAAGTAGTGCTCGTGCGCCATGTCGCGCCCAGGATAGTCAGTCATGCGAAGCGGCTGATGTGTGGCGGAGAGCCTGCAGCGGCCTTGGCGCAGCCCTAAGGCGAACCTACAACAAACCCAGCTGTGGGGCGGGCGGCTCGAGCCCCAGATGCTCCCACGCGCGCCTGGTCGCGGCGCGCCCGCGCGGTGTGCGCTCGATCATCCCGCGCTGCAGCAGGTACGGCTCGTAGACGTCCTCGACGGTGTCCTGCTCCTCGCCGATCGACGCCGCCAGCGTCGAGAGCCCGACAGGACCGCCGCCGAACTTCTCACAGATCGTGCGCAGGATGTCGCGGTCGAGCCGGTCCAGTCCGACCTGGTCGACCTCGAGCAGGTCGAGTGCCGCCGCGGCGGTGTCCGCCGTGACCACACCGGCGCCGCGCACCTCCGCGAAGTCGCGCACGCGCTTGAGCAGTCGGTTGGCCACGCGCGGGGTGCCACGAGAGCGCGCAGCGACGGCCAGCGCGCCCGCGTCCTCGATCTCGACGCCGAGCAGGCGCGCCGAGCGCCGCACGATGCGGGCGAGCTCACGCGGGTCGTAGTGGTCGAGCCGGTGCTGGATCCCGAAGCGATCGCGCAGCGGCGTGCTGAGCAGGCCCGTGCGCGTGGTCGCGCCGATCAGCGTGAACGGCGGCAGGTCGATCGTGACCACGCGGGCACCAGCCCCCTGGCCCACGGTGATCGGCAGGCAGCTGTCCTCCATCGCGGGATAGAAGGTCTCCTCGAGCGCCCGCGGCAGCCGGTGGATCTCATCGACGAAGAACACCGAGCGCGGCTCGAGCGCCGTCAGGAAGGCGGCGACATCGCCCTTGCGCTCCAGCGCCGGCCCCGCCGTCTGCACGAACGGCACGCCAAGCTCGGCCGCGATGATCTGCGCCAGCGAGGTCTTGCCGAGGCCGGGAGGCCCCGCCAGCAACACGTGATCGAGTGCCTCGTCGCGACTGCTCGCCGCGGCGATCGAGACGCCGAGCTGATCCTTGAGCGCCTCCTGCCCGATGAAGTCCTCGAGCCGGCGGGGACGCAGCGAGCGATCGAGGTCGTCGTCGGGAAGCTGTTCCGCAGACAGGATCGTCATCGCCGCGCCGACCTCAGCGCCTTGGAGATCAGATCCTCGGGCGAGTCGCCGCTGACGCCGTCAAGCAGCGAGTCGGCCTCCTGCGGGCTGTAGCCGAGCCCGATCAGGCCCTCGCGCGCGATCGCGTGCGGATCGTCGCTGCGCCTCACGCTGATCGCCCGCTCGGGGAGGCTGACGCCGACCTTCTCACGCAGCTCGACGATGATCCGCTCGGCGGTGCGCTTGCCGACCCCCTTGACGGCCTGGAAGCGGGCGCTGTCGCCGGCCGCGATCGCGGCCAGCAGATCCCGCGCCGGACCGCCGGAGAGCACGTCGAGCGCGACCTTCGGTCCGACCGACTGCACGCCCAGCAGCATCAGGAAGAGATCGCGCTCCTCCTCGGTCGCGAAGCCATAGAGCAGCAGCGCGTCCTCGCGCGTGACCAGGTGCGTGTGCAGCATCACGCGGTTACCCAGGGCGGGGACGTGTCGCAGCGTCTCGCCGGAGACGGCCAGCCGGTAGCCGACGCCACCGCAGTCGACGACCACGTGATCGGAGCGGCGCACCGCGACCGTGCCGTTGACCAGCGCGATCATCGGCTGGCCCCCGCGATCGCGCCCGCCAGCGGCGCGCGGTTGACCTCACACACGGCCACCGCCAGCGCGTCGGCGGCGTGGTCGGGCCGCGGCGGACCGGCCAGGCCGAGCAGCCGCGCGACCATCCGCGCGACCTGCTGCTTGTCGGCACGGCCGCTGCCACAGACGGCGCCCTTGACCTGCTGCGGCGTGTAGGCGTGCACGGGAATCCGGTGCTGACCGGCCGCGAGCAGCACCACGCCGCGGGCCTGCCCGACCGCCATCGCGCTGACGACATTCGCTCCGAAGTAGAGATCCTCGACCGCAACCGCCTCGACCTCGAAGCGCCGGACCAACTCGCCGATGTCGGCATAGATCTCCGCCAGGCGTGTCTCGGGCGCCGCCGAGGCGGGCGTCTCGATCACGCCGTACTCCAGCGCCTCCAGGCGTGAGCCACTACCGGAGACGACTCCGTAGCCGGTGTTGGCGATGCCGGGGTCGATTCCCAAAACGACCATACGTTCGCCTATTCAACGCGTCGGCTCGGACGCCTCCATGAAGCGCGTCGGTGGGGACTAACGTTTGTGGGCGACTGAGTCCGATCAAGGAGACGAAACGCGATGAGCGCGACCAGTGAGCCTCTCATCCCAGGCCCGGAGCATCCGATCGCCGTCGAGCCGTTCAAGGGCGAGGTACACGTCACCTACGCCCACCACACGGTCGCCAGCACCAGCCGTGCGCTGGAGCTGCGTGAGGCTTCCTATCCGCCCGTGTACTACGTGCCCCTGGCCGATGTCGATCACGCGGCGCTGCGGCCGAGTGAGACCACCAGCCGTTGCCCTTACAAGGGGGAGGCGTCCTACTACGACGTGATCGACCCGCACACGCTGCAGGCCGTCGAAGACGCCGTCTGGCACTACAGTGAGCCCTACGCCGCGGTCGGTGAGCTCGCGCAGTACGTTGCGTTCTACCCCGACCGCGTACAGATCGAGGTTCAGCCAGCGGGCTGAACCTCGAAGCACAAGCGCTACTTGCTGAGCTTGACCAGGTCGACGACGAAGATCAGGGTCGAGTTCGCCGGGATCGGGCCGGAGGCCTGATTCTTGTAGGCCAGCGACGGCGGGATGATCAGCTCGCGGCGACCGCCCGCCTTCATGCCGACGAGACCCTTGTCCCAGCCGGCGATGACCTGGCCCTGGCCGAGCATGAAGCTGTAGGTCTTACCGGGCGTGTCCTTCCAGGACGCGTCGAAGACCTTGCCGTTCTTGTAGAGCTCGCCGACGTAGTTGACGGAGAGCGTGTCGCCGTTGGCGGCGGCGGTTCCGGTGCCCTTGACCAGGTCCTTGACCACGAGCTTCGTCGGCGCGGGCGTCTTCGGAAGCGTGATCGTCGGCTCCTTGGCGAGCGGGCCGCTCGTCGGCGTTGCCACCGATGCAGTCGTCGTGGTGGCGGTCGTGGTGGGGGTCGTGGCGGGGGCTGGCACCGTTGCAATCGTGGTGTTGGTGGGGCCGTTGCCGGGGGCCAGCGCGACGCCGCCCGCCTTGCTGCTGCCTCCACAGGCGGCCAGGCCGATGGCTGCCGCCGCGGCCGCAACGGCCGTCATCGAAGCTTTCAGAGTCATCGCGGTGCGAGGGTAGCGGGAGTGGCTCGCGGGCGCGGTGCCGTCAGCCGGCGATCCGCTCGAGAATCTCGGCGTCGACGTCGTAATTGGCGTGCACAGCCCCGACGTCATCGGACTCTTCGAGGGCGTCGATGAGTTTCATAAGTTTTGCCGCGTCGTCCTCGGAGAGGGGCACGCGCGACTTCGGGCGCTGGGTCACATCGGCGCCATCGATCTCGATCCCGGCACCGACGATCGCGTCGCGCACGCCGGTCAGCTCACCGGGCTCGGTGATGATCTCGTAGACGTCATCGTCGAGCACGATGTCCTGCGCGCCGGCGTCGATCGCGACGATCAGATCGTCCTCGCCGTAGCGCTCGCCGTCGACCACGATCACGCCCTGCTTGTCGAACAGGTAGGCGACAGAGCCGGGTTCACCCAGCGATCCACCGTGCTTGGCCACGATGTGGCGCACGTCGGCGGCGGTGCGGTTGCGGTTGTCCGTGAGCGCCTCGATCAGCATCGCGACCCCGCCCGGGCCATAGCCCTCGTACATCACGGTCTCCCAGGCCTCGGCGTCGACGCCCGCACCGGTGCCCTTCTGGATCGCACGCTCGATGTTGTCCTTGGGCATCGAGGCGTCGCGGGCCTTCTGGATCGCGAGCGCCAGCCCGGCGTTGCCCTCGGGATCGCCGCCTCCCTCCTTGGCCGCGACGCTGATCGCACGCGCCAGCTTGGTGAAGTGTTGGCCGCGGCGCGCGTCGACGACGGCCTTTTTGTGCTTGATCGACGCCCATTTGGAATGCCCTGACATGAGGCTTCAGTTTACGTCGCAGGCAGGCTGTCGGCGCGGCCGCGCTCCGCAGGCGCATGATCACCGCCGGCTCATGGGTACGATCCCGCCCGATGACGAACCCCGAGATCTTCAAGGCCTACGACATCCGCGGGATCCACGGCCGCGACCTCGACGCCGCCGGCGCCCGTCAGATCGGCCGCGCCTTCACCCGCGTGATCGCCCAGCTCGAGCACAAGCCGGCCGCCGAGCTGCGCCTGGGTCTGGGCCGCGACATGCGCCTCACCGCCCCCGAGATGGCAGCCGCGTACGCCGCGGGCATGGCGGCCGAGGGTGCGCACGTGCTCGACGCCGGTCAGGTCGGCACCGAGATGCTGTATTTCCTCGTCGGCTCACGCGAGCTCGACGGCGGCCTGATGTGCACCGCCTCGCACAATCCCAAGGCCTACACCGGCGTGAAGCTTGTGCGCCGCGGTGCGATCGCGCTCTCCGGAGACGAGGGCATCGGCGACGTCAAGGCGCTCGTGATGGGCGAGTTGGGCGACGAACCAGGCGGCGGCGGCGTCGAGCGGGTCGAGATCTACGACGACTTCCACAGGCACGTTATGGGCTTCGTCGATTCAGCGAGCGTGAAGCCGCTGAAGGTCGTGGTCGACGGCGGGAACGGCATGGCCGGCCCGATGGTCGGGCCGCTGCTCGAGCAGCTCGGGCTCGAGCTGGTGACCGCCTACTGGACGCCGAACGGCGAGTTCCCCGACCACGAGCCCAACCCATTGCTGCCCGAGAACCGCGAGCTCATCATGTCCGAGGTCAGGCGCCAGGACGCCGACCTGGGGATCGCCTGGGACGGCGATGGCGACCGCTGCTTCTTCATCGACGACACCGGTGCGTTCGTGGACGGCGACTTCCTGACGGCCGTTCTGGCGGTGTCGATGCTGCGCAAGAACCCCCGCGAGAAGATCCTCTACGACGTGCGCGCCAGCCGGGCGGTGCCCGACGCCGTGCATGAGGCCGGGGGCACGGCCCTGATCAACCGCGTCGGCCATGCGTTCTTCAAGTCGCGGATGCGCTCCGAGGGCGGCATCTTCGGCGGCGAGGTCTCCGGCCACTACTACTTCAAGGACTTCTACTGCGCCGACTCTGGCACGATCCCGGCGCTGTTGATCCTGGAGGAGCTTTCGCAGCAGGGCACCAAGCTCTCAGAGCTGCTCGCCCCGATGCGGGAGAAATACTTCATCTCTGGCGAGATCAACTCAGAGGTCGCCGACGGACAGGCGAAGATGGCCGAGCTCGCCGCGAAGTTCTCAGACGCCGACCAGAAGCGGCTCGACGGGATCTCGATCGACTATCCCGACTGGCACTTCAACGTTCGTACCTCCAACACCGAACCGCTGCTGCGCCTGTGCCTGGAGTCGCTGGTCTCGCAGGACGACATGGAGGCCAAGCGCGACGAGGTGCTGGCGCTGATCCGCGCGTGACCGCCGGGCTCACCGACGAACTCACGCCGGATGTCCACCGGATCGCGGTCCCGACCCCGTTCGCGGTCGGTGCTGTCAACTGCTACCTGCTGACCGGCGAGCCGCTGACGTTGGTTGACACCGGACCCAACTCGGGCACCTCGCTCGACTACCTCGAGCGGGGCTTGGCCGAGCTCGGCGTCCGTGTCGAGGACATCGGGCTGATCGTGCTCACGCATCAGCACATGGACCACGAAGGTCTGCTGGCGATCCTCGAGCGGCGCTCGCAGGCACAGGTGGCGGCGTTTGCGCCCCTTGTCCCGTGGATCGCCGACTACCGCGCCAACGCCAAGGGCGACGATGCCTACGCGCAGCAGATGATGCGCCGTCACGGGCTGCCGGACGAGATCAACATGGTGCTCGCGCTGCTCACCTCCGGGATGCACTGGTTCGGATCCAACGGCACGGTCACGTTGCCGCTGAACGACGGCGACACGCTGAGTATGGGCGGGCGCGAGTACAGCGTGCATCACCGCCCGGGCCACAGCCCCTCCGACCTGGTCCTGTTCAACGCCGAGACCGGGCTACTGGTCGGCGGCGATCACCTGCTTGGGCACATCTCCTCGAACGCGCTGCTGACGCGACCGCTCGACGGTAACACCGCCGGCCCCCGGCCCACCCCGCTGATCGACTACAGCCGCTCGCTGCGGGCCACGCACGAGATGGACGTCAACACCGTCCTGACCGGACACGGCGAGGCGATCACCGACCACAGGACGCTGATCGACACGCGGCTGCAGGATCAGGACCGCCGCGCGCGCAAGATCCTCTCGCTGATCTCGCAGCGGCCGCTCACCGCCCACGAGATCGCGCAGGAGATTTGGGGGGAGATCGCGATCAAGCAGGCCTACCTGACGCTGTCAGAGGTGCTCGGGCACCTCGACCTGCTGCTCGCCGACGGCAGGGCGCAGGAGCGCGAGGCTGACGGAGTCAGTCGCTTCGGGTTACGCGCTGGGGCCTGAGAGGCCCGAGCCACCGCTGCCCGCCGACGACGCGCTGCTGCTCTGCGCGTTGCCGGAGCCGCCGGAGCCGGAGCCGGAGCCGCCGGAGCCAGAGCCGGAGCCGGAGCCGATCCCGGCCTGGCCACCACCGCCTCCCTGCCCGGCGAAGGCACTGTTGCCTGGCATCATCGGCGAGAGCGTGCCCTTACCGCAGGCGGCAACGCCGTTGACCGCGAGCTTCATCTTGACGGTGTCGTCGGGGGCGTAGATCTGCAGTGCCGAAGCCGTCGGGCAACTACTGCCGTTCGGGCCCATGTCGCTGGTCACCATCCGGAACGAGGCCTCCTGCCCAGGCGCAAGCGTGAGCACGTTGGCCGGAGTCGAGCCGACCACGTCACCGGTCGTGCGGGTCGCGTTGGTCGGCAGCGCGGCGCCGGCCGACGACAGGAACTCGACGCCCGGCCAGCCGTAGGTGTGGCAGGTGGTCGAGCCCATGTTCTTCAGGGCGAAGCCGAGCACGACCGTGCCCGTGGCGCCGTTCGACCCCAAATACCTCGGCGTCAGCTCCGACGCCGAGCAAGCGGTTCCGACGGCCCCTGGGGTGGTCGAGGTCTTGGTCGCGACAGTATCGGTCTGGGGGCCGGCGTCGGTCGTGCTCGTCGACGGGTTGCTCGCCGACCGCGTCACCGTCTGGGTCTTCGTCACGGTCACCGTCGGCGGGGTCTGATCGGAGGCGTTGCTGCCGCCGCCACAGGCCGCCAGCACCACCGCGCCGAGCACCGCCGCGGCCGCGGCTGCGGTCGCGGGAAGGAGTGATCGGCGGAGCCGAAACCGCATCTAAGGAGCTTTCTTCCCCGTGTCGCCAAATCCTGCCTGCGACAGGAAGAAGCGATGTAGGCGGTCCTCCCCGGTCAGCTCCGGGTGGAACGAGAGCGCGACGATCTTGCCCTGGCGGACCGCCACCGGGTGTCCGTCGACCTCGGCGAGCACCGTCACATCGGGTCCGTGCTCGGCGATCCACGGCGCACGGATGAAGATCGCGTGCACCGGGCCGTCCTCGACGCCATCAACCTCGAACGACACCTCGAACGAGTGCAGCTGGCGGCCAAAGGCGTTGCGCTCGGCGAGCACATCGAGGATCCCGAGGTGCGCGCGGTCGAGCATGATCATGCCCGCGCAGGTGCCGAGGATCGGTGTGCCGGCGGCGGCCAGATCGCAGAGCGGCTGCTTCAACCCTTCGCGCTCGACCCCGAGCGTCATCACCGTCGACTCGCCGCCGGGCAGCACGAGCGCATCGAGGCCCTCGAGGTCGGCCGGGACGCGCACCTGGCGCGTGACGGCGCCCAGGCGCTTCAGCACGCGCTCATGTGCTTCGAACCCGCCCTGCAGGGCGAGGATCCCGACCAGCGGCCCCGAGCCCTCCGCCCGTGCGGAGCCTGCGTGTGGTCCCGGGCCCTCGGTCGCCGCGCTCACCAACCGCGCGGCGAGAGCAGCTGTTCGGAGCCGAGCTTCGAGGTCTCGATGCTCTCCATCGCGGCGCCCAGGCCGGTGGAGGCGGCGGCGACGCGCGCCGGATCGGCGTAGTGCGTGGTCGCCTCGACGATCGCGCGGGCGCGAAGCTCCGGATCGGAGGACTTGAAGATGCCCGAGCCCACGAACACGCCCTCGGCGCCCAGCTGCATCACCAGCGAGGCATCGGCCGGGGTGGCGATCCCGCCGGCGCAGAACAGCACGACCGGCAGCTTGCCGTCGACGGCAACCTGGCGTACCAGCGGCAGCGGCGACTGCAGCTCCTTGGCGGCGGAGGCGAGCTCCTCCGGCCCGAGCTGCGTCAGCCAGCGGATCTCGCTGCGGATCTTGCGCAGGTGCGTCACCGCGTTGACGATGTCACCGGTGCCGGCCTCGCCCTTGGAGCGGATCATCGCGGCGCCCTCGCCGATGCGCCGCAGCGCCTCGCCGAGGTTGGTCGCGCCGCATACGAACGGGGCCTTGAAGGCCCACTTGTCGATGTGGTTGACGGTGTCGGCCGGGGTCAGAACCTCGGACTCGTCGATGTAGTCGACCTCCAGCGCCTCCAGCACCTGCGCCTCGGCGAAGTGACCGATGCGGGCCTTGGCCATCACCGGGATCGTCACCGCTTCCTGGATGCCCTTGATCATCTCCGGATCGGACATGCGCGCGACGCCGCCGTCACGGCGGATGTCGGCGGGTACGCGCTCCAGCGCCATCACCGCCGCGGCTCCGGCGTCCTCGGCGATCTTCGCCTGCTCGGGCGTGACCACATCCATGATCACGCCGCCCTTCAGCATCTCGGCAAGGCCTGCCTTGACCGTGAAAGTGGACTCGTCGCGCGAGATCTGGCCGTTCGTGCTCATACCAGCCAGTGTAACCGGCCCCGCCGCGCCGGATCGGCAAAGGCTCGGGGAGTTTCCCGGCAAAAATGTCGGGAAACTCCCAATACCTCCCTCGGCAGGCCCCTCTACCTCGCGCGCGCAGGGTGAGCTTCCCGGCGGCCCGCTGGCCGCCGGCGCTGCCATGCCGGCCCCTACTTCAGCCGGAACGCCTTGATGCGCACGTCGTACTGCTGCGCGTCGCGGCTGTAGACCCCGTAGGCGAGCGCCTGGATGATCGACAGAAGCGCCGTATGCGAGCGCACGAAGGCGGGCGTGTTGGAGGAGTAGTAGAGACGGATGCGCGCCAGCCGCGCGACCTCGGACAGAGTCGCGTCGGTGATCGCGAGCGTCTTCGCGCGGCGGTGGCGCGCGAGCTTCATCGTGCGCGTGATCAGCGGGTGCGGCCGCCCGGCCGACAGACCGATCACGAGCGTCTGCTCGTCGATGCGGCTGAGGCGCCCGAGTGCCTCCTGGGACGGGCTGGCGACGATCTCGGCGCGCACGTCGAGCAGCATCAGGAGGTGGCGGAGATAGCTGGCGAAGAACGCCATCTGATCGGTCCCGGCGATCAGCACCTTCTCCGAGGTGACGATCGCGTCGATCGCGGCCTCGACGTCGGAACGCGACAGCTTGTGCGCCGTGTCCTCGACGTTGACATGATCGGCGGCCAGCGAGGACTCGAACTCGGTGTGGTCGAGCGAGAACAGCGGCGCGCCCGAACCGAACGTCTCCGTGGCCCCGCTGGCGGTGCGGCGACGGTATTCGTCGCGAGCCGCCTGCTGCAGCTCCGGGAAGCCTTCGAAGCCGAGCGCCTGCGAGAAGCGCACGACCGTGCTCGAGGAGGTGTTGGCGCGGCGCGCGAGCTCCTCCGCGGTCTGGAATGCGGCCTCGTCGAGGTGATCGACGATGTACTGCGCTACGTCCTTCTGCGACCGCGAGAACTCGTCGAAACGAGCCGTGATGTATGCGGATAGGGCCTGATGGCCGTGGGGCGCCTCAGGCGCCGCGGTGGTAGCTGATGCTTGCTTCATAGGCAGCGTCTGATTCGACGCTGCCTGCCGTCGTTCCTTCTCCGCCGTTTATCCGGCGTTCACGACAGGGCGCCGCTCAGGACTCGTGGCGAGCATCGTACTCGCGCGCACGCTCCTGGTTCTGCTTTCTCTCGACCATCGTCTGGCTGACGATGAAGCCGACGAGAAAGTTCACGACGCCGCCCATCACGACGAACCAGGTCAGGATCAGGGCGAGCGTGATCCCGAACGCACTCGGGGATTCGCCGAGTCCGAGGATCGCTGCGGTCACAAGGTGCATGGCCACAATGATACGGACATGCCTCGATAGACGCGCCGCAAACCGCTACCTTGCTCGCGGCGGCCCTGTAGCTCAGCGGTCAGAGCACCCGGCTCATAACCGGCGAGACGCAAGTTCGAATCTTGCCAGGGCTATCGCTTATGAATGCCCGTTAGCGGGCATTTTCCGGCGCCCTGCTACCTTGCAGGGCACGGTCGGCGCCGCCGGCCGTGAGGCAGTTGCTTTCAGTGGACGCGTTTTCAGGCGCGATTCGGGTCAGCGAATAAGCCTCCCGAATCGTTTGCGGTCCCGCCTGGGACCGTCAAGGAGAACACATGTCCATGCAGTCCTTCGCCGATCTCGGCGTGTCAACTGCGGTCATCGACGCGCTCGCCGCGCGCAAGATCGTCGAGCCGTTTGCCATACAGAAGCAGGTGATCGGCGACGTGCTCGCCGGTCGCGACGTGCTCGCCCGCTCCCCCACGGGTTCCGGCAAGACGCTCGCCTTCGGCGTGCCGATGATCGACCGCATCGCGGCCGAGTCGCGCCGCCCGACGGCCCTGGTGCTCGCCCCCACGCGTGAGCTCGCGACCCAGATCGTCGACGATCTGCGCCCGCTCTGCCATGCCCGCGCACTGCGCATCACCGCCGTCTACGGCGGCGTCGGCCTGCTCAAGCAGGCGCAGGCGGCCTCCAAGTCGCACATCATCGTCGCCACACCCGGCCGCCTCGAGGATCAGCTCGCGCGCCGCGCGTTCAACCTCAACCACGTGCGCATGCTCGTGATCGACGAGGCTGATCGCATGCTCGACATGGGCTTCCGCCCTGCGCTCGATCGCATCGTCGCGCTGTGCCCGCCCAACCGCCAGACGATGTTCTTCTCGGCCACGCTCGATGGCGAGGCCGGCAAGGCCGCTCGCCGCTACACGGCCGACGCCAAATTCCACGAGCACGGCCCGGCCGAGGCCCGCGCCTCCGACGCCGTCGAGCACCAGTTCGTGCCCGTCACCCACGATTCACGCCTGGACGCGCTGCTCGAGCACCTCGGTGGCAAGCGCGACCTGACGCTCGTGTTCGTGCGCACCAAGCACGGCGCCGACAAGCTCGTCAAGAAGCTCGGCAACGCTGGCGTCACCGCCGTCGCGATGCACGGCAACAAGACACAGCGTCAGCGTGAGCGCGCGCTCGGACAGTTCGAGTCCTACCAGGTCGACACGCTCGTCGCGACCGATGTGGCAGCGCGCGGCATCGACGTCGCCGGCATCTCGCACGTGGTCAACTTCGACCCGCCGCACGACTCCGAGACCTACGTGCATCGCGTCGGCCGCACCGGCCGCGCCGGGGCCACCGGCATCGCGATCTCGCTGGTCTCCAGCGACCAGGTCAAGGAGATGAACCACATGGTCGGCGCGCTCGGGATCGACACCGGCCTCGGCGGACGGCCGAGTGTCGGCAGTGACGGATTCAAGCGCGGCGAGAACAGGACGTTCAAGCAGGGCAGCGCCCCCAGGCAGGGCGGCGCCCCCAGGCAGGGCGGCGCCCCGAGGCAGGGCGGCGCCCCCAGGCAGGGCAGCGCCCCCAGGCAGGACGGCGCCCCCAGGCAGGACGGCCACAGGTCCGGCTACTCCAAGCACGGTGGCAGCGGGCCGCAGCGCACCGGCAGGGCAACGGCGGGCCGCCACGGTCTCGACGGCACGCCCACGCGCGACGGTAGGCCCGCTCGCGCCGGCCAGCCGACCCGCGCCGGCCAGCCGGCGCGCGACGGCGGCGGTGCCAAGCGCCAGGGCAAGCCGCGCTTCAAGAACGCCTGAGCTGCCGGCTCGGTCAACTGCTCCCCGGTCGGCTCGCTTGCGCCTCTGGCGCGTGAGGGATCGTGACACATTTGGTGGCACGATCCCTAAGCTGAGCCGATCGTGGTGAGGCGCCCCGATCCCGAGCATCCTCAGGCGCGCGTGCCCGAGCGCTTCGCGCTGCGGGACGCCTACCGCCGGCGATTCGCCGATCACCGCCGCGAACGAGCCTTCCTGCACGCCGTCGGCTTCACGACCGGATTCGCCGGCTGCCGCATCGTCACCCACGCGATCCGCGCCGGACGCGGGCCGTTTCGCAACCTGTCAGCCGGCGGTCGCCACCTGCATCACTCGACGCCCGGGATCATCGGCCAGATCACGCTCGGCTATCTGTGGACCTGGCAGGTGGCGGTCGGCCTCGACCCCAAATACCGCGCCGGTTCGCGCGCGGCGGCACTGACCGCCGGCTTCGCGACGGCGCTCACGCTCGACGAGTTCGCCCTCTGGTTCGACCTCGCCGACGACTACTGGGACACCGCCGGGCGCAAGAGCATCGACGCGGTCGTGCTCTTCTGGGGTCTCTCGGCGGTGCTGCTGACCGGGCGCGGGCTGGCGAAGGAGGTTGGCGTCGCGCTGCGGGACCTGGAGGGGCGCCGCACAGATCAGAGCCCCGATGCCGCTCAACCTGGAGGTGTGCCGCACAGACCGGAGCCCCGGCGCCGCTCAACCGGCAGCCACCGGCACGAGTGATTTGTCATAGCTCGATAGCTCCGGCAGCAGCTCGCGGCAGTGAGCCGCGAAGGCCTGCGCCCGCAGCGTCGGACGCGCGCCAGGCGCTCGCGCGAGCATCACGTCGACGGTCTTCACCGCGCCGCTCAGCGGGACCGCGACCAGTGGCCGGCCCTCGTAGCTGACATCGCCGTACGGGCGGCTGATCAGCAGCGTGAAGCCGAGGTTGCGCGCGACCAGCGAGCGCAGCAGCTCATAGCTCGAGGTGCGGTAACGGATCCGCGGGCTCACGCCCGCGTGCGCGAAGAGCCCCATCTGGTGCTCGTGCACCGGCTGGATTGCGAGCGCGACGAAGTCGTATGCGGCCAGCTCGGCCAGGGTGACGCTCGCACGCTGCGCCAACGGATGCTCCGGCGCAAACAGCGCGTAAGGGACGGTCGAGTACAGCGGCTCCTTGACCAAAGCGAGGTGCAATCCGACGTCGTACATCAGCGCGATCTCGCAGCGGCCCTCGAGCAGCGCCGCCTCCAGCACGGCCGTGGAGCCCTCGACGAAGTCCAGCGCCATACCGGGATAGCGACGCTCGAAGGTCTCCATCAGCGCCGGCAGCACCAGCGGCGCACCGGTGCCGAAGCAACCGACGGTCAGCCGTCCGGAGAGCCCACGGCCGATCACGTCGGCCTGCGAGAGCATCGCCTCTGCGTCGGCCATCAAATTGCGTGCGGGCAACAGCAGCTCGCGCCCGGCGGCGGTCGGTGTCAGCCCACGGCCGCGGTGGCGCAGGAACAGGGCCGTGCCGAGCGTGCGCTCGAGCCCCGCCACCGCCAGCGAGACGGCCGACTGCGAGACCGCCAGGCGCTCGGCGGCGGCGGTCATCGAGCCCTCCTCGGCGGCGGCGACGAACGCCTCCACCTGGCGCAGGTTCAGCACCTCATGAGTATTGCTCATGAGGCTCACACACAACTTGCTCTTTAGTTCTGGGCCGGCCACAGCCACGATCTGGCGCATGAGAGAACAGTCCCTGGAAGCAGCGATCGAGCGCGCCGGCGGCGCCGTCGAGTTCCTGCGCAACAATCCCGCCCTCCCCCACACGTTCCCGGTCAAGCCCGAGTTCAGCAACTGGCGCTCGGAGCAGCGCGCCTGGCGCGAGACGGCGGCTCTGCTGGACCAGTCCCACCACATGTGCGACCTGTTCGTCAGCGGCCCCGACGCCCTGAAGGTCTTCGCCGAGCTCGGCGTCAACAACTTCTCGCGCTTTGAGCCGAACGTTGCCAAGCAGCTCGTCTGCACCAACCATGAGGGCTACCTGATCGGCGACGGGATCCTCTTCTACCTGGCCGAGAACGAGTTCGACTTCGTCGGTGCGCACCCGGCCGTCGTCGACTGGGTCCACTACAACGCGCTCGAGCGCGGCTACGACGTTCAGATCGAGCGCGACGAGAACTCGTTCGACCGCCAGGGCCCACCGAAGCTGTACCGCTACGAGATCCAGGGCCCGAACGCGCTGAAGGTTCTCGAGCGGGCGACCGGCGGCCCCGCGCCCGAGGTCAAGTTCTTCCACATGACCGAGTTCGCGATCGCGGGCCGGCGAGTCCGCGCGCTGCGTCACGGCATGGCCGGACAGCCGGGCTTTGAGATGTTCGGCCCGTGGGATGACGGCGAGGCCGTCCGCGCGGCGCTCTTGGAGGCGGGAGCGCAGTTCGGCCTGCTGCCGGCCGGCTCGCGCGCGTACTCGACCGCCAACCTGGAGTCCGCATGGGTGCCGTCACCGCCGCCGGCGATCTTCACCGGTGAAGGTATGCGTGAGTTCCGCGACTGGCGCAAGGCCGCGCGCGCCGGCTCGCTCGGCGGCAGCCTCTACTCGCAGGACATCACCGACTACTACACGACGCCCTATGACCTCGGATACGGCGGGATCGTCGCCTTCGACCACGACTTCCCCGGGCGCGCGGCACTCGAGCGCATCGCCGGGGACCCGCCGCGCCAGAAGGTGACGCTCGTCTGGAACCATGAGGACGTCGCGGGCGCCATCGGCAGCCAGTTCGGCCAAGAGAGCTCGGCCAAGTTCATCGAGTGGCCCAAGGCCCGCTACGCGCTGTTCCAGACCGACGTCGTGCTCCACGATGGCAGGCATGTCGGGCTCTCGTTCGACTGCGGCTACATCTACAACGAGAAGGTGTTCGTCTCACTGGCGACCGTCGAGCACGCATCGGCGCAGCCTGGCACCGAGGTCACGGTGCTGTGGGGCGAGCAGCCGAACTCGACCAAGCCGACGGTCGAGCCGCACGTCCAGGTCGAGATCCGGGCGACCGTCGCACCGGCCCCGTACGTGTCGTTCGCGCGCGGCGCCTACCGAACTGCCTAGGCGACGCGTTCAGCGGTGCAGCTGCCCTGCTTTCGCAGCTGCACCGGAGCACCTGGACTCGGTCCCGCCCGCCCAGGCGCTCCGCGACCGACGCCTCTCAGAGGATCGCGATCGGCGGCCGCTCGGAGCCCCATGGGCGCGCGGACTCGATCTGCCCCGCCAGTGAATAGAGCGTCGCCTCCTCGCCGTGACGGGCGACCAGCTGCACGCTCAGCGGCAGCCCGTCGGCGCCGAAGCCGGCGGGAATCGAGATCGCCGGCTGGCCGGTGAGGTTGAAGACCGGATACCAGGGCATGAAGCGCCCGGCCTTGTCGAGCGCGATCAGCGCAGAGCGGCCGTGGCCGCCCTCGGCCGCGATCGCGGTCGTGGCGAGTCCGGGCGTGAGCAGCACGTCGTGCTCGTTCCAGAGGCGGATGATCCGCGCGATCGTCGAGGGACGCTTGGCCAACAGGCGATCGCGGCGCCTGACCGGCACCAGCCGCCCGCCGATGGCCGCCATCTGACGCGTGGAGCGCTCACTCAGGTCGGGACGCACCAACGTGGTGAAGGCCTCGTGCGAGCCACGCAGGTAGGTCTGGATGAACTCCAGCGCGACCGTGCTGTAGGTGGGATCGCGCTCGGTCACCTGGTGGCCGAGCTCGCTGAGCAGCCGCGCGGTCTGGTCAAAGGCCCGACGTTGATCGGCCGACAGCCGCGCGAACGACCCGGGTGGCAGCTTCGAGGAGATCGCGATCCGCAGCGGGATCGCCGGTGGCGTCTGGGCAGCCTGCAGAAAGGTCCCGCGCGGCGGCGGGACACTGTCGTGGTCACCGGCAACCGAACCGTGGATCACGTCCAACAGCAGTGCGCTGTCGGCGACCGTGCGGGCGAGCGCGCCGAATGTCGCCAGGCCGAGCACATCTTCGCCGAGCGGCTGCGTGGACACGCGGCCGCGCGTCGGCTTCATGCCCACCAGGCCGCAGCACGCGGCCGGGATGCGGATCGAGCCGCCGCCGTCGGATGCTCCCGCCGCCGGCACCAGCCCGGCCGCGACTGCCGCCGCCGAACCGCCCGAGGAGCCACCGGGCGTGCGCGTCAGGTCCCAGGGGTTGCGGGTCACGCCGCCGGAGTCGCTGGCGGTCCAGGGGAACAGCATCAGCTCGGGCACGCGCGTGATGCCGAGCGGGATCGCACCCGCCTGGCGCAGCCGCCGCAGCGCCTCGGCGTCGCTTGGCTCGGGCTGCGTCGGCGACCTCGAGCCGCGCGTGCGCAGGTGGCCGCCGATCGGCATGTCGTCCTTGACGGCGACCGGCACGCCCGCCAGCGCACCAGTGCCCTCCTGCGCGCCGGCGTCGATCTGCGAAGCGGTCGTCAGCGCCAACTCCTGCAGCGTCTCGCGGAAGGCGTTGAGGCGCGGATCGATCCGTTCGATGCGGGCGAGGAAGACCTCGACGAGCTCACGGGCGCTGATCTCGCGCTCGCGCACGCGGCGGGCGAGCTCCAGCGGTCCGGCAAAGGCAAGCTCGTTCTCCTCTGCGCGACTCACAGCCGCTCAGTCTTCCAGATTATCGAGCTTCAGCAGGAGGTTCTTGATCGCGGGCGCGTAGCGGTACCCGATGCCGCTGTGGCCGCCGTCGAACAGCTCGAGGCTGTGCTCGATGCCGAGCCGCTCGAGTTCCGCGGAGAAGGCGGTGCTGCCGATGTCGAGGTTGTACTCGTCACCGCGCCCGGCCTCGACGTGGATATGCCTGAGCGCCTTCAGCTCGGCGACGTGTCGCGAGGCCATGCGCACCGGGTCGCGCTCCAGCCACCGCTCCCAGATCTCGGGGATCAGGCGACCGGTCGTGGCGTCGAAGGGCAGCAGCACCCTGCCGGGACGATCGGGATCGGGTGAGTAGGCGGCGGCCATCGCGTAGATGTTGATGGCCTCGCCCCAGCGGCTCCAGTCGAAGCGATCGGCCCTGCGGTAGTCCGCCAGCAGCTGCTCGTAGGAGCCCTCGTAGTGGTCGCGCAGAACCCGCACCGCCCCCCAGATGTCGCTCATGTAGGAGGCCTCGAACAGCGCGTCGGGAGCGTGGGCGATCAGCGCGCCGAAGCTGTCGGGGCGCAGCATCGGCAGCACCAGCGCGCCGTAACCGCCGGACGAGTGCCCGGTCACGGCACGGCGTTCACGGGTTCCGGCGGTGGGATATCGCCCATCGATGAAGGGCGCTAGCTCGTCGCAGAGGTAGTCGCTGTAGTTGCCCGTGGCTGTCGAGTTGAGGAACTGCGAGCCGCCGAGTGAGGTCCAGGCGTCGACGAACACGATCACCGCGTCGGGACAGTCTCCGGCGGCGAACATCGCGTCGAGGCGCTCGACGAACAGCGGCTCGAAGGGCTTGCGCGCGAGCCAACCGTCGAGTTGGCCGCTGAAGCCTTGCAGCACGTGCACGGCTGCGACGTCCTGGGCTGTCCCGGCGGCGACCCCGGGTGAGCTGTAGACGTACAGCGGGCGCCGTGTCGGGTCGCCCAGCGGGTTGCCGGCGAGCGCCTCTGACTCGACCACCAGCTGCTCGAAAGTGCCTGCAAGCGGGCGCCGCCACGGCGATCCGGGCGACTCATCGAGCTGGCGCAGGGTCACATGCGGACCGTAGCTGAATTGGCCCCTGCAGGACAGGCTGATCAAACCCCGTCGACCTTTATAGTCAGGCCTAGGGCCCTTTCGCTAGGACCCCTCTCTCCCCCACGAGCTTTCACCGAGTGTCAGATGACTGAGACCATCGAAGGAACCTCTCCCAATGGCGACATCGACGTAACCGAGACCACGGAGTGGCTCGATGCACTCGATGCCGTCGTCCAGCACGACGGCGTGGATCGCGCGCGGCATCTGCTGACGCGCGTCGTCGAACGTGCCCAGCACGCCGGCAGCGGCCCGATCGGGTCGCTCAACACGCCCTATGTCAACACCATCCCCGCGTCGCTGGATGTGCCGATCCCCGACGACCCGCTGGTGGAGCGCCGGCTGCGCTCGATCATCCGCTGGAACGCGATGGCGATGGTCGTGCGTGCCAACAAGCAGTCCTCGGAGCTCGGCGGTCACATCGCCTCCTTCCAATCGCTGGCGACGCTCTACGAGGTCGGCTTCAACCACTTCTGGCACGCGGCGGGCGCGGTGGGGGTTGGTGGGCGGGATTCAATTCACGGCGGTGACCTCGTCTACTTCCAGGGCCACTCCTCTCCCGGTAACTACGCCCGCGCCTTTCTCGAGGGCCGCCTGAGCAAGGAGCAGCTCGACAACTTCCGCCAGGAGACCGGCGGCAACGGCCTCTCGTCCTACCCGCACCCCTGGCTGATGCCGGAGTTCTGGCAGTTCCCGACGGTATCGCTGGGGATCGGCCCGATCACCTCGATCTACCAGGCGCGGTTCATGAAGTACCTCACGCACCGCTCGATCACCGACACCAGCGCCCGCAAGGTGTGGGCCTTCCTCGGTGACGGCGAGATGGACGAGCCCGAGTCGATGGGCGCGATCGGGCTGGCCGGCCGCGAGCAGCTCGACAACCTGATCTGGGTCGTCAACTGCAACCTGCAGCGCCTCGACGGCCCCGTGCGTGGCAACGGCAAGATCATCCAGGAGCTCGAGTCGGACTTCCGCGGCGCCGGCTGGAACGTCATCAAGGTGATCTGGGGCTCGCGCTGGGATGCGTTGCTGGAAGCCGACAGCGACGGTCGCCTCGTGCACGTCATGAACGAGTCGGTCGACGGCGAGTACCAGGCCTACAAGTCGCGCGACGGCGCCTACGTGCGCGAGCACTTCTTCGGTAAGGATCCCGTGCTGCTCGAGCGCGTCGCGCACATGAGCGACGAGGAGATCTGGCAGCTCAACCGCGGCGGCCTCGACCAGCAGAAGGTCTACTCGGCCTACTCGAGCGCCGTACGGGAGACCGGGCGCCCGACGGTGATCCTCGCCAAGACGATCAAGGGCTACGGCATGGGCGCCTCCGGCGAGGGCCAGATGATCGCCCACCAGGCCAAGAAGATGGCCGAGGACGCACTGCTCGCGTTTCGCGACCGCTTCGAGCTGCCGCTGAGCGACGAGCAGGTGCGTGCGGCCGAGTACTACAAGCCGCCGGACGACTCGCCGGAGATGCGATACCTGCGCGAGCACCGCGCCGCGCTCGGCGGCTCGCTGCCGGCGCGCCGCCGCAAGGCAGAGCCGCTGCCGGTACCCGAGCTGTCGGCCTTCCAGTCGCAACTGGACGGCACCGGTGAGCGTGAGATCTCCACCACGATGGCGTTCGTACGCGTGCTCGCGACGCTGCTGCGCGACAAGCAGATCGCCAGGCGCGTGATCCCGATCGTGCCCGACGAGTCGCGCACCTTCGGGATGGAGGGCATGTTCCGCCAGATCGGCGTCTACTCGCCCCTCGGGCAGCTGTACAAGCCCGAGGACTCCGAGCAGCTCATGTACTACCGCGAGGACCAGGCCGGCCAGATCCTCGAGGAGGGCATCACCGAGGCTGGGTCGATGTCGTCCTTCATCGCCGCCGCCACCTCCTACAGCGCCCACGGCGAACTGATGATCCCGTTCTTCATCTACTACTCGATGTTCGGCTACCAGCGGGTCGGCGACCTCGTCTGGGCGGCTGCCGACAGCCGCGCTCGCGGATTCATGCTGGGCGGCACTGCCGGGCGCACGACGCTCAACGGCGAGGGCCTGCAGCACGAGGACGGCCACAGCCACGTGCTGTTCTCGGTCGTGCCCAACATCCGCGCTTACGATCCCACCTACGGCTACGAGGTGGCCGTGATCATCCAGGAGGGCTTGCGCCGGATGCTGGCCGAGCAGGAGGACGTCTTCTACTACATGACGCTGATGAACGAGAACTACGTGCATCCGGCGATGCCGCAGGGCGTCGAGCAGGGCATCCTGCGCGGCATGTATCT
This sequence comes from Solirubrobacteraceae bacterium, assembly GCA_050696795.1. Classification (GTDB taxonomy): domain Bacteria; phylum Actinomycetota; class Thermoleophilia; order Solirubrobacterales; family Solirubrobacteraceae; genus Palsa-465. Next base: position 6,595 of record JBOGYJ010000108.1, on the reverse strand, counting down.
GCTGCGCGATGCCGGCGGCGGCGCGAGGTCGAAGCAGCCGCGCGTGCAGCTGCTCGGCTCGGGCACGATCCTGCGGGAGGTCCTGGCCGCGGCCGAGCTGCTCGAGCAGGACTTCGGCGTGCTCGCCGACGTCTGGAGCGTGACCTCGTTCACCGAGCTGCGCCGCGACGGCATCGAGGTCGAGCGCTGGAACACGCTCAACCCGCTGGCCAAGAAGCCGCGTGTCGCCTACGTCAGCGAGCAGCTCGGCAAGCACCAGGGTCCGGTGATCGCCTCGACGGACTACATTCGCGCCTACCCCGACCAGATCCGCGCTTGGGTCGACGGCTCGGGCACCGGTGGTCAGTCGCGCATCTACCGAGTATTGGGCACGGACGGCTTCGGGCGAAGCGACTACCGCAAGGCCCTGCGGAGCTTCTTCGAGGTCGACCGCGATCACGTCGTGGTGGCCGCGCTCAAGGCGCTGGCCGACAGTGGCGTGATCGACGCCAAGCAGGTCGCCGAGGCGATCAAGCGCTTCGAGATCGACCCCTCGGCGCCGATGCCGACCACCGTATGAGCGCGACCGTGGAGCAGATCGAGGTCACGGTTCCGGACATCGGCGACTTCGGCGAGGTACCGGTCATCGAGATCCTGGTCGCCGCCGGCGACACGGTCGCGGTCGAGGACCCGCTGATCACGCTCGAGTCCGACAAGGCGACGATGGACGTGCCGTCCCCTGCCGCCGGGGTGGTCAAGGCGATCCACGTGAAGGCCGGTGACAACGTCTCGGAGGGATCGCCTGTCCTCGACCTGGAGACGACCTCTGAGGGCGCGTCGCAGTCGCTCCCGGAAGAGGGCGCTCCTGCGCCGACCCCAGAGGTCGTCGAAGCACGAGCCAGTCAGTCGCCTGTGGCGCAGGCCCAACAGGTGGCCACGGAGGCCGACCAGGCACCAGCCGCTCCAGCCCACGCGCCCGCGCCTGCGCAGCCGCCAGACCAACCGGCCACCAATGGCGACTCGCCCGTCTACGCGAGCCCGTCGGTGCGACGGATCGCGCGCGAGCTCGGCGTCGATCTGCACGTGGTCGCCGGCACCGGCCGCAAGGGCCGGCTGACCCCCGAGGACGTGCGCACAGCCTCGTCGGGCGACGGCGTCGGGGCGGGCGCGCCCAGCAAGGGCAGCATGGCCGGACTCGGCCTGGCGCCGTGGCCGGTGGTCGACTTCGAGAAGTTCGGGCCCGTCGAGCGCGTCGAGCGCACGCGGATCCAGAAGATCTCGGCGCCGTACCTCGCCCGCAACTGGGTGATGATCCCCCACGTCACGCACAACGACGAGGCCGACATCACCGAGCTCGAGGCGTGGCGCAAGCAGCTGAACGCGGAATCCCACCCCACCCACCCCGGCGGGGTGAAGTTCACGATGCTCTCGTTCCTGATCGCGGCGTCGGTGGCGTCGCTGCGCGAGTTCCCGAGCTTCAACTCCTCGCTCGACGGCGAGCAGCTCGTGCTGCGCAGGTATTTCAACATCGGCTTCGCCGCCGACACGCCGGGCGGGCTCGTGGTGCCGGTGATCAGGGATGCCGACCAGAAGGGCCTGCTCGGGATCGCCCGCGATCTGTCCGAGCTCTCGGGCAAGGCGCGTGAGGGCAAGCTCGGCCCCGCCGAGATGACGGGTGGCACCTTCACGATCTCATCGCTGGGTGGTATCGGCGGAACGTCCTTCACCCCGATCATCAACGCTCCCGAGGTCGCGATCCTCGGCGTCACGCGCGCGGCCGTCAAGCCGCTGTGGGACGAGGCCGGCGGCGGCTTCGTGCCGCGACTGATGCTGCCGCTGTCCCTCTCCTATGACCACCGCGTGATCGACGGCGCCGCCGCCGCGCGCTTCGTCGCGCATCTGGTCACGGTCCTCAGCGATCTGCGCAGGGCTCTGCTGTGAGCCTCGTCGAGGTGACGGTGCCGGACATCGGCGACTTCGCCGACGTTCCGATCATCGAGATCCTCGTAGGCCCCGGCGACACCGTCGCGCCCGAGGACCCGCTGGTCACGCTCGAATCCGACAAGGCGACGATGGACGTTCCGGCGCCCTTCGCCGGGACGGTCAAGGAGCTCAAGGCGAAGGTCGGTGACAAGGTCGCCCAGGGCTCACTGCTGCTGACGCTCGAGGCAAGCGATACTCCCCAGGCCACTGAGCCGACCGAGCAACGACAAGCGCGCGTCGAGGTTCCGCCGCCGGCCCCCGCGCAGCCGGCCACCGCGGCTGCCGCGCAGCCGGCCCCCGCGATCCCCGCGCAGCCGGCCACCGCGGCCCCCGCGCAACCTGCCCCCGCGACTGCCGGTTCCGGCGACCATGTCGTCGTCATCGGGTCCGGACCGGGTGGATATACCGCCGCGTTTAGAGCCGCGGACCTGGGTCTGAAGGTGACGCTGGTGGAACGGTATGAAACGTTGGGTGGGGTCTGCCTGAACGTTGGCTGTATTCCATCGAAGGCTCTCCTCCACGCCGCCCGGGTCGTCGCTGAGACCGAAGACATGGCTGAGCATGGGATCAGCTTCGGGAAGCCCAAGCTGCAACTCGACAAGCTCATTGCGTGGAAGCAGGATGTCGTGGGCAAGCTCACCGGCGGGCTTGCGGGCATGGCCAAGCAGCGCAAGGTAGAGGTCGTGACCGGTAGCGCCAGGTTCACCGGACCCAGGTCGATCACGGTCGACGGGCGTGCGATCGAGTTCGACAACTGCATCATCGCCGCCGGCTCGAGTGCGGTGAAGCTGCCGTTCCTGCCCGACGATCCCCGCATCATCGACTCGACCGGTGCGCTCGCCCCCGAGGACATCCCGGGCCGCTTGCTGGTGATCGGCGGCGGCATCATCGGCCTCGAGATGGCGACCGTCTACCACGCGCTGGGCGCGAAGGTCACGGTCGTCGAGTTGCTCGACCAGCTGATCCCAGGCGCCGACTCCGACCTCGTCCGCCCTTTGCACAACCGCGTCAAGCAGCGTTACGAGGCCATCCTGCTCGGCACGCAGGTGACCGCCGTGAAGGCTTCGAAGAGCGGCCTGCGGGTCTCCTTCTCCGAGGGCACGGACCAGAGCTTCGATCGCATCCTGGTGGCCGTCGGTCGCACGCCCAACGGACATCTGATCGACGCCGAGAAGGCCGGCCTGCACGTCGACGAGCGCGGCTTCATCCCCGTCGACCGCCAGCAGCGCACGAACGTACCCGGCATCTACGCCATCGGCGACATCGTCGGCGGCCCGATGCTCGCCCACAAGGCGACACACGAGGCCAAGACCGCGGCCGAGGTGATCGCCGGGGGCGCGGGCGGCAGCCACATCGAGTTCGACGCCCTGACCGTTCCGTCGGTGGCCTACACCGATCCCGAGGTCGCCTGGATGGGGCTCACGGAGATCGACGCCAAGGCCCAGGGCGTCAAGTACGAGAAGGCCATCTTCCCATGGGCGGCTTCGGGCCGCGCGCTGGGACTGGGCCGGCCCGAGGGCTTCACCAAACTGCTGTTCGGGGTGGGTGGGTCCCAGTCAAACCGGCTGCTGGGCGCGGGGATCGTCGGCATCGGTGCCGGCGACCTGATTGCCGAGACGGTGCTGGCGCTCGAGGCGGGGCTGAACGCGCAGGACATCGCGCTCGCGATCCACCCGCACCCGACGCTGTCTGAGACGATCGCGTTCGCCGCGGAGATGCAGGACGGCTCGATCACCGACCTGCTGCCATCGAAGAGATACCGCTAGGACTTCCGGCGCCGCAGCCGCCGGAACAGCCACCTGCCCACCAGCAGCAGCGGCACGTTGATCGCCACCACACGGGCGACCGGGAGGCTTCTGCGCACGACCCTGCGCGGGAGCACACGCGCCTCGTCCGGGGCTGGCATCGCGAACTCCTCGGCGGCGAGCACGTCACGCGGCTCGCCCCCCACCAGGTCGACGGGAAGCGTTAGTGACTCACGGCAGAACGCCGGGTCAGGCGCCGGTACCCCGAACTCCTCGGCCGCGAGCACGTCGGTCGGAGGTTCCTTTACCTGTGAGCGAAAGGCCGGATCGACGGCCGGTACACCGAACTCCTCGGCAGCGAGTACGTCAGTCGCAGGCTCTTCCCTTGGCGAGTCACTCATCACAAGGGATCTTCGCAAACCACGGCGACGAATCAAGACCCCACCGACATCATGCGATAATCTAAGTCCATATGACTGAGATTCCTTGCGGCTCACTCCCGCTGCTGGTATGATCCACTTACGTTTCGTAAGCCCCTGGTGAAAGTGAAGACTCGATGACCCGCCTGCTACTTGTCCCGCTTGACGACGCGGTCGTCTTCCCTGGCATGTCCGTCACGCTTGCCGTCGACACCGCCGACGAGGAGCGCGTGCTGCTCGTGCCCCGTCATGAGAATGAATTCGCCGCCGTCGGCACCGTCGCAAACGTCAGCGAGACCGTTCGTCTCCCCGGCGGCGCGCACGCGGTTGTCGTCGACGGCCTGCACCGTGGTATCGCCGGCGCAGCGATCACCGAGCCCAACGGGCGCCTGTACGTGGATGTCGAGGAGCGCCCGGATCCGGTCGGCGTGGTCGCGATCCGGGAGACCCGCGAGCTCCAGCGCGAATACCGCGCCGTCGTCGAGGAGATCCTCGACCTGCTCGGTGCCGACAGCCGCATCCAGTCCTTCCTGCGTGGCATCACCGAGCCGGGAGCGCTGGCCGATTCCACCGGCTACTCGCCCGACCTCAACTACGAGCAGCGCGTCGAGTTGCTGCAGCAGGTCGAGATCGTCGACCGCCTGAAGCTGGCGCTCTCGTTCCAGCGCGAGCGCCTGGCCGAGCTCCAGATCCGCAAGCGGATCCGTGACGACGTCGAGTCCGGCGCCGAGAAGCAGCAGCGCGAGTACTTCCTGCGCAAGCAGATGGACTCGATCCGCCGCGAGCTCGGTGAGGACGACGCCTCGATCGTCGAGGAGTACCGCACCAGAATCGAAGAGGGCGCAATGCCCGAGGCCGTGCGCGAGCAGGCCGAGAAGGAGCTCGGTCGCCTGGAGCGCGTCGGCGAGCAGTCCGGCGAGTCCAGCGTGATCCGAACCTATCTCGACTGGCTGCTGGCGGTGCCGTGGGGCGAGCGCTCCGCAGAGCGCCTCGATCCGCGGCACGCGCGTGAGGTGCTCGACGCAGACCACGCCGGCCTTGACGACGTCAAGGACCGGATCGTCGAGTACATCGCGGTCAAGAAGCTGCGCCAAGAGCGCGGGATCAGCGAGGACAAGCGCTCCGGCGCGATCCTCACGCTGATCGGCCCTCCCGGTACCGGTAAGACCTCGATTGGCGAGTCGATCGCACGCGCGACCGGGCGCGAGTTCATTCGTATCGCGCTCGGCGGTGTCCGTGACGAGGCGGAGATCCGCGGTCACCGGCGCACCTACATCGGTGCCCTCCCGGGGCGCCTGGTCCGCGCATTGCGCGATGCCGGCACGATGAACCCGGTGATCATGCTCGACGAGGTCGACAAGGTCGGGGCCGACTGGCGCGGCGATCCGAGCTCGGCCCTGCTCGAGGTGCTCGATCCGGCCCAGAACCACAGCTTCCGCGACCACTACCTGGACGTCGAGGTCGACCTCAGCGGCGTGATGTTCATCGCCACCGCTAACGTCGCCGATACGATCCCCGGGCCGCTGCTGGACCGCATGGAGGTCATCCACTTCGACGGCTACACGACCTCGGAGAAGGTCGCGATCGCCCGCGGCTACCTGCTGCCACGCCAGCTCGAGCGCAACGGCCTGCGCGCGGACGAGGTGGAGCTCACCGACCAGCAGTTGCGCACGATCGTCACCGAGTACACGCGCGAGGCGGGAGTCCGCAACCTCGAGCGGGAGATCGGCACGCTGCTGCGCAAGACCGCCACACAGATCGCCTCAGGCGCGCGGTCCGCACCGGTGAACCTCGAGCTGGAAGCACTGCGCGAGGCGCTCGGTCGCCAGAAGTTCTTCCAGGAGTCCGCGATCCGCACCGCGGTCCCGGGTGTGGCAACCGGCCTGGCGGTGACCGGCGCAGGCGGTGACGTGCTATTCGTCGAGGCCACGGCAATGCCGGGGAAGCCCGGACTCACGCTGACCGGCCAGCTGGGTGACGTGATGAAGGAGTCGGCGCAGATCGCGCTCTCCTACGTGCGTGGGCATGCCGACGAGTTGCAGGTCGACCGCAGCCAGTTCGAGGAGCAGACATTCCACGTGCACGTCCCCGCCGGAGCGATCCCCAAGGACGGTCCCAGCGCCGGCGTGACGATGGTCACGGCGCTCACCTCGCTGCTCACCGGTCGCCCCGTCCGCCACACGGTCGGGATGACCGGCGAGGTCACGCTGCAGGGCCGGGTGCTGCCGATCGGCGGCGTCAAGCAGAAGGTGCTCGCCGCCCACGCCGCCGGGCTGACCGACATGATCCTGCCCGAGCGCAACCGCGGCGACATGGATGAGGTGCCGCAGGAGGTGCGCGAGGCGATGGGCTTCCACTTCGCGATGACGATCGATGAGGTCCTCGCGGTGGCGCTCGAACCCGCAGCGCTCGCCGCCACCGCCTGATCCGCGCGCGCGGCTTCTTCACCAGGGCAACGCATAGCGGGGC
>JBOGYJ010000107.1:0-8826 GCA_050696795.1 Solirubrobacteraceae bacterium | reverse complement strand
GCGTGGTGGTCGTTTCGCTCGGCGAGGTGGTCGTCGATGACGGTGTGGTGGTCGTTTCGCTCGGCGAGGTGGTCGTCGACGACGGTGTGGTGGTCGTCGACGACGGTGTGGTGGTCGTTTCGCTCGGCGAGGTGGTCGTCGACGACGGTGCAGTGGTCGTCCCGGTTGACGCCGTGCTCGTCGGCGAGGTGCTGGTGCCGATCGTGGTATCCGTGCCGGTGCTCGTGGTCGTCGTCGTAGTCGTCGTGCCGATCGTGTCCGCGGGCGTCGAGGTGGTCGCGGTCGTCGAGGGCGACCCGGTGGCCGGCGTCAAGGTCATGGCGGTGGTGCTGCTCTGGGCGGTCAGGCCGACGCCGCCGCTGGTATTCGTCGCGGCGGTTACTGGCGGTGTGTTCCGCGTCGTCGGCGCAGTCATCGCCGCCGTCGACTGCGTGTGCGCCGTCGAGTCGGTCCTGGTCTGCATGCCCGTGTCGCCGTTGCCGCCGTTGCCGTTGCCGCCGCTGGCGCCGCTGCCAATGCCGTTGGCGCCGCTGCCAATGCCGTTGCCGCCGCTGCTGCCAATGCCGTTGCCGCCGCTGCCAATGTCGTTGCCGTTGGTGGCCCTGGACCCGGCTTTGACCGCGCTCTGTGGTGCAGCAGCGCGCGCCATCCTCGCGACCCTGGTCGAGATCACCGTGGCGCTGAGGCCGGGGCTGGCGCCGACCGTGCCGGCCAGGTGGGTGCTGCCGACGGCGCTCTGCAGGCCCGCGCTGAGCGAGCGCGAGACGATCGTGCTGGCCGAGGGGCCGACGTGACGATGGTGATTGTTGTGGTCGATCGCGACGGTGCCAGCGGTCACGAGTGCTGCCGCGGCGATGCCCGCGGCCGCCTTCGTGGCCACCGCGCCGACACCCGCGGTCACGAGGCCAGCGGAACCTGCACCGCCGGCCGCACCGGCAGCGCCCGCTGCACCGGCAGCGCCTGCGGCACCAACGCCTGCGGCACCGGCACCGGCACCCGCCGCACCAGCGCCGCCTGCGCCACCCGCACCGGCCGCGCCCGCGACCCCTGCTCCAGCGGAGCTCATGGAGTGGGTGGCGGCGTGGGCAAACAAGAGCTTGTGGAAGAAGAACGCCAACGGGCCGACCGGAGCCAGCGCTGCCAGCGTACGGCTGCTCTTGCGCATCTCACCCTGGAAGACCTCGCAGCGCGCGCAGTTCTTCACATGGCGCCGCACCGAGGCGCTGTGCTTGCGGCGCAGGCCCTCGGCAACCTCGGCGAGCTCCTCCCGGACCTGGTCGCAGCTCAACAGGCGTGCCTCGGCCGCCTCGGTGAGCGACACACGCGCGCGCACGAGCAGCGACTTGACGCTCGAGACAGTGGTCTCCATCGCCTCGGCGATCTGCTCGTAGGAGAGCGCGTCCAGCTCGCGCAGCACGAGCGCCGTGCGCTGCGTCTCGGGCAGATCGCGGATGTCGTGCAACAGCTGGCGGAACTCCTCGCGCTCGTGCACCTTGTCGGCGGTGGTGGCGCCGTGTTCGGCGAGGTGGATGTCCATCGAGTCGACGCCGACCGCGCGGTTGCGGCGCAGATGGTTCAGGCAGCGGTTGCGCGCGATGCGGTAGAGCCACGGCCGCACGTTGATCGGGCGGTCGTCGGCCAGCATCGCGTTGTAGGAGGCGGTGAGCACGTCCTGCAGCACGTCCTCGGCGTCCTCGCGCGAGCCGAGCATGTGCCGGCAGAACGACAGCAGGCGCGCGTTGTAGCGCGCGACCAGCACCTCGAAGGCGGCCTGGTTGCCGCGGCGTATGGAGCTGACGAGCCGCTCGTCGGATTGCAGCTTGAGCAGCGGTGAACGGCCCGGTCGGGCCGTGGCCCCTGAGTATCTGAGCGCGGAAACGTCCACTCGGTCCACAGGAACAACCTAGCAGCGGAAAAGTTGCGGTTGGGTGTGCGGCATGTGACCCAAATATGTCCAGTTGCGGGCTAAAATATGCATGGCTGACAGCTGGCCCCCCGGGTAAGATCAGCCGCCGAGAAGGTTTCCAGCCCGGGTAGACAAACTGGCAAAGTCGGCGCTCTTAAAAAGCGCTGCCCGCAAGGGCCCTGCGGGTTCGATCCCCGCCCCGGGTACTGCCACTGACTGACGGCCCACTGGCCTCGTGAGCTCCACCGGCTTCGTGGGCTCCACCGGCTTCGTGGGCTCCACCGGCCTCGCCGGGTGTTCGTTATCGCATACAGGCGTTCAGACCGGCGTCTCCGCAGAGACGCCGGGTGCGCGTTTCGCAGCCTCTACGCCTCTACGCCACGGCGCGGTCGATACCCTCCATCGGCTGCGTCTCCGACCGCGAGACCTGGCCGATCATCATCTCCGCCAGGCCGCGGTTGCCGCTTAGGTGCAGCGAGCTCGTACTGCCGCCGGGGGAGAAGGCCGCGATCCAGGCGCGCGCGTCACCGCTGATGCGGGCATCGGCGTGTTCGCTCGGCGCCTCGGTCACGCGGCTCGACCCCTGCTCCATCGTGATCGTCAGCGTCAGTGGCCCGCCCTCCCGGTGTCCGTCGGTGATCGTGCATTCGATCTCGCCACGTTGGCCCTCACCATCAACCAGGCCGGGCACGAGCCGCAGGATCGCACCGATGTCGACGCGCTCGCCAGAGCGCGGCTGGCTCCAGGCCCAGCGGTAGCCCCACAGCGCGAGCTCGGCCAGTACCGGCATCAGATCCCGCGCGCGGGGGGTCAGCTCGTAATCCACCCGAGGTGGCACCTCGCGGTAGCGCTTGCGCGTCAACATCCCGTCGGCGACCATGCGGTTCAGGCGTGAACGCAGCTGCTCCGTCGAGATTCCAGGGAGAACCCGCTGCAGCTCGACGAACCGACGCGGACCGGCAGCGAGATCTCGGACGATCAGAAGCGTCCACTTGTCGCCGACTAGGTCCAGGGCACGCGCATCCGGCGACCACTGGTCGTATGGATGTCGCTTCGGCGGTGGGACTTGGGGCATCGTGCGCCTCCATCCGGTCGAAAAGACTCATGCAAAGTCTACGCCTGCAGTGCACCTGTCAGAAAGAAATTGCAAAACGCTCCAGGTACTAGCAGTTTGCGCTACCCAGCCGATCCACCTGAAAAACGACCGGATGGCTTTTCACATTTCTCCCCTCAGAGCGTCCAAGGCGCGAAGGTTCCTCGGCTCAGCTGCCGATATAGCGGGCATGGGTGACCTGATCCACCTCTCCGAGCGGCTGGCGGATCGTTCACGACCACATGGCGCGCACACGCGCTTCTTCTTCGCGCTCGATGATCCGATCTCGTATCTGGCGGCCGAGCGCGTCGAGCGCGCGCTCGGGCCGATCGATTGGGTGCCCGTGCTCGGTCCGCTATCCGAGCGCGACGGGACGGACTCGGCCGAAGCTCGCGAGCAGCGTGCCCACGCCCGCCTGGAGCTCGCCGAGCGCGAGGCGCTGGCCCTCGAGCTGCCGATCGTCGAGCCTCATCGCTTCCCCATGGACAGCCGCAAGGCCGCCCGCGCCGCAACCTTCGCCGCCGACGAGGGCGTCGGCGCGGCCTTCGCCGTGGCGCTGCTGCGCCTTGGCTTCTGCGGCGGCTTCGACATCGGCAGCGTGCCGGTGATCGAGGAAGCGGCCGCCGTCGCCGGCCTCACCACCTCGGACGCGGTCGCCGCCGCCGGCGATCAACGCCTCGACCTGCGGATCGATGCGACCAGCCGTGGGCTGGCGCTGCGTGGCGTCCGCTCGCCGCCGGCGATCTGCATCGACTCGACCTTCTTCGAGGGTTCGAGCGCGGTGTTCGCAGCCGCGTCGTTCAGCGCGGCGCAGGGACTCGCCGACGCGCCGCGCGTCAGCTGAGCGCGGCGGCGCGAGTCAGCAGGACGACCGGCCCAGCGGGGCCGGTCGCGACAACATCGCTCAGGGCTGCGTCAGCCAGGCGAGGATCGACTCGTGGATCATGTCCTCGTGGCTCTGATCGGTGATCAGCCGCGAGGAGGTGCTGCCCGGGATCAGCTCGGGCAGGTGCTCGTAATCCTCGAGCTCTGCGCACAGCGCGCGGAAGCGGTCCTCGTTGTGGGTCTCTGATGGCTGCTGCGTGAGCATGGACATCCAGGCGCTCCTTCCACGACAGTGAGTGCCGAACCTGGTCGGCAGCACACAACCTACGCCTGCCCAGCGGCCCCGTCAGCGCCCGGATGAGCCTACCCCCCACGCGGGGGGTAGGATGCGGCGCCAATGGAGGGCGCGGAAGAGTTCCACGGCGGTCGGCTGATCGCCCAGCGGCTGAAGGCCCACGGCGTCAGCAGGCTGTTCACGCTCTCCGGCGGGCACCTGTTCTCGATCTACGACGGCTGCCGTGCCGAGGGCATCGGCATCGTCGACGTGCGCCACGAGCAGACCGCGGCGTTTGCCGCCGAGGGCTGGGCCAAGGTCACGCGCGAGCTCGGCGTCTGTGCGCTCACCGCCGGTCCGGGGGTCACCAACGGCATGAGCGCGCTCGGCTCCGCGCAGCAGAACAACTCGCCGATGCTCGTGCTCGGCGGTCGCGCCCCGGCCTGGCGCTGGGGCCAGGGCTCGCTGCAGGAGATCGACCACGTGCCCTTCGTGCGGCCGCTCGTCAAGCTCGCCGCCACCGCCGATTCGGCGGGGGAGATCCAGGAGCTGGTCGATGAGGCGATCGGCGTCGCGCTCACCCCGCACTCGGGTCCGGTATTCCTCGACTTCCCGCTCGACCATGTCTTCTCGCTCGCGCCCGATGGCGAGGCGCAGGCGCAGGTTGCCGAGCTCTCCGCCGCGCGCGCCCGGCATCCCGAATCCCACCGGATCGAGCGAGCGGCGCTGCTGCTGCGGGAGGCCGAGCGCCCGGTGATCATGGCGGGCACGGGGCTGTACTGGGGGCGTGGCGAGGCCGCGCTGCACGAGTTTGCCGAGCAGTTGCGGATCCCCGTGTTCGTCAACGGGTTGGCGCGTGGCTGCTTCCCCGCCGACCACGAGCTCTACTTCTCGCGTGCGCGCAGCGCGGCGCTGAAGGGCGCCGACGTCGCGCTCGTGATCGGCGTGCCGCTGGACTTCCGACTCGGCTTCGGCGCAGCCTTCGGCGAGGAGACCTCGGTGGTCTTCATGGATGCCTGCGAGCCGCAGCGCGACCAGCCACGTACGCTCGCGGCCGAGATCTACGGGGCGCTGCCGGACGCGCTGGACGGGCTGCGTAGCGCCTCGACCGTCGAGCAAGGCGGCGACGAAGCACTCGCCCGCGCCCGCGCCGACTGGCTGCAGTCGTTGCGCACGGTCGAGCGTGAGGCCCGTGCCGGCGAGCGCGAGATGCTCACGGATCCGCGCTCGCCGCTGCATCCCGCGCGCCTCTACGCCGAGCTCGCGCCGCTGTTGGATCGCGACGCGATCATCATCGGCGACGGCGGTGACTTCGTCTCCTTCGCCGGCCGCCTGATCGACTCCTACGAGCCCGGCTGCTGGCTCGACCCTGGTCCCTTCGGCTGCCTCGGCTCCGGACCCGGCTACGCGCTCGCCGCCAAGCTCGCCCGCCCCGAGCGGCAGGTCGTGCTGCTCCAGGGCGACGGCGCCTTCGGCTTCTCAGGTATGGAGTGGGACACGCTCGTGCGCCACAACATCGGCGTCGTCGGCGTGATGGGCAACAACGGCATCTGGGCGCTCGAGAAGCACCCGATGGAGATGGTCTACGGCTACTCGGTCGCCGCCGAGCTGCAGCCCGAGCTGCGCTACGACCAGTTGGTCGAGACGCTTGGCGGCCACGGTGAGCTCGTGCGCGCGCCCGGCGAGTTGCGCGGTGCCTTCGAGCGCGCGCTCGCCTCCGGCAAGCCGGCGCTGATCAACGTCCTCACCGATCCCGCGGTCGCCTATCCGCGCCGCTCCAACCTCGCCTGAGAGCGGGACCTATGAGTCCCAAGACCGCGATTGCCGGCCGGCGTCGAAGCGCCGGCGGTCGCGCTTGGTCGGGCGCCCGCCGAGGTCGACCGGCGCGCCGAGCCGGCGCAGCTCCGCCTGGCGCTCGCGCTCCGCGACACTCTCCGGGGTCTCGTCATACAGCTTCGTCGCCTGTGCGGCCGACACGCGGCGCTCGGCCACGCCGCGCACGATCACGGTTCGCCGCACGTGACCAACGGTCACCTCGAGCTCGTCTCCCAGCTTGAGCTCGCGGCCCGGTTTGACCGCCATGGCGTTGACATGGACGCGCCCGCCCTTGACGGCTTGGGCCGCCAGTGCGCGCGTCTTGAACAGCCGCGCGGTCCACAGCCATTTGTCGACGCGCATCATCCTCCACGCCGCTCCATGGCTTCACGGTATCGACTGCCGTAGGCTCTCGTCTGCCGATGCCCTCGCCTCGCAAGCGCCACGCCGTGCAGCTGTTTCGCGGTCTCCCCGACCATTACGACCGGGTTGGCGCGGCGATGAGCTTCGGCCAGGACCCACGCTGGCGCCGCGCGCTCGTCGACGCGCTCGCGCCCGCGCCCGGCATGCGCATCCTCGACGTGGCAACCGGTACCGGAATGGTCGCCTTCGCATCCGCGGCGCGCGGCGGCACGGTCGTCGGCCTGGACCAGAGCGAGGCGATGCTCGCCGGTGCCCAAGCACGGCTGCGCCGCACCCCGCAGCTGGCCGAGCGGCTGTCCTTCGTGCTGGGCGAGGCCGAGGCGCTGCCGTTCGCCGACGCCGAGTTCGACGCACTGTCCTTCACCTACCTGCTGCGCTATGTCGACGATCCGGCGGCGACGATGCGCGAGTTGGCGCGCGTGGTCAAACCCGGCGGGCGGATCGCGATGGTCGAGTTCGGCGTGCCCAGCCACCCGTGGTTGCGCGGACTGTGGCGGCTCCACACCCGCGCCGGGCTGCCGCTGCTCGGCCGGGCCGTATCGCGCGACTGGTATGAGGTGGGCCGCTTCCTGGGCCCCAACATCGAGCAGTTCCACGCCGCCAACCCGGATCTCCCGGCGTTGTGGCGCAGCGCCGGGATCGCGCAGGCGCGTCAGCGCGACATGAGCTTCGGCGCAGGCATCGTCGTCACGGGAGTCCGAGACGACGATGCGCGCCGCTAAATCCGAGTCGCTGCCGCGCCCGGCGTTCTACGCGCTGTCTCCCGGTGGCTGGCGCGACCTCGTCACGATCCTGCACCCGCCCTACACCGCCTGGCACCTCAGCTACGTGGCGATCGGAGCCGCGCTGGCGCCCAGCTTCGTGCTCTGGCGCCTGGGCGCGGCGCTGGGCGCGTTCCTGCTCGCGCTCGGCATCGCCTGCCACGCGCTGGACGAGCTGATGGGCCGCCCGCTCGAGACCCGGATCTCAGCTAGGGTGCTGATCGCGCTGGCCGCGGGGGGATTGAGCGGGGCGGTGGCAATCGGCATCGTGACGGCGGTGATCGTCTCGGTCGGGCTGATCCCCTTCATCGTCGTCGGCGCGTTCCTGGCGCTGGCCTACAACCTGGAGCTCTTCGGCGGGCGCTTTCACACCGACGTCTGGTTCGCGGTCGCCTGGGGCTGCTTTCCCGCGTTCACCGGCTGGTTCGTCGAGGCCGCGGACGTGCGCGCGCAGGGCGTGCTGGTGGCGCTCGCCTGCGGCTTGATCAGCCTCGCCCAGCGGCGCCTCTCGACCCCGGCACGGGAACTGCGCCGGCGCACGACCTCGGTCACGGGCCACCAGGTCCTCCGCGACGGCCAGATACGGGAACTCGACGAGCAGCGACTGCTCACGCCGCTGGAGGGCGCGCTCCAGGCGATGTGGATGGCGATGGTCGTGCTCGCGGCAGCGCTCGTGATCAACCGGCTGTAGTACTGAAGCCTTTCAGCCGTGCCGGTGGTCCCGCTGGACCCCGGCACGGGCACCGCGCTCGGTATACGGCGCCGGACCGCCGCCGAGACCCAGCGCGAAGATGTGCATCGGGTAGACGCCCGGCAGCGTTGCCACCTGCGGCAGCATCACGTTCGCGACCGTCTTGCCGGGGCGCAGCAGGATCACGACGCCGAACACGCGTGCCCTGTGGTAGCGCTTGCCGACGACACCGTGATTGCCGGATCCGGTCGAATCGTTCATGTAGGGCGTGCTGGCGATCGTGTCATCGGCGGCGGAAACGGGCTTCTTGAACCAGTTGTCGAAGGTCAGCCGGAAGCGCTGGAGCGTCCCGTCGGTGTACTCGACCAGGCCCGTTCCGGTCTCCTGGCGGCCGCTCGAGGCACCCAGCAGCGCCAGCTGGGTGTCGAGCGGGGAAGCCCCGGGGATCGCGATCGTCTGCCCGTCGGCGAGCACGTTGTCAGGTGCGCCCGCCGCGACGTCGGGCCACTGCAGGGTGCTCCCAGCGACGACGACGCCGGCGCCCGGGGCAAGCCCGGCGGCGGTCAGCGCCTGTTCGGAGTAGCTGTTCCCGTCTCCGTCGAAGTCGGCCGCGCCGATGTCACCGTCATCGCTGATCGCGCTGCCGTTGTAGGCGGCGGCCAGTGACGCGTAGGGGATGGCGACGGTCAGGGCGGCCGCGGCCAGCGGATAGCTCTTGCCGCGGTAGGTGAAGCTCGGCGCCAGCGACATCTGGTCCCTGGCCGGTGCCTGCCCCGCCGCCACCGCGACGGTGAACGTGAGGCGCACTCTGCGCCTGGCGGGCACCCGCACGGAGGGGGAGGTGGGTGAGACCGTCACCCCGGACGGCAGCGATGGCGTCAGCTGCACGACCACGGCTCGGTTCGTGTGACTGGTCACGACGACCGTCGCCGAGGCCGAGCTGCCCGCGGTGACGATTGCCGGTGTGCCTGCGCTGACCGTGAGCGGGCCGCGCACCGAGATCGTGGCTGTGGCGCTGAGATCGCCGGCGCCGCCGGG
>JBOGYJ010000106.1:0-3349 GCA_050696795.1 Solirubrobacteraceae bacterium | reverse complement strand
GGCCGGCACGCTCGGCCGGGGCGGCCTCGATCACGGCGGTGGTCGCGGCGGGCATCGTCAGCGACATGCCGAGTCCCGCCAGCGCCAACGGCACCACCAACAGCAGGTAGGGGGTGCTCGGCCCGATGCCCGCGAGCAGGAAGAGGCCGAGCGCGCCGATCCCGAGCCCGATCAGCATCGGCCGCCGCGGACCGGTGCGCGCCGACATCCGCCCGGACAGCGTCGAGCCAAGCGTGAGCAGGCCCATCTGCGGAAGCAGCGCAAGGCCGGCCCGCAGGGGTGAGTAGCCCCGCAGCTGCTGCAGGTAGAGCGTGATCACGAACAGCTCGCCGTACAGGCCCAGATTGATGCAGAGGCCGACGACCGTCCCTCCCGAGAACGCACGGGAGGAGAACAGCGAGAGCGGCAGCATCGGCGAGGCGCTGCGGCACTCGGCCCGCACGAACGCGGCCACGGCCAGCAGCGCAACACCCAGCGGGATCAGCACGATGGCGGCGTCCCAGCCGTCGCTCCCGGACTGGATCAGCGCGGTCGTGAGCGCCGCGAGCGCGAGCGTGATCAACAGCTGGCCGGCGGCGTCACCGCGATGTGCGCGCGGCTCGGGCGCGATCAGCCCGCGCGCGGCCAGGACCAGCGACCCGATACCCATTGGGATGTTCAGGAAGAACACCGAGCGCCAGCCGAGGCCCGAGACCAGCAGCCCGCCGACGACAGGGCCGCCGCCGCCGGCGATCCCCGCCACAGCGCCCCATGTGCCCAACGCCCTGCGCCGGGCCGGACGGTCGCTGTAGGTGGCCTGGATCAGCGCGAGCGAGGCGGGGACGGAGAGCGCCGCGCCGATCCCCTGCGCGGCACGTGCCGCGATCAGGAAGCCCACGTCCGGCGCCAGGCCGCAGGCGAGCGAGCACACGCAGAAGAGCGCGATGCCGGCCATGAATACGCGCTTGGCCCCGCGCGCGTCGCTGATCATTCCACCGGTCAGCAGCAGCGCCGCGAACGTGAGGCTGTAGGCGTCGAGCACCCACTGCAGATCGGAGGTGCTCGCGTGCATGCTGTGCGACAGCTGTGGCAGCGCCACGTTCACGACGGTGGTGTCGAGGATCACCATGAAGTAACCGCTGCAGATGGCGAGCAGCCGCCAGCGGGGCCGGCGCTCGTCGCCGGCTGTGCGAACGGCTGTGCGAACGGCTGCGCGAACGGCTGCGCGAACGGCTGTGCGAACGGCTGCGCGAATGGCTGTGCGAACGGCTGCGCGAACTGGACGGCCGAGGCTTGGCATCTCTCGAGTGTGGGGCCGAAATGCTTCGGTCCGGGCCGAAGTGTCCCGGGCGTACGCTCTGTCCATGTGCGCTGGCGCAGACGCAGACGCAGACGCAGACGTGGCCCAGATCGCGGGCCTGATCGGCGAGCCCGCCCGCGCGGCCGTGCTGATGGCATTGATCGACGGGCGCGCGCTGGCCGCTAGCACGCTCGCGCAGGAGGCGGGCGTCGCGCCCTCGACCATCTCCGGTCACCTCAGTCGCCTGACCGACGCCGGACTGCTGCAGGTCGAGGCGTCCGGTCGCAACCGCTACTACCGGCTCGCTGGGGCGGAGGTGGCCGAGACGCTCGAGAGCCTCGCGCGTCTCGCGCCGCCCAAGCCCGTCCGCTCCCTGCGGCAGGCGACCCGCGCGCACGCTCTGCGTCGCGCGCGCAGCTGCTACGACCACCTTGCCGGCCGCCTGGGCGTCGCGCTCACCGACGCGCTGCTGCAATGCGGTGACCTGCTGGCGGAGCGCAGCAGCTCCAAGGCCGCCGATCCGATCCTCGGGCCGGGTCGCGCGCACGCCTTCCATCTGACGGAATCCGGCGCGGAGCACCTGGCCGGCCTGGGAGTCGCGATCGAACCGCACAGCCGCCGCCGGCCGCTGATCCGCTATTGCGTCGACTGGAGCGAGCAGCGCCCGCACCTCGGCGGCGCGCTCGGCGCCGGCGTGCTGGCGATGCTGCTGGAGCGCGATTGGGTCAGGCGCGGCAGCGGACGCGCGATCCTGACGACTCCGGCCGGACAGGCCGCGTTGCTGGACCATTTCGGCCTCGACGCCACGGCTCTGGACTGAGGCTCGGGGACTTTCCCGGCAATTCTGCCGGGAAACTCACGTCACCTCTTCGCTGGATGCAGCTTGGGCAGCTTCGCGTCGTGCGGCACGAACTTGTAGAGCGCGTACTTGCCCATCAGGAACAGCGCGCTGCGGTCCGCCAGCGCGGTCGTGTAGGAGCCGTCGGGGAAGTAGAACTCGGGCGCTCCGGTGCGGGCGTTGTAGCCGTGGCTGCCCTTGTAGTAAACGGTCGATACGTAAACGGTGTTGTTGACGACCGTGGCCGAGCCCGAGATCGCACCGCCCACGTCAGCCGTCCACTCGGTTGACCCGCTCGCTGCGCTGAGCGCGTACAGGTCGCCGTTGTATGAGCCGATGTAGACGGTCGGCCCGAGGCCGGGAATGTCGGCGACCGCCGGGCCCGAGTAGACGTAGTTGCCAAGCCCGCGGCTCCACGCGAGCGCGCCGCTGCGGAGGTCGAACGCGTAGGCGTCGTCGTCGTTGTTGCCGACGTACACGTGGCCGTAGCCGACGGCCGGCGTCGAGTAGAACTCGCCGCCGGGGCTGGCGGACCAGACCTCGCGGCCGCTGCGGGCGTTGACGGCGTAGAAGCTACCGGCGTAGTTGCCGAAGTACAGGTTGCCGCCCCAGTAGTCGGCGCCGGCCTTGATCGCGCCGCCGGTCTGGAACGACCAGTTCTCGTGGCCGGTCCGGATGTTGAGCGAGTACTCGGTTCCGCCCTGGTCGCCGAAGTAGACGGAGTTGCCGACGATCATCGGCGATGACTCGGTGCCGCTCGCGACCGGGAACCTCCAGAGGGTCTTGCCGCTGCGCATCGAGACCGCGGCAAGCTCGCCACCGACGGCTCCGATCGTGCTGCCCTTCAGCGACAGGACCGAGACGAACAGCTCCTTATGCTTGACGTCCAGTGACGGCGTCGAAGCCGACAGGCCACAGCCGTGGCATGTGCCCATGTGGCGCTCCCAGATCTGCCTGCCGGTCGTGATGTTGACGCGCTTCACGGTCGCGCCGTCGTCCATCAGATAGAGGTTGTTGCCCCAGATCGTCGCGGGGAACTCGAGCAGGGCGTTGCCGCCGAACTTCCATGCCAGCTTGAGCGCCGACGGGTTGTTGAGATCGGCGTCGCCGACGAAGTCACGTGTACGGGTGGCGCCGTTGCCGTAGAAGGGCACGGTGAAGTTGTTGACGGTCTTGGCCGGCGTCGTCGTGGTGGTCGGGCCCGTCCGGAACGCGATGTGTGGGTTGTTCGT
>JBOGYJ010000105.1:0-5846 GCA_050696795.1 Solirubrobacteraceae bacterium | reverse complement strand
CCTCCAGCACGTCGGAGGGCTCGCGCACGAACGACAGCGCGACCGCGTCGACGCCGATCGACTCGCCGAAGTGGAGCATGTCGAGGTCCTCGGCGGGCACCGCGGCAAGCCCCCGCGTCGATCCGGGAATGTTCAGCCCCTGGCGGGTGGCGACCGTGCCGCCGACCTCGACGGCGGTGTCGATCTCGCCCTCGCCGAGGCGGATCGCATCGACGCGCAGGCGGATCGCCCCGTCGGCCAGGTAGATGACGTCGTCGGGATCGACGGCCTCGACCAGCCCCGCCCACGAGACCGACATGTGGGTGTGGTCGCCCTCCTCGGTGGAGCCGCAGTTGAGCAGCAGCTTCTCCCCCGGCTTGAGCTCGGCGATGCCGTCCCGGAGCGCGCCGATGCGGAGCTTGGGGCCGGGAAGATCCTGCAGGATCGCGATCTGGCGGCCGACGGCCTCGGACGCGGCGCGGACACGCTCGGCGTTCTCGGCGTGCAGCTCACGGCTGCCGTGGGAGAAGTTGAAGCGGGCGACGTCGAGCCCGGCCTCGATCAGGCGACGGAGCACCTCCGGCTCACGCGAGGCCGGTCCGATGGTGGCGACGATCTTGGTGCGGCGGCGCATCGAGAGCTGACGCTAGCTCACGGCGCGGGCGCGATGATTAACAGCGTGTGAGCGCTCACACCGGTGTTCACATCATGACTGCGCCGTCGCGCACCACCGGTTCGCCGTCGGCGCTGACCTCACCGCCGTGGCGCAGGTCGCAGATCAGGTCCCAGTGCAGCGCCGAGACGTTGGTCGCACCGGTCTCGGGATACGAGCGGCCGAGCGCCAGGTGCACGGTCCCGGCCAGCTTCTCGTCGAGCAGGATGTGGCCGGTGGGACGGTCGATGCCGGTGTTGGTGCCGATCCCGAGCTCGCCCAGGAAGCGCGCGCCCGCATCGGTGGCGAGCGCCTCCTGCAGGTGCTGGTCGCCGATGTGCGCGTGCGCCGCCACGACCTCACCGTCCTTGAAGCTGAGATCGACACCGACAACGTCGACGTCGCGCGTGCTCGAGGGCACGTCGAAGTGGATCCTGCCGTTGGCCGAATGCTCGTGGGGACCGGTGAAGACCTCGCCGCTTGGCATGTTGCGCCGGCCATCGGAGTTCATCCAGATGCGGCCCTCGACGCTGCAGCGCAGGTCGGTTCCTGCGGTCTCGATGTGCACCTCACGCGCCGGCGCAAGCCGCTCGATCACACGCGCCTGCTGGTCCCGCAGACGCGCCCAGGCGGCGACGGGGTCCGGCTGGTCCAGGAACAGCGCCCGCCGCACGAAGTCGGTGTACTCCGCTTCCGTCATGCCGGCCTGCTCCGCCAGCGCCGGCGTCGGCCAGATCGTCAGCGCCCAGCGCTTGCGGGAGTACGCCTCGCGCAGCGGCGTCAGCGTCCGCACCCGCCGCGAGACCAGCGCCGGATCGATGTCGGCCAGCGGGTTGACGCTGGCCGGTGCGATGATCCGCACGCTGGCATCGGCGCTCTGCGCCTCAGCCAGCTCGATCGGCGCCAGCTCATCGAGGTGCCGGTCGCGCGCGTGCCTGTAGAAGTCGGCGTCGAGCCCTCCCGGCGCGAGTCGCAGCAGCGGCCAGCCGCCGCGCGCGAGCACCGCACGGTGCAGCGCGACGGCAGCTTCCTGCGCGAGCGTCGTCGTGTTGATCATGACCTGCTGTCCGGGTGCCACGTCGAGGCACCACTCGGCGATCAGCACGGCAAACGCATCTGGGTCGATCACGGCGCCGTCACGTCAGGGAAGTTCTCGGCAACGTGCGCGCGCAGGCTGTCACGCACGAACCGCCGCTCATCTGCACCGGCCATCCGGTAGCGCCCGAGCAGCTCCTTCTGCCTCTCGGTGCGGACACCGGCGATGGTCCAGGCAACGGCCAGCCGCTCGAACAGTAGCTCGGTGGCGCGCTGCCAGGCGTCGTCGCGGTCAAGCCCGCCACTCAGCGTGGCCGCGTACCCGGCGCGCGCCTTCAGTGTCAGCGAACCGCGCAGCTCGAGCTCGTTGCCGCCGGCGTCCGTGTAGGTCGTCGTCGGAGCCGTCATCTCGGCGCCACTGGCCAGCGGGCCGGTGGCGCCGGTGGAGCGCTTGCGTGCACGTTTGCCCACGCCGTGAGACTAGACGGCTGCCGATGCCGCGCGCCGCAGCTGCAACTAGACGGCTGCCGATGCCGCGCGCTGCAGCTGCAACTCGACGTCATCGCCGGCCACCGGCTTGGCGTGTCCCGCCCAGACCACCCTCGGGCCGATCGCCGCCAGCCGCCGGATCGCCTCGCGCGCCTGGTCGGTGTCAAGGTTGAAGGCCGGGTGCGGCACGTGCGCCGCATTACCGATCCCGGTCTGCGGATCGAGCGTGTAGAGCAGGTCGGAGACCAGCGCAAGGCCGTCCTCCTCGCGGTAGAGCGCGATCAGGCCGGGAGCATGGCCTGGCAGGAGCAGCACCTCGAATCCGGCGACCTCGTCGCCCTGCTCGAGCGTGCCGGCCACGGGCAGCGCGCCGCCGTCCCAGTTCGCGAGCAGACGTGGGTAGACCGGACGCGCCCACCAGCTCAGCAGGCTCAGGTTCCAGTAGTCGCGGTAGGGCGACGGCGACTCCATGGCCGAGCGCTCGAGCGGGTGGCAGTAGACGGGGGCGTCGAGCCCGGCGGCACCGCCGCGATGGTCGCAGTCGGCGTGGCTGATGACGATCCTGCGGATGCCGCCGAAGCGAACCGCCGCCGCCCGGATCGCGGTGCCCATCTGCCGCGAGCCGGCGTCGAACACGGTGACGCCACCCTCGTCCTCGATCAGGTAGACGTTCATGTGCCGCCCGACCCCCCCGCCGCGCAGGATCCACACACCGGCGGCGATCGCCTCCGGTTCGGCGCCGTAGAGGGTGCGGCGGACGAGCGTGCGCGCGTTGGCCAGGGCGGTCAGGCACCCATCGGCGCTGGAGCCGGCCGGGGGCAGGAAGCCGAGTTGCCGCGCAACCTCGCTGCCGTCGATATAGGCGGTGTTGGCGACGATCCGGTCGTCCACGACCTCGATGACGTCGCAGCCCTCGATCGCGATCCGCTCACCGTTGGGAGCGAATCCCTGGAAACGACCCGGCCCGGTGAAGGTCGCCGTCGCGCTCCAGCGAACCGAGCAGCGCTGGCGCTGGGTGGTGGTGTCGATCAGCTCGAAGCGGAAATCCGGGAACGCCGCGAACAGGCCCATGAAGTACTCGCGGACGCCATCGGGTGCGATCAGCTCGTCCTGGCCGATCAGGCGCTCGCGTCCACCCGGCTTCCAGCACGCGACCGCCGCGTCGACGTCACGCTTGGACAGCGCGTCGAAGTAGCGCCTGGCGATAACCGAGCTCGAGGCCATCGTGAGCGCGCAGTCTATGTGGTGGGCGTACTAGACGAGCAAGCTGACCGTCAGCTCACGCAGGCCGACGCTCGAGCGCAGCCAACCCGCCGCCAGCTCGGCGGCGCGCTGCTCGTAGCCGCGACCACGCAGCTGTGGCACGACCCAGACGCGCACGGTGGCGCTGCCTCGCTCCCAGTCGATGCCGTCCACCTCGACACGGCCGCGGCAGTAGTTGCTGCCCGGCTCGATGATCGTGAGCTTCAAACCGGTGCCTGCCTGGCGTACCGCCTGCGCGTGGTCGACCTCGCTACCCAGCTGTGCACCCGTCGGTGGCCGCGACAGACCCAGCCGGCGGTGCAGCTCGGGATCGTCCTGGTGGGCGATCAGCACCTCGGGGATGTCCCACTCCTCGATCGCGCGCAGCTCGACCAGCAGGTCGCTGATCCGGTCAGGTGGCTCGGGGATCGAGGGCATGTCGCGACTGGACCGTACCCTTTCCGATCGTGTCGTCACCAGCCGATCTGCTCTCCTACGCCGTGCGTCGCTCGAGCCGCGCGCGACGCGTGCGCGTCACCGTCGACCGTGCCGGCACCGTCGAGGTCGTGCTGCCGCAGCGGATGCCATTGCGAGCGGCCGAGGAGGCGGTGCGCGAGCTGCGACCGTGGATCGACCGGCGGCTGGCCGAGGCGGGCCGTCAGCGGGCGGCCGTGCTCGCG
Source organism: Solirubrobacteraceae bacterium (assembly GCA_050696795.1). Classification (GTDB taxonomy): domain Bacteria; phylum Actinomycetota; class Thermoleophilia; order Solirubrobacterales; family Solirubrobacteraceae; genus Palsa-465. The sequence continues at coordinate 1,769 of JBOGYJ010000105.1, read as the reverse complement.
CGCGGGGACACGATCCCGTACCTGGGGGAGACGTTGACGGTGCGTGCCGAGGCCGGACGCACGCGCGTCACCCGACGCGGGCAGACGCTGCTGGTACCCGACGGCGCGGAGCATCGCGACGCGATCGAGCGCTGGTACCGGCGAATGGCTCGCGACGAGCTCCGCCTGCGGCTGGACCGGGCCTGCGCGATCGCGGGGCTGAGCTACACGCGGCTGACGATCCGCGACCAGCGCACGCGCTGGGGCAGCTGCTCGCGCGGTGGTGGGATGAGCTTCAACTGGCGGCTGCTGCTAGCACCGGAGGCGGTGCTCGATTACGTCGTCTGGCACGAGGTCTGCCATCTCGCGTTCATGGACCACTCGCCGCGCTTCTGGGGACTTGTTTCGCGCTATTGCCCGGAGCACCGCGAGCACGCGGCCTGGCTGCGGCGCAACGCCGGCACGCTCATGCTGTGACCGGGGCAGCTCAACAGATCATCGCGGCGATCGACGCTTGGCAGGACGACGGGAGCCGCCCATTGGTGGTGGCGATCGACGGACATGGCGCCGCCGGCAAGACCACTATCGCCGGCGAGGTGGCGATCGCCCTCGACGCGATGATCGTCCATACCGACGATTACTTCTACGACGAGCGCGAGGCCGGCGACCGGCGACCCATGGCCCAGTACTACGCGTGGCAGGCGCTGCGCGAGGAGCAGCTCGAGCCGACGATCGAGTGGCTGCGCGGGGGCGGGATCGGGCCGAGTCCGCAGCCGCCGCTGGTGCTTGTCGAGGGCGTCTCGTCGGCGTCACCGGCGCTGGCCGACCTGGTCGACCGGACCGTCTTTGTCTCGACCCCCGAGCCGCTGCGGCTGCAGCGGCTGCACGGGCGCATCAGCGACGAAGAGTGGGACGAGGAATGGCTCTATGCGGAGCGCCTGTACTTCGCCAGCCGCCCGCCGGACTCGTTCGACCTGGTGGTGTCGGGGAGTGCCTAACATCCTCGCCCCTCGAACGCCTCAACCGCGACCTTCCTCCTGAATGAGCCCCTAAAGGGGTCACACCAACCTCGATTCTCGGTAAAGAGAACCGGGTCCCGAGAATCGCACGAGGCCAACCGGCTCAAACGGTAGAACTGGGCCGTGCTGTCCGAACTTTGACGGTACGGGTGCGATTTTGGGGCCTGGATGGCATTTCCGCAGCTGGCCGGGGCAGATTGTCGGTCTCAGCCGCCTGGATTCCGGTGCGTCAGGTAGGGGCGGCGGGCGTCCGTCCGCGCGAGCTGCGGCCGCAGCGGGGCGCGCAGGGGCCCGGCGGGAAAGACCCTGCCGTTGCCCACGCCACGCTCGCTGTCGATCACGATCAGCGCGACGTCCTTGTTGACCGCAGGATTTTGGAAACCATCATCCATCAGAATCACGCTGGCGGCTCGGGATTTCGCCAGCGCCACGCCGTCGACGCGGTCGCGCGCCACCACAACGGGACCGTGGAAGGCCAGCATCAGCGGCTCGTCTCCGACATCGGCAGCCGTATGGTTCGATATATCGACCGTGATCGGGCCGCGCAGCCGTCCGCCATAACCGCGGCTGAGGACCACCGGCGTCTCGCCGATCTGGCGCAGGAGTGCCGCCAGCGCCAGCACGGCCGGCGTCTTGCCGGCGCCGCCGAGGTGATAATTGCCGACGCACAACACCGGGATGCCGGCATCAAAGCCGTCGCGCTGCAGCCGTTGCGCGGCGATCGCGCCATAGGACGCAGCCAGAGGCCGGAGCAGATGCGATGTCCAGGAT
>JBOGYJ010000104.1:0-8677 GCA_050696795.1 Solirubrobacteraceae bacterium | reverse complement strand
GAGTGATACGCGATCACGGTGCCGTCCCCGGAGACCGTGGTGCTGGTGCCGACCCCTGGGCTACCCACGCTCACGCCGCACCCGATCGTGTTGCCGCCTCGTGCTGTTCGCTGTCGAGTTGCGCGAGCAGCCGCCGGGTATGCCGCTGATAGGTCGCAAACGGCACGCCGCTGCGGGCCACCAGCTCCACAAACCACTCCTCAAGCATGTTCTCGCACCGCTCAACCAGCCGCGCCCCATCGTCGGTGAGCTTCAGCTGCCGCCGGTTGCCAGCACCTGGTATCCGGTCCACCGCCAGCAAGCCGTCGGCGGCCAGCACACCCACCATCCGACTGGTCGACGGCTCTGTCAAACGCAACCATCGCGCCACATCGCGCTGGCTGCCGCCGGTCTGTTCAACGGCGAACAGGGCAAGGAAGCGGGCATACGACACCCCGGCCCCGCGGCGCAGCAACCCATCCGCGGCGGCGTCCAACCGCGCGGTCAGCTTATGCAGCTCATAGCTCAGGGCCTCCGACACACGGATAACTTAGCACACTAACTTGCCGTTGCAAGTTAGTGTGCTGCTGCCCACGAGAAACCTGGCCGCCGTCGCTGGTATCCGCGCATTGCAGGTACAGCGGCGCATCTCGCGAGAGGCCCCTCGGGGACGGAAGCGGGACTGGCGTTGCTCCGGTTTTCCGCGACGGCGAGCCTGAGGTGACTGCGACTGCTAGCGATAAACGTCGCGTCGGTGCCCGATCGTGATCACGACAACGACGAGACGGTCGTCCTCGATGGTGTAGATCACCCGATAGTCGCCGGCCCGTACTCGCCAGGCGGGACGTCCGGTTAGTGGCCGCGAGGCTGGCGGTCGTGGGTCATCGGCCAAGAGCGCGATGACGCCTTGGATGCGACGGGCTGTCTGTGGGTCGAGTTTGCGAAGCTGCCTGGCGGCAGCCGGCCGCACTTCGATCCGGTAAGGCACCGATCAGGCCCAGCCGAGATCAGTCTTGACCTGATCCCAGGGAATGTTTGGGCCTTCCTCAGCCATTGCCTCATCGAATGCGGCTACGTCCTCGGCATCCTCGGCAGCCGCGAGCAGCTCCTCATAGCGTGCAGGGCTCAGGACGACGGCAGCAGGCCTGCCGTACCGGACCAGCGTGACCGCTTCGGTCTCGGCGCGGTCAATGACCGCGGAGAGCTGCTGCCGCGCCTCGCTGACGTCGATGGTGCTCATGCGCAAAGCGTACAACAAATCTAGCGACTTGTACAAGTCTCCTCGGCACGTGTGGTATCCCATGTCGCACAAGCCGCGCAATCCGAGGCCGGCGGCGTTCATTTCCGGAGTCTCAGTGCGGCTATGGATGCGGGTCTTTGGGGTGCGGTCGCCCGATCGCTCGGCGTGCTTATCCCTGACACGACTGGCTCGATCAGCGGCAGGTCAGCCTGGGTGCTGCGCTCGTGCAGACTGTGCTTCGCGAGCCCGGTTTCACCTACGGATAGATGAAGCCACCACGATGATCGAACTCCGAGCGGTACTTGTGCGCAACTTCCCACACGTTGCCTTCCGGGTCGCAGAAACTGAATCCGCATCCGAAGCCCGACCGGTGCGGCTCCGGGTCCAAGTCAACGATGTCATCGAAGCCTCGAAGACGCTCATGCGCCTGCGTGACCCCGTCGATGTCCTCAACCTGAATAGTTAGCGAGAAACCACGGAACCCCTCAACCGCAGGCCCGCGCCCGCGATCGAACATCGTCTCGGCGAACAGTCCGAGCACGATCCCGTTCGTGCACTGGAACACAACGTGCTCTGGCACGCTGGTCGGCGCTTCCGGCCATTCGAACTGCCGATAGAACGCCGCCATCCGCTGCAGATCCCGACACGCAAGCGTCACAGCACTAATTCTCACGGGAAGACCCACGCGCTATGAGTCTATGCCCGAGCAAAAGCGCAAGCATCCGAGCCCCACTAGCTCACGCGACCCGGTCACTGGAGCAACAGTTAACACGCAAACACCGAGGCGAAGCAACGTCTACCGTCGCACTCCTGCAGATCACAAACGCGACGATGCGATAGGCGAAGCAGATCGGTTGCGGGTCGAGCCGACGCCACGGCTCCTCACGATCGCTACACGCAGGGTCGGCGTCGGACGGTCACACGGTGAGCCAGCAGTGCCAGGACTCAGCGATCCGGAAGCCGATTCGTTCGTAGACCGGGTAACCCGCAGGACTGGACTGCAGGAACGCCCATCGTGCGCCGTGGCAGAAGCCATCGCGAACCGCGCGAGCGGTAACGGCGGCGCCATACCCACGGCGTCGGTACGCCGGCGGAGTAGCGATGTCGAAGATCCCAACGCAATCATCGAGCGTGACACCGATGCCCGTCGTGACCGGCTCGCCACCGGCCTCACCCAGGTAGCAGCAGGTCCCGGGTGCGCGAAGCACAGCTGGAGTGATCAGCTGCCTAAACAGCTCCTCGGGTGATTCAAAGCCAGCCGCGGCCACGCTTGCATGCTGACCCGCATCCTCTGGCGCGATAACCCGGATCACCAATTGCTCGGGCTGAACATCGATGAGGGCGCCCGTGCCCTCCATCACCATCAGAGGAATGTCGGTGTCTGGCGCCATCCCGCGTCGTGCCGCGAGTTCGAGCAACGATGGGTCGGATCCGGGGCGCAGCTGTAGACAGTGCGGTAGTCCAGTGGCCGCTACCCGATCCAACAGATCCGCGACTGCGTCGGGATCGGCGTCGACCTCGTCGACTAAGACCCCGTTCAGGGTCGCCGCCGGCACCATCGTCACAGCTGCGACCGCGCCGCCCGTGCGTACGGTCCAGCCATCGGACGAAGCAGCGCCGAGAAGCTCCATCACTCCGGTGAGCGCTCGAGCCGCAACGGACCCTCGATCGCCATCGGCGGAGAATAGCCGGCACGTGGGGCAGAATCGACGAACGCTGGGCAACCGCGTAAGCAGATGGCTGCTTCCGGACTCAGCGGCGCCGAAATCGAGTACCCGAGCGCGTCCGTCGAGATACTCACGAAAAAGCGAAGGGAGGTCTCGACTGGCCACCTCGGCCCGCCCTCGTATTCGCCACGAGCGTGTCTCCGCGGAATGACGTTTGGTCGCCGGAGCGATCGCGAGATCCGCACCCCGCCCAAGCGCGAAAGCGATCACCAGACGTGATCGACGCCGACTATGCCAAGTCGGGGCTGGGTCTGGTGCCGCTCGTGCCGTTAAACGACTCGCGGGCGTGGGCGCGAGTCGTGCGAGCGACCGGATGTCTCGAAGCACGGCTGAGGATCGCCACGTTCCCGTCGAGCCGTACGAGTCCGGCATGCTGGAGGACGGCGATGGGCACAGCCTGTACGGGAGATCGTCGGCAGCCCAACAGGCGCTGGCCTCGCGTGACCCTCAAGGCTGAAGCCGTCGCCCGGTGCCGGGCTGGCGATCAACCGTTATCTGCGCCGGCTCCGGGGTCCTGGCGGTATAACTTGCCGATGCGCATGGGGGACATGTGATTCGCGAGGGCCAGCGGTCGTTCAGGTCGCAGATCGCCTATGTGAACCTGGTGGCGGTGCTGATCGTCTGCGCGCTGATCATCGTCGTGTGGAACTCGCAACTCGCAGCGGTGGTGTTCGCCGTGCTCGGCGTCGTCTGGACGGGACTCACGCTGCGATCGGGGATCGAGCTCACCGATGACGGCTTCAGGGTTCGCGGCATGCTGCGCACCAGATGCCTGTCCTGGGCGGATACGGATGCCTTCATCGTCGTTGGCTTCTCCGGCTCGAGCCGCCGGGTGCTCAGAACCGCTGTTGACTACGCCGCACCCACTCCGGGAGGACCCGAGTTGGTTGGGCTCTCAATCAGCGCGATCGAAGCTGAGGCGATCGCGATGCGTGTGCCGCTGTTCAGCGTTGTCGCGGCGGTCACCAGCCAGGGTAAGCGGTTGCGGGTCCACGGCACAGCCTCGACGCCGCTCGATCCGGAGTTCCCGGCAGATGCAGCGGCGGAGCTCAACCGCGCGTTGACGCAGCACAATCCCGCGGCCACGACTACCACGAGTTAGGGCCCCGTAGGGAATTCGGAAGATAATTTTCTCCACGGACCCTTAGCTGCCGAGACGAGGCTTTCGCGCTCAGTCGCGGATCGCCTGTCCGCTCGCCGGATCGAAGAAGTGCAGTGCGTTGACATCGACGCTCAGCCGCATCGACTCACCCGCGTGCGCCGGAACGTGTGGCGCCACACGGGCGACGCCCGCCCCGCTGGTCATCAACTGATCCGCCTCGCCCGATTCGGCGAGCACACGTTTGGCATCGAGCGTGAAATGGACCTGAAGTTCGGATCCAAGCGCCTCGACCAGTTCGACCTGGACCGTCAGCCCTGCGCCGCCGCCGTCACTCGCGGCCAGGAGGTTCTCGGGCCTGACGCCGAGTACGACCGGCCGGTCTGCATAGACCGCGAGCGCGGGATGCTGGTCACGGGTCTGCTCGGACAGCGCGATCTCCTGCGAGCCCAGCCGGACCGAGCGGCAGCCCTCGGCCAGCGTCGCCTCGTAGAGGTTCATCGCGGGCGAGCCGATGAAGGCCGCGACGAACAGGTTGACCGGGAGGTCGTAGAGCACCTGCGGGGTATCGCACTGCTGCAAGAAGCCATCGCGAAGCACGCACACGCGCTGGCCCATGGTCATCGCCTCGACCTGATCGTGGGTGACGTAGACGGTCGCTACCCCGACGGCCCTCTGAATCTGGCTGATCTCGGCGCGCATCTGCACCCGCAGCTTTGCGTCGAGGTTCGAGAGCGGTTCGTCCATCAGGAACACAGACGGGTTGCGGACGATCGCGCGCCCCATCGCTACTCGCTGTCGCTGGCCGCCCGAGAGCTGGGCAGGCTTGCGGTCGAGCAGCTGGGTCAAGCCGAGGATCCGGGCGGCGTCTTCAACCTTCGCCTGGATCTCGGTCTTCGAGAGCTGCCGCAGCCGCAGCGCGAAGCCGATGTTCGCCGCCACCGACATGTGGGGATAGAGCGCGTAGTTCTGGAACACCATCGCGATGTCGCGCTCCCTCGGCCCAAGGTCGTTGACGACCCGATCACCGATCTTCAGCGTGCCGGCGCTGATCTCCTCGAGCCCGGCGATCATCCGCAAGACGGTTGTCTTGCCACAGCCGGAGGGACCGACGAGGACGAGGAACTCCCCGTCGTCGATTTTCAGGTCCAGGTCGTGGACGGCTTCGGCGCCGTTCGGGTAGACCTTCTTCAGGCTCTCGAGTTCAACGGTGGCCATGATCGGGACTCGCTTCTCTTTCGCTCGCAGGTGGGTTCAGACGGTTTCGTGCATCGGCGTCCAGACGCGCATTGCGCTGGTGCCGCGGTTGGCCCAGGTGAAATACGGGATGGCGCGCAGCTGCGCCGGCGACGACGCCACCGCGGCGTTCAGGGCGCGGGCGTCCGGGTAGAGCGCCTGTGCCCTGCCGTCTAAGTTGCTCACAAGTCCCGCGATGTCGACTCCGGGGACACCGCCGAGCTCCGCGATCCGCCCACCGTCGATTGGCGCGGCGCCTGGGTCCAGGGCGACGTCGGCGAGCGCTACCCCCAGCGGTAGGTCGTTTCCCTCCAGGCAGTAGACGACCGGACCCCGCTCCAGTGCCGCGCAGCCGCGGATCGCATCGACGTACGGATTGGGGGCCGTCAGGCGCGGTGCGATGTCGAGCTCTAGCAGGACCTGCTCGCCGGCCTGCCAGCTACGTGAGATGTGGGCGTAGTCACCGGCAGCCACCTTCTTACCGTCGATGGTCGCGGCTCGAGCCCACGACGGGATCCTCAGTGAGAGAGTCCACGGTGAATCCGGGCTCGAGGCTACCCGCACTGTGATCGCTCCCGACCACGGGTAGGCGGTCTCGACGCTCAGCTCGACCGGGCCCACGCCCGGGATCTCGGCGTGGATGGTCGACGCCGCGTACAGCTGCAGTTGCAGCCCGGCATCGGTGACCGTGCAGAGGTAGTGGTGCAGCGAGGCGAGCAGACGCATGATGTTGGGCGGGCAGCACGCGACCGGATTCCAGTGGTGACGCGCGTGACCGGAGCGAGACTGCAGCGGGTTGCTGTAGAAGAATGATCTGCCGTCCAGCGAGTGGCCGGCCAGAAAGCCGTTGTAGAGCGCTCGCTCCATCTGGTCGGCGAAGCGGCTCTCACCGGTGACGAGCAGCATCCGCCAGTTCCACATGATGCTGGCGATGGCGGCGCAGGTCTCGCAGTAGGCGCGGTCCGCGGGCAGCTCGTAGGGGTCCCCGATCGCCTCGCCATAGTGGCGCGAGCCGATCCCGCCGGTCAGGTACATCTTGGTATCCGTGGCGTCCTGCCATTGACGCAGCATCGACTCGAGCAGCGCCGGCTCGCCGGTCTCGGTATAGATGTCGGTTACGCCCGCTGCGAGGTAGAGAGCGCGCACCGCATGTCCGACGAGCGACCCGGCCTCGCGAACAGGCACGGCGTCCTGGTAGTAGTCGAGATCGAACGTATCGTTCGCGAAGCTACCGTGGCCGCGGCGCGAGACGAGCGTGTCAGCCAGCGTCAGGTAACGCCGTTCGCCGGTCTGGCGGAAGAGCTCGACGAGCGCGAGCTCCACCTCGGGGTGCCCGTCGGTCCTGCTGTGGGGCCCATCCTGAAATTCCTGATCTATGAGGTCGGCGAAACGGCTGGCCACATCCATGAGCAGCGTGTCTCCGGTCGCACGTGCGGAGGCGACGGCGGCTTGAAAGAGATGACCGGCGCAGTACAGCTCGTGACCCATGTCGAGGTCGGTGAAGCGCCAGGACGGATCCACGATCTGGCAATAGCTGTTGATGTAGCCGTCCGGCTGCTGTGCGGCGGCGACGAGTTCGGCAGTCTCCTGCGCGAGCTCATGGAGATCGGACGACGGCTGCCGCTCCAGCTCCCAGGCGACCGCCTCGAGCCACTTGTAGACGTCGGAGTCGCTGAACACCATGCCTCGGCGCTTCCCCTGCGAACGACCGGCGGCGATGCGGAGGTTCTCGAGTGTCCCCGCCTTCTCCAGCTGCTCGTAACCGTGCAGCAGCGTCACCTCGCGGTTCACGCGCTGGCGCTCGGCCAGCAGACCATCGTCAATCACCACGCCGCGCGCATCGATCGGGCGCAGTCGCACGTGGGCGGAGACCGTCGGTGCGACGCTTGTCACGCGGCTGGTCGTGGATCCCAGCAGTTCATCCTTGTTGTTCATCAAATCTCCCGACGGGCTCGCATGACTTGTGGGTGCGGCGCTCTTGGTCCGGCGAAGCACCGGCACCGGCACCCCTGGCCGGGGGCGCGGTACCGGGCTTCGCTGCACCTGCGGCCGAGCTGACTGAGGTGAATCAGGAGGCAGTCAGCTCGGCTGTTTGCAGAGGTCGAGCAGCCTCAGCCTCCCAGGATGCTCTTGATCTGCGTCTGCGCCGTACTGAGCGCGCCCTTCGGGCTCGCCGAGCCCGACAGAGCTGCCTGGATCGCGGTCCAGACCGCCTGGGAGATCTTGGGGTACTTCACGCCAAGCCCGAGCGTGCGCGGGTGAGCGTAGAGGGTCTGGTTGACGTAGACCTTCCACTCGGCGCCGGCCTGCTTCACGTACTTCTTGGCCACCGCGATCTTACCCGGCAGGTACCCGAACAGCTTGGCGAGCTTCAGCTCCTCGGAGGGAGTCTGCAGCCCCTTGATGTACTTGAACGCCATCTGCTGGGCGGCGCTGCCGCCGCTCTTGCCGACCATCCAATCCTCCCCGCCGAGCGGCACGATCACATGCTTGCCGGCAACGCGCGTCGGGATCGGGACGACCCCGAACTGCTTGCCGTAGGTCATGTGAGCCTGGTTCAGCGTTGGGAAGTTCCAGGGACCGTTGACCATCATCGCGGCCTTGCCGGCGATGAACTGACTCGAGGCAGCCGGCGTCTGACTCCACGAGAGGCATGCCTTGGAGGCGGAGCCTTGGCTGACCAGTTGCTCCCACAGGGTCAGAGCCTGCACGCCCGCGGCCTTGGCGACGTTCGTGAACGTGAAGTTGCCGCCGTTGCTCCAGAAGAACGGCTCCCACTGCCAGGTTGTATCCTCGGCGGCCTCGCAGGTCAGTGCGATCCCGTAATGGGCCGAGGTCGTGAGCGCCTTGGCGTCGCTGAGCAGCTGGGTCCAGGTCTTGGGCGGGCTCAGGTGAGCCGCCTTGAACATTGGGATGCTGTAGATCAGCGCGATCGAGTTGGCGCCGGCCACGGGTAGGCTGTAGTACTTGCCCTTCGACAGCCCCTCGTCGATCACCGCTGGGTAGTACCCCTTCTTGCTGAAGCCCTTGAGGCCGCTCAGCGGTGCCACCTGACCGGTGCTGATCATGGTCGAGACGAACGGGTTGTCGACCGCCAGCAGGTTCGGCAGATCTCCGCCGGTCGCCTGCGTGAGCAGCTTCGTATCCAGGTTCGCGAACGGCACGTACTGCCGATTAACCGTGACACCCGGGTTCGCCTTCTCGAATTGCTTGCTGTACGCCTTCAGCGCGGCGAGCTGTCCCGGCGTATTGAAGTAGTCCTCTTCCGTGAGGGTGATCTTCGTGCTGGCGCCACTCGCCTTCTTGCTTGCGCCGCTCGCGACCTGTGAGAGCGCTAACAACATGGCGAACACCAAGACCAGCACTGCCATGCTCCACTGCCATTTACGCACTAAG
>JBOGYJ010000103.1:0-13621 GCA_050696795.1 Solirubrobacteraceae bacterium | reverse complement strand
GCTCGAGGCCGATCCGAACCTGCGCGGCGAGCTCAAGCGCCGCGGTTTCCTGACGCGGGATCCGCGCGTCAAGGAGCGCAAGAAGGCCGGCCTCAAGAAGGCCCGCACGCGGCCACAGTTCTCGAAGCGCTAGTCGCGCCAAGCCTCCACTCGGAGCGGCCACGTCCATGTCGCGCCAGCTGTTCGGCACCGACGGCGTTCGTGGCCGCGCCGGCGAGTTCCTCACCGCCGAGCTCGCACTCGCGCTCTCACGCGCGACCGTCGAGCTCTGCGAGGAGGCACATCCGCAGGTTCTGATCGTCCGCGACACACGCGAGTCGGGGGAGATGCTCGAGGCCGCGATCGCGGCCGGCGCCACCGCCGCGGGCGGCGACGTGCTGCTCGGCGGCGTGCTGCCGACGCCGGCCGCGCCGCTGCTCGTTCGCCGTCACGGTCTGCACCTGGCTGCCGTGATCTCGGCCTCGCACAACCCCTACGAAGACAACGGGATCAAGTTCTTCGCGGCCGATGGCTTCAAGCTCTCAGACGAGACCGAGGTCGCGATCGAGCAACAGATGCTGAACCGCGGCCGCCGGCCCGACCGCATTGGCCACGTGCGCCGCATGCAGGGCGCGTTCGAGGACTACGTGCACGTGCTGCACACGCGCTTTGCCGACCTCGATCTGAGTGGGACGCGCGTGCTGCTGGACTGCGCCCACGGCGCCACCTTCCGCGTCGCGCCGGAGATCTTCCGCCGCCTCGGCGCCGAGGTGGACGTGCTCGCCGACAGCCCCGACGGGCGCAACATCAACGCCGGCGTCGGCTCGACCCACATCGAGCGGCTGGCCGAGACGATGGCGCGCGGCGAGCACGCCCTCGGCTTCGCCTTCGACGGCGACGGCGACCGTGTGCTGGCGGTCGACTGCCACGGCCATGTCGTCGATGGTGACGAGCTGATCGCGCTCACGGCCATGCACTACAAGCGCACCGGGCGTCTCGACGGGGGTGGCGTCGCCGTCACCGTGATGACCAACTACGGCTTCCACACGGCCATGGACGAGGCCGGCATCGACGTGACCACCACCGCCGTCGGCGACCGCTACGTCAATGAGGCACTGCGCGCTCGCGGCTGGCGGCTGGGCGGCGAGCAGTCGGGTCACATCATCGACCTCGGCTTCGGCCCCTCCGGCGACGGCATCGCCAGCGGGCTGCTGACGCTCGAGGCGCTGGCCGGAGCCGATCTCGCCGAGCGCCACGCGATGCGCAAGCTGCCGCAGCGGCTGGTCAACCTACGAGCCGCGAGCCGTGAGGCCCTGGTTTCCGCGATGCAGGCGGCCGCCGTCACGCAGGCGATCGCGGCGGCGGACCAAGCGCTTACCGGCCGCGGACGCGTGCTGGTGCGCGCCTCGGGCACCGAGCCGCTGATCCGCGTGATGGTCGAGGCCCCCAGCCAGGAGGAGACGGAGTCGCGGGTGGCCGAGCTCTGCCGGGTCGTCGAGGAAGCGCTCGCCGGTTGAGCCGACCCTCGCTCAGGCTTGGGATGGATGGGGTGGAGCTCGCGACGCTCGCCCACAGCCACGTCGATCAGCTGGCCGCACTGCGCATCGCCAACGCCGATGACATCCGCATCAGCTCCGCGAGCCGCCAGCCGGTGGAGTTCACATTTGACGACGCTGCGCGTAGGTTGCAGTACCGCATCGAGCTCGCGAGCCAGGAGCTCTATCCGTTCGTGATCTGCCGCGAGGGCGCCGTGGTTGGCGATCTCAACCTCACCCAGGTGATCCGTGGCCCGGAGGAGAGCGCCACCGTCGGGTTGCTGGTCGACCGCGAGTTGCGGGGCCAGGGAATCGCGACCACCGCGATCGCGCTGGCCTGCCGGCTCGCCTTCGACGAGCTTGCGCTGCACCGCCTGCAGGCGGGCATCCAGCCCGCGAACCTCGCCTCACAGAAGGCCTTCGTCCGCAACGGCTTCGAGCGGATCGGGCTGGCCCGGGGGTTCCTGTTCGTCGATGGCGCCTGGCGCGATCACCTGCTGTTCCAGAAGCTGGCGCCGGGCTACTGACCCGCTCGGCCGCGGAACCCGGAAGTAGACTCGGCCGCTGATGGATCTGCCAGCCTGGCTGACACCCCTACCCGACGCGGCCCAGCAGAGGGAGCTCGACACCTGGGCGATCGAGCAGCACCGTATCCGGGGAGAGACCCTGATGGAGCGCGCTGGCAGCGCGCTCGCGCGAGTCTGTGCCGAGCTCTTGCCCGAGGGGCGGGTCGTCATCGCCTGCGGGCGCGGGAACAACGGCGGTGATGGGCACGTCGCCGCCCGTGTGTTGCGCCAGCTGCGACGCGAGGTGACCGTGATCGACATCGGCGCCGAGGATGCCCCGTCGCTGCCCGAGGCGCTCTGCGGCGCCGCCGGCGTCATCGACGCGCTGCTCGGCACCGGCTACTCTGGTGCTCCACGCGAGCCGATCGGCGGCGCGATCGACGCGATCAACGCGGCGCGTGACGCGGCGCCGCGGATGCGGGTGATCGCCTGCGACGTGCCGAGCGGCGTCGACGGCTCGACCGGTGAGATCAGCGCGCGGGCAGTCCGTGCCGATGCCACCGTGACCTTCCATGCCGCCAAGCCGGGCCTGTGGATCGCGCCGGGCAAGCAGCACAGCGGCGCGCTGCACATCGTCGACATCGGCATCCCGGTGGCCGATCAGCCCGTCACGCCCAGCATCGGGCTGATCGGCGACGCCGTCCGCTCCGAGATCCCGCGGCGCCACGCCGGGTCCACCAAGTTCAGTGTCGGCAGCGTGCTGGTAGTCGGCGGCTCGCGCGGGCTCACCGGTGCTCCGGTGCTGGCCGCGCTCGCGGCGGCCCGGGCGGGCGCCGGTTACGTCACGGTTGCCGCGCCCGCCTCGGTGGCGCCGATCATCGCCGGCAAGCTGCTCGAGGTGATGACGGTCGAGCTCCCCGACGACCCGGAGACCGGTCCCAGGCGCGGCAGCTCGCGGATGGCCGTGGAACGGGCCGCACGCGCGCAGGCGCTGGTGCTCGGCCCAGGCATCGGACGCCTGCCCGCCGCCCAGAAGTTCGCACGGGACGTCGCGGCGCACGCCAAGCTCCCGCTGGTGCTCGACGCCGACGGGCTCAACGCGCACGCCGAGGAGGGCGGACTCGAGCAGCTGGCAGCGCGCAGCGCTCCGACGGTGCTGACGCCGCACGCCGGCGAGCTCGGGCGGCTGCTCGAGCTGCCGAGCGCCGAGATCGAGGCGCACCGCCTGGAGCACGCGCGCGCCGCCGCCGAGCGTTCGCGGGCGATCGTCGTGCTGAAGGGAGACGACACGGTCGTGGCCGAGCCGGGCGGCAGGGTCGCGGTCAGCCCCGGTGGCGCCGCGGCACTCGCCACGGCCGGCACCGGCGACGTGCTCTCCGGGGTCATGGGCGCGTTCCTCGCCAAGGGCGTCGAGCCATTCACTGCGGCCTGTGCCGCGGTCCTGGTACATCAGGCGGCCGGCATCCTCGCGGCCGAGGAGATCGGCGCTGAGGGCGTGATCGCAAGTGATGTGATCGGCGCGCTCCCGCGCGCACGTGAACGCCGTCCCGGGCAACCTGCCGGGGAGCTCTGAAATGGCGCTCAGGGCGGTCGCCGAGGTCAACCTCGCGGCGATCGAGCGCAACGCCGCGCGCCTCCGCGACCGGATCCCACCGCGCACCCGCCTGTGCGCGGTGGTCAAGTGCGACGGCTACGGGCACGGGGCGGTGCAGTCCGCACGGGCCGCGCTGCGCGGTGGCGCCAGCGTGCTGGCCGTTGCCACCGCCGCCGAGGCCGGCGAGCTGCGCCAGGCGGGCTTCGACGTGCCGATCCTCGTGCTCGGCGCGATCAGCGACGAGGAGCTGCCGATCGCAATCGCCGCCGGCGCGGAGCTGACCGTCTGGAATCCGGCGTTCGTCGCACGCCTGCGCGCGGCCGCCGCGGCGGCGCCGGCCCCGATCGGGCTTCACGTCAAGCTCGACACCGGGCTCGGGCGGCTGGGCACACGCGAGACCGGCGAGGCGCTGGCCACCGTGCACGCGGTGCTCGAGGCGAGGCCCGCGCTGCGGCTGGCCGGGGTGATGACGCATTTCGCCACGGCTGACGGGGACCGCGGCTTCGTCGCCGGGCAGCTCGAGCAGTTCAAGCCGTTCGTGGCCGAGGCGCGGGCGCTGGCGCCCACGGACATCGTGGTTCACGCCGCCAACAGCCCGGCGATCCTGCGCGTGCCGGAGAGTCACTTCGACATGGTCCGGGCCGGGATCGCGCTGTACGGGGCCGATCCGATGAACAACGACCCGGCCGACCACGGGCTCGAGCCGGCGCTCGCGCTCCGCAGCTATGTCGCGGCCGTCAAGCCGATCGCTCCGGGGCAAAGCACCGGCTACGGCAGGCGCTTCGTGGCCGAGCACCCCGGCTACATCGCGACGCTGCCGATCGGCTATGGGGACGGGCTCGTGCGCGCGCTCGCCGGTAACTGCGATGCGCTGATCGGCGGCCGCCGATACCCCCTGTGCGGAATGGTGAGCATGGACAACATCACGGTCGATGTCGGCCCCGAGGCGGTCGTCGTATGCGGTGAGCGTGCCACGCTGATCGGGACCGACGGGCGCGAGCGCCAGACGGCCGAGGACCTCGCCCGCCGTGCCGGGACGATCAGCTACGAGGTCCTGTGCTGGATCTCCCGGCGGGTCCCGCGCTTCTATCACCACGACGGGAGGCCGGCGTGAACGAGCGCGGCCCGCTGGCCGCGCTCGCCGAGGTCGCGCCGAGGCACGGTCACGCCTGGCTCGTCGGCGGCGCTGTGCGCGACTCCCTGCTCGGACGTGGGACGCCGGACTTCGACCTCGCGGTGCAGGGCGATGTCCGCGGCCTGGCGCGGGAGTTCGGGCGCCGGGCCGGCGGCCACGCCTTCCAGCTCTCCGACGAGTTCGGCGCCTGGCGCGTGCGCTCCCACGACCAGGACTGGCAGGTCGACCTGACGCCGCTGACGGGTGATACGCTCGAGCAGGACCTGCGCCGCCGGGACCTCACGATCAACGCGATCGCGCGTGAGCTGGAGCCGGAGGGCGCGCAGCTGATCGACCCCTGTGGCGGCGTCGCCGACCTGCAGGCGGGACGGCTGCGGAGCGTCGGTTCCGAGTCGTTCAGCGCCGATCCGCTGCGGGTCCTGCGGCTCGCGCGCCTGGCCGCCGAGCTCGGCTTCACGGCCGAGCGGGACACGCTGAGGCTGGCGGCGCATTCGGCGCCGTCGCTCTCGGCCGTGGCTGCCGAGCGGGTCTTTGCCGAGCTGCGGCGGCTGCTCGCGAGCGAGCGTGCCGTCGCCGGGCTCGAGCTCGCGCAGCGCGTCGGCGCCACGGCGGCGGTGCTGCCCGAGCTCGACGCCCTGCATGGGGTGAAGCAGAGCGACTACCACCACCTCGACGTCTACGACCACACGCTCGCGACGCTGCAGGCGGCGATCGACCTGCAGACCGACCCTGCCGCGACCTTCGGGGAGCTCGCGCCGGCCCTGCTCGCGGTGCTCGAGGAGCCGCTCGCCAATGAGTTCACGCGCGGCCAGGCGCTGCGCCTCGGCGCGCTGCTGCATGACATCGCCAAGCCGCTCACCTACGTACGCGGCCCCGAAGGGCGGCCCACGTTCTTCGAGCACGACGTGCGCGGGGCCGAACTGGCGACCGGGATTCTCACGCGCCTGCGCGCCGGCGAGCGGCTGACACTGCACACGGCCGCGCTCACCCGTCACCACCTGCGCCTCGGCTTCCTCGTGCACGAGCGGCCGCTGTCGGCGCGTGCCGTCTACCGCTACCTCGCCACCTGCGAGCCCGTCGAGGTCGATGTCACCGTGCTCAGCGTCGCTGACCGGCTGGCGACACGCGGGCGTAATGCCGAGCGCGCCGTCGCCCTGCATCTCGAGCTCGCGCGGGAGATGCTGGCCGATGCGCTGCGCTGGCGCCGCAACCGCCCGCGGCCGCCGTCCGCCGGGGATGTGCTGGCACGCGCCCTCGGGATCGTGCCCGGCCCGCGGCTCGGGCGGCTTCTGGCGGAGCTGACCGAGGCCGCCTACGCGGGAGAGGTCGACAGCGACGAGTCCGTGCTGGCGTACGCGCGGGTTTGGCTGGCCGAGGACTCGGCTGCCGCTGCGCCCCGCCAGAGCTCGGACCGGTAGGCTGCCGAGGCGATGGAAGACTGCATCTTCTGCAAGATCGTGGCCGGGGAGATCCCCGCTCAGATCGTCGAGCAGGACGAGCACACGCTGACGTTCATGGACATCGCTCCGGCAACCCGCGGCCACGCGCTCGTGGTCCCAAAGCGCCACGCCACCGACCTCTGGGAGATCGATCCCGACCAGCTTGCCGCCGTTACGAGCGCCGCGAAACGTCAGGCGCTGCGCGCTCGCGACCGACTCGGCGCCGACGGCGTGAACCTGATCAATTCCTGCGGAGCACAGGCCTGGCAGACTGTGTTCCACTTCCACATGCACGTGATCCCGCGCTATCTGGGGGACCCGCTGAAGCTGCCGTGGGAGCCGACCCCGGGCGACGTGGACGAGATCGCCGCCGCCGCCGAAGAGCTGCGCTGAGAATCATTAACCAAACATCCGTCTAGCCAAACGCGGCACCCTGATACGGTTTCCGGTGATCTGCCGGGGCCATACGGGCGTCCGGCACTATTGCCAGCAGCGCCGAAGGGGATTCATACATGGCAACTGGAACCGTCAAGTGGTTCAGCGACGACAAGGGTTTCGGCTTCATCACGCCGGATGACGGCGGCCGTGACCTGTTCGTCCATTACAGCGGCATCGTCAGTGACGGTTACAAGTCGCTTGCTGAGGGCGCCAAGGTTTCCTACGAGGAAGAGGCCGGTCCCAAGGGCCCCAAAGCCATCAACGTCGCAAAGATCTGACGGCGGATCTGCGCGAGTCTGTGACTTCTGCAGGCTCGGGTCAGCGCAGCAGGGCAGCGCCGGGCGAGGCGGCATGGTCCGCCTCGCTGATGCGGCCTCAGATCAGGGCAGGCCGGCCACGGCTGCAACGTTTCGCGCAACTTTGCCGTAGTCGTCCTGTTCAATGAGCGTATGAAGAGAGCTGTTTGCGCTGTGGCGGCCGCTGTGGTGACCGCCACACTCCTGCCCGCCGCCGCATCGGCAGCCGACGTTCATATCGGGGTGACGACCAGTCCGCTGGTCTCGCCCACCTGTCCCGCCAACGCGCAGGGATCGAGCTGCACCATCCTGCTCACGCAGGTGACGGCCTACGAGACGCTGCGCGACGGGGTGACGAACCCGGACACCGTCAAGCGGTCGGGAGTCATCTCCTCGTTCACGCTTGGGCTGGCGGGCACCGGCCTGATCACGCCGGCCATCATCGCGGCCAAGAGCGCGCAGTATGGCGGGCCGCCGGAGGCGCAGCTCACCGCGCTGGTTGCGACCGGAACGCCGGTCAACCCCTCATACCGCGTGGCTGCGCAGACAGCGGTCGTCAAGCTGCGCTCGGTGCTCGGCAAGGTGGCGGAGTTCCCGCTGCTCACCCCGCTTCCGGTGGTACGCGGTGAGATCCTCGCGCTGACGGTGCCGACCTGGGCGCCCGTGCTCTCGATCGAGCAGAACAGCACCAAGTTCTCCTACTCCCAGAGTCGTGCGAAGCAGATGGTCTCGGTGAAGGTCAAGAACAGCTCCGGTGCCACGGTCACCAAGAGGGAGTCGAGCTGTAACACGGTCGGGACGGCCAATTTCGCCCAGATCGTGGTCGGCGAGCTCAGCAGCTACGCCTGTACCTATCCGGGGAACCGGATCGAGTACTCGGCGCTCGAGATCACCACGCCGACCGGGTTCACGGGCAACACGCGCCGGCACCGCTCGCGGCGCTGATCGCCCGCGCCGCGCGCGATCGCCCGCGCAGCGCTGATCGCGCGCGCAAGCGCGCGGCCGCGTCAGGCGCTGGCGCTGAGTGCGTCGTCGGCGGGCACCGGCGTATCGCGCAGGTACCACTCGGCGTCGAGCGCGGCCTGGCAGCCTGAGCCGGCCGCGGTGATCGCCTGGCGATAGGTGTGATCGACCAGGTCTCCGGCGGCGAACACGCCGGCGAGCTTGGTGCGTGTCGAGCGACCTTCGGTCGCCACGTAGCCGTTCGCATCGAGCTCGATCTGGCCGGCCACCAGCTGCGACTGCGGGTCGTGCCCGACGGCGATGAAGGCTCCGGCGATGTCGATCTGGCGCGTGGAGCCATCGACCGTACCCCGCAGCCGTGCCGAGCCCAGCGCCCCATTCTCGCCGGCGAGGAACTCGTCGATCGTGTACGGCGTCAGGAACTCGATGTTCGCCACCTGGCGGGCGCGCTCGAGCATGATGCTCGAGGCGCGGAACTCGTCGCGACGGTGGATGATCGCCACCTTGGACGCGAACTTGGAGAGGAACATCGCCTCCTCCATCGCGGAGTCTCCGCCGCCGACGATCACGGTCGGGACGTCGCGGAAGAACGCCGCGTCACACGTCGCGCAGTAGCTGACGCCACGACCGGTGAGCAGCTCCTCGCCGGCGACGCCGAGCTTGCGGTGCTGCGCGCCCATTGCCAGGATCACGCTGCGCGTCAGATGGACCTCGTCACCGATGTAAACCCTGTGCAGGCCACCGTCGCTCGAGAGCTCGACCGCCGTGGCCTCGTCGGTCTCGAGGCGCGCGCCGAAGCGCGCGGCCTGATCGCGCATCTGCGCCATCAACTCGGGGCCCATGATGCCCTGGGGAAAGCCGGGGAAGTTCTCGACGTCGGTGGTCTGCTGGAGCAGCCCGCCCCAGGCAAAGCCCTCGATCACGAGCGGGTTCAGGTTCGCGCGCGCGGCGTACAGCGCGGCCGTGTAGCCCGCCGGACCGCTGCCGACGATGACGACGTTCTGGTATGCGTTCTCGGTCACTTCACTAAGTATAGGTGTGTGCTCCGCGGCCGGCCGTCAGAGCGCCGCGGCCGGCCGTCAGAGTGCCGCGGCCGCTGGTGGTCCGTCGCTGCTGTCCCAGGCGCGCACCGTGCGGCGCAGCTGGAAGTAGGCAACCGCGCCGGGCAGCGTCGGCAGCCAGAACGAGAAGGCGCGGTAGGCCAGGACCGCCACGACTGCGCCCTGGACACCCACGCCGAAGACCGTGAACGCGCCGATCAGGCCGCCCTCGACACCACCGATGCCGCCCGGCAGCGGCAGCGTATTGCCGATCCAGCCGACGAAGTACGCCATCACCACCACGCCCGTGTGCGGGTGATAGCCGAAGGCGTGAAAACAGGCCCACAGCGTGGCGATGTCGAACCCCCACCACGCGACCGCCCCCAGCAGCCCGGCGTCGCGACCGCGAATCAGCGCGAGCGCGGTGCGCACGCCCGTTGCAGCGGCCGTCGGGCCGGTTGCGAGCCGGCGCGCGATGCCCGCGGTGAAGCCATCCCCGGCGGCGCGCGCGCTCATCAGACGATCCGCGTCGCGGGGCAGCAGCGAGATCGCCAGGAAGATCGCGATCACGCCCAGACCGAGCAGAGCAGGGACGATCGTGATCGCAAAGGACCCACCACCGGGCCAGAGGCCGAGATAGAGCCCAACGCCGTCGGCCACGAGTGCGGTCATGTACACGCCGTAGAGCAGCGCCATGAAGGCGATCATGCGCGAGGCGACCAGCCGGCGCTCCATACCCGAGCGCCGCAGCGCCCAGGCGGTCAACGCGATGCCGCCGGCGCCGGCAGCGGCGAATAGGCGCGTGGCCGCCAGCCCGGCCATCGTGATCTGATAGCTCGCGTTCCAGCCGATGCGCGAGCTGCGGCGCACGAACACCGCGCGGAACAGCGCGACGTACCCGCAGAACGATAAGAACTCGAGTATCGCTGCGCCGCCGAGCCAGCCGGCGTCACCCTGGCGCAGGCGCTTGATGCTCGCACCGAAGCCGACCAGCTTCGGCAGGCCGAAGTAGAGGAAGACGACGATGCCGACGACGAATAGGAGCGAGGCGATGATCCGCCCCCGCGTGATGACGACGCGTGGCGGCTCCTCCTGCGCTGTGAGGTCCCTGGCGGGCGCTCCGGCGCTGCTGCCGGCAAGCGAGCCGGCAGCAGGTGAGACACGTTCGGTCTGAGGCTGCTCGGCCATGGCTGCGCTTCAGTCGTCCTCGGCCAGTTCGCGGAGGTGCCGTAACGCGCGGGTGAGCGCGTGCACTGCCGGCGTGACCGGCCTGGCACTGCGATGTACCGCCTCGGCCAGTGCGCCACCGGCGATCACGTCGATCGCGTAATGCTCGCCCAGGTACACCAACGCCAGCCCGAGGGTGGCCGCGTAGCTCCAACCGACCAGGCCTGCGACGGGATCCACCTCGGAGAGCAGGCGGGCGGCCATCAGCGAGGTGGCGAAGTGCAGCGACGGCATGGCGGCGAGCGGGTTCCCTCCCAAGACATCGTAAAGATCGTTCCAGCGGCGTCCCCAGAAGCGCTCCCCGTACTCGAGCATCATCCGCCGGACGGGCAGTGGCAGCCCGGTGCCGTCATAGCGATGGCCGAACTCGCCGACCTCGACGTGCCCGTCCAACTCTTCGACGTAGCCGTGTGCTGCCGCCCACCAGGGTGGCGCGGTCGGCACCGTCCAGTAGACGACGGCGCCGAGGTCATAGACCGCGTACATGCGCGCGGCCGCGGTCCCAAGCTCCTCGGGGCGGCGCAGCGCCACGTAGGCGACGGCCAGGTGGGGCACGGCAAACCAGGCCCAGTGCGACCAAACCAGCACGCGTTCGAAGCCGTTGATCTCGCCCTCTCGCGAGAACAGCGTCTGCAGGCGCTGGGTCGGGATCTTGCCGAAGCCGATGACGCGATCGACGTTGACCGGGTATTCGATGTGCACGCGTTCGCGCAGCGCCTGCGGATCGTCGTTGGGCATCTCGTAGGCCGCGAGGTAGGCCCACATCTGCAGGACGCAGGTCGCGACGTCACGCGCACGCCCCTTGGGAGCTGCGACGCTCAGCGCCACGGGCGCTGTCGCGGCGGCGGCGAGCACCGGGCCCTTGGGCAGATCCAGCCTGCGTCGGAGTAGGGGAGCAGCGGCACCCGCCGCCACGAGCGCCCACGCCGTTCCTCGGATCGCCCTCGAGAGTCGCAAGCGCCGGGAGTATAGAAACCAGGCTCCCGATCTTGCCGGTGCGACCAAGTTGGGGCGCACCTCTATAACATGCGGCGCGCTGTGATTTTCGTTCGTTCGCTCTTCAGCGCCCTGCGTCGTTCCCGCCTGCGGTCGGTGGCGGTGGCGGCACCACTCACCGCCGGGGTCTATCTGGCCCTCGCGCAGAGCGCCTCGGCGGCGTGCTGCACGCTCAAGTCGGGCGCCTCGCCGAACGCGACGAGCATCGCGACGCTCTACGACATCATCTTGGGGATGTCCGTCGTGGTCTTCCTCGGCGTGATCGGGGTCATGCTCTACTCGGTCTGGCGCTTCCGCGCCGACAAGAACCCGGTGGCCCTGCAGATTCACGGCAACACGCGCGTGGAGATCGGCCTGACGTCGGGCGCCTGCTCGATCCTGGTGATCATCGCCGTGATCACGTTCATCAAGCTCCCCGGCATCGTCAACCCGCCCAACTCGGACGCCGGCGCGAGCGCGGTGCTGTCGGCCTCACTGACGGCGCCCAGCCCGCCCAGTGGCCACGAGCTGACGGTTTGCGTCACGGGCCGCCAGTTCATCTGGCGCTACACCTACAGCGTCGGCAGCGAGCACTGCGACTCGGGTAACGCGTGGTTCACGGGCCGCCTCCCATACTCCTACCAGGAGATGGTCGTGCCGGCGGGTGTGACCGTCGACCTCGTGATCCAGTCGAGTGACGTCATCCACGCGTGGTGGATCCCGGCGCTGGGCGGCAAGGTCGACGCCGTCCCAGGCTTCACCACCTACACGTGGTTCAAGGCGCTGCATGCCAACGAGCTCTACCACGGCCAGTGCGCGCAGCTATGCGGACGTGAGCACGCATTCATGACGGCGCTCGTCAAGGTCGTCACGCCCAGGCAGTACACGACATGGCTCGCGCAACAGCGCCACCTCGTCGGCCAGCAGAACGATCAGGTCGCCCAGATCCGGCAGTACCTGGTCAAGCAGGGCATTCTCACCTCAAGCGGCAACTTCTAACCAGCAAGCGGATTTCAGTCATATGAGTACTACCGATCACGCGCTCCGTCCGGTACCCCAGATCCTCGTTCACGAGGTGCATCAGCCGAGGAAGACCAAACAGTGGCTCGACTGGGTGCTCACCACCGACCACAAGAAGATCGGGATCATGTACCTGGTCCTGACGTTCGTGTTCTTCATCCTCGGCGGCACCGAGGCGCTGTTGATGCGCTCGCAGTTGGCGGTGCCGAACAACACGCTGATCAGCGGCGAGCACTACAACGAGCTGCTGACGATGCACGGAACGACGATGGTCTTCCTGTTCGTCGTGCCGGTCATGGCGGGCTTCGGCAACTACTTCGTGCCGCTGATGATCGGCGCGCGCGATATGGCCTTCCCGCGGCTGAACGCGCTGTCCTTCTGGCTGCTGCTGATGGGCGGCATCGTCTTCTACGCCTCGATCTTCTGGCATCCGCCTCAAGCCGGCTGGTGGAGCTACCCGCCGCTCTCCAGCATCCAGAACTCGCCCAGCGGGGGCCAGGACGTCTGGATCTTCCTGATCCACCTCACCGGCATCTCCTCGCTCGTCGGCGCGGTCAACTTCTACGTGACGATCGTGAACATGCGCGCGCCGGGCATGACCTGGGGCCGCCTGCCGCTGTTCATCTGGTCGGTCCTGATCTACGCGGTGCTGCTGATCATCGCGCTTCCGGTCGTCGCCGCGGCGGTGACGATGCTGCTGACCGACCGGCACTTCGGCACCCACTGGTTCGATCCGACCAACCACGGATCGCCGGTGCTATGGGAGAACCTCTTCTGGTTCTTCGGGCACCCCGAGGTCTACATCATGATCCTGCCGGGATTCGGCATCATCTCCGAGGTCATCCCGGTGTTCGCGCGCAAGCCGATCTTCGGCTACAAGGCGATCGCCACCTCGACGATCGTGATCGCCTTCCTCTCCACGCTGGTCTGGGCACACCACATGTTCACCGCGCCGCTGCCGCTGGTGGTGCTCGGCTTCTTCATGCTGTCCTCGTTCCTGATCGGGGTGCCGACCGGCGTGAAGATCTTCAACTGGATCGGCACGCTGTGGCGCGGCTCGCTGGTCATGACCTGCTCTCTGTACTGGGCCATCGGCTTCATCTTCGTGTTCCTGCTGGGCGGGATCACCGGCATCTTCCTGGCGGTGTTCCCGGTCGACTGGCAGCTCAACGACACCTATTTCGTGGTCGCTCACTTCCACTATGTGCTGATGGGCGGCTCCGTGTTCGCGATCATGTCCGGGATCTACTACTGGTACCCGAAGATGACCGGCCGGCTGTGCAATGAGCGGCTGGGCAAGATCGCCTTTGCGATCACGTTCTTTGGCTTCAACATGACCTTCTTCGTGCAGCACGCGCTCGGGCTGTCCGGGATGCCGCGGCGCATCTACACCTACCAGCCTGGGCTGGGGTGGTCCACCTACAACTTGATCTCGACCATCGGATCCTTCATCCTCGGTCTCGGGGTCCTGGTC
>JBOGYJ010000102.1:0-5606 GCA_050696795.1 Solirubrobacteraceae bacterium | reverse complement strand
CCAGATAGTTTGGCCATGATTGCGCAGAGCAAACCAATAGGTCCCGGGCCGATAATAGCGACGGCATCGCCGGGACGAACTTGCGAATTGACACACGTTGCGTTGTATGCGACGCAACATGGCTCGGTCAAAGCCGCCTTTTCCAAACTCAATGACGCAGGAACATGGTGAAGACAACGCGCCGAACCAGGGCGGCCTGTGCCTCGGGGCGGACGGGCGCTGCCCGTGAGCGCCCCGCCGCTGCCACGCGATCAGCTTCCTGGCCCACCCGGGGATGTGCTTCGGCACGCCCTTGACTCTCGCCGCCGCGACGACCGTCACGGTCCGCGACGCGGGACTCGCATTGCCGGCGGCGTCGAAGGCGACGATCGCGAACCTCGCCCGCGAGCCTGACATCGTGAGCCTGACCACGTGCGCATCAGCCGCCACGCGCCTGAACGGCTTGCCGTTGCGGTACAGCTCGTAATGGTCGATTCCGACGCCGTCGAGGGAAGGCCTGAAGCTCAGCGTCAGCGTGGCCTGGGTGAGCCGGCCGCGCAGCGAGCCGGGCCTGGTCGGTGGGGTCGTGTCCGGGCTCACCGATCCGGTTGGACCGATCCCGGGCTGCGTGCCGCCCGATGGCGCGCCGCCTCCGTCGGATGAGCCACCACCGCCGGACGAGCCACCACCGCCGGACGAGCCACCACCGCCGGATGAGCCGCCTCCGCCGGATGAGCCGCCTCCGCCGGACGAGCCGCCACCGCCGGACGAGCCCCCGCCCGCCGTCGCCCCCACGGCGAACACCGTGCCGTAGAGGTCGGTCAGCGACGGGATCGTGGTCGCGTCGACCGTGACCGTCACGCAGCCTCCGCTCGCCGCCGTCTGCGACGAGACCGGCTCGAGCGCCTGCGCGACCGGATCCCACCATTGCACGACCGCATTGTCGGCGAGGCCGCAGACCGTGAACTGCACCGAGTCGAAGGCGCTGTCTGGCGTGGTCGACACGTCGAACCAAGTGCCCGCGGCGCTGAAGCCCTCCAGCGGCGCGGCCGCGTAGCTGGCGACCTGCACCGTGCCGACGCCCGCTGCGCTCGCCGTCACCGCACCGTTGCCCGCCGTCGCGGTGCCCCGCGGCGATGAGCTCGAGCCCTCGTCGCTGCCGCTGGCGGCCACCGCGAGCGGCACGATCGGGTTCGATGCGACTGCGGCCGAGTCTCCGTCGCCGTAGTGCGCGACCACGCTGAACGTGTAGCGGTCGCCGGCGGCCAGACTGTCGAAGCTCTGCGAGCTCGTGCCCGCACTGACGTCGACCGGGCTGCCGGCCTTGCTCCGGGTCGTATCGGTCGGCGTCACCGTGTAGCCACTCGGGCTGCCGGCCGGCGCCGTCCAGGCGACGGTTGCCGAGGTCACACCCGCCGTCGCTGTCACGTCAGCGGGTGCCGGGTCCGTCGCCGCCGGGACCGTGAAGGTCCACAACTCGTTGCCGCTCGAGCCCACGGTGGAGGAGCCTTCTGTCAGCACGTCGATCTCGGCGCCACCGCTCGCCAGCGTCTCGACGCTGTCGATGCACGGATCGGGCGTGGCGGCTCCCGGGGTCGAGCAGGCGGGTACGGTCGAGCCGTCGCTCGTGACGGTGACATCCGTGGGCGCGGCGCCGCCGAGCAACGACGAATCGACCAGGAATGTGATCTTCCAGGGATCGGTGGGGTCGCTGCTGTCCGAGTCATCGCTGGTGGTCACCTGCCACTTCGTCAGCGCGCTACCCGGGAGCATCAGGTACGTCAGTTCCTGGATCGACGGGTCGGGATAGGCGCCGGCCGGGAACTGGTCGGCGGGTGCGGTCATCTTCGTCTGCAGCGGCGACCTGGCCGTCGGGATGCCCGGCTGAGTGGCGATTGTCTGACCAGGGTCGAACGGATTCAGATCAGAGACGATGTCGCCGTAGGCGGGGTCGCAGTCGTAACCGGTGTCCACGTCGTCTGATCCGGTCGGCGCCGGAACGGTCGCGCCGGAGGACTCGGCGTAGCCGATGTCGACGCTGGCCCCGGCTATGCGGGGGTTGCCATCACCGTCGAGCGTCAGCAGGTCGGGCACGACGGTGCTGTCGCCGGCATCGATCGCCGGCGATCCGGCGGCCAGGTCATGGCCGCCTGGGGCGAACAGTCCCGACGGCAAGGCGCCGAGGATGTCATCGGTGAGCGCGCACACACCCGCGCTCTGCGGCAACCAGGTGCTGTCGTCGCCGTTGCCGCCGAGGATCGAGTTGCTGATCGACAGCGCCGGGATCGCGGCGCTCGAGTCACCACTGTCGTCGGGCTCCGGCGCGAGCGAGCCATCGTTGCCTACGACCGTGTCGTTGACGAGCCGGATCCGCTGGCTGTCCCACCACCACAGCCCGTCGGCGGTGTTCCCGGTGATCAGGTTGCCGGCGAGAAGCCCGTCGCCCCGGCGCACGTCGATGCCGGCGCCGGTATTGCCCTCCACCGTGTTGCCCAGCGCGATCAGATTGGTCTCGTCGCCGACTATCCCGCCGAAGCCACCGGAGGATGGGTCGGTGTCATTGCCGTGCACGTCGTTGTGTTCCACGGTGACCGGGGCGGACTCGTCGACCTCGATGCCGTTGCCGCCGTTGTCGTAGACGTCGTTGGACCGCACATCCGCGCTCTGGACGACCGCCACGGCGATCCCGTCGGCGCTGTTGTCGTGGATCTTCGAGTTCTCGACGACGGTGCTCGAACCCCCGCCCACGTTGTAGACGAGGATCCCCTGCTGCGGTGCGCCGCTGACCTCGACATCGTCGACCGTGGAGTTGCCCTCGAGGCTAGTGGCGTAGTCAACCTCCACGTCGTTGCCGGTCAGTGTCAGATCACGCACGGTCGAGGTCAGAACTCGGATCCCCCAGGACGACGTCGAGTCGGCCACGAGCGTCGTCTGTCCCGGCCCGGCGCCCTCCAGCGTGAGGTCGGGTCCGATCGTGATCGGACCGGGTCCGTCGTCGAGCACGTACGTGCCCGCGGCGAGATCGATGGTGTCACCGGGGCAGGCGTCGCCGATCGCGTCGCCGAGCTGCGAGACGTCGGACACGTCATCGGTCCGTGCGTCGGATTGCTGGACGTCCTGGTCGGACTGGGCATAGCCGCCGGCGTCGTCGCTGACTTCGAGACTGACGTTCACCGGCGGGCAGGCCGGCTCGATCGTGAAGGTGTCGCCGTCGGGTCCCGAGACCGTGCCGTTGGTCGAGCTCCCCGTCCCCGCGACCGTGGCGTACCAGTCGAGCGTGATCGGATCGCCATCGGGGTCGTACGAGGTGCTCGTGCAGGTGATCTTGTGTGGTCCGGTCGAGCTGTCCTGGCAGCTCAACTGCACGACGGGCGGATGGTTTGCGCCGACGGTGATCGGCGCGGAAGTTTGGTCGCTCTGCCCGTCGCTGCCGTACACGGTCAGGGTGACGGTGTAGGTCCCGGCCTGAGCGTAGGTGTGGGCCGGGTTCTCGTCGTCAGAGCTGGGCGTGCCGTCGCCGAAGTCCCAGGACCATTCGCTGGCGCCCGTGCTGGTGTCGGTGAAGTCGAGCGCGTGCCCGGTCAGCCGCGTTCCGGACGGGGCGGTGAACGACGCGGTCGGAGCGCCGCTGCCACCGCCGCCACCGCCGCCGGAGGCGACGTCACACGTGTTCGGGCCGAGGTCGGCGTCGGGTGGCGACCCGCCCTCGATCGAGCCGACGAAGCGGCCGGCGTGGTCATCGGTGTAGGTGGCGTTCAGGTCGAGCGCGTCCTGCGTGTTCCACTGGGCCGCGCCGCCGTTCAGTGCCTGGCCGGCGACGATCCCGTACAGCCCCACGTTCAGGGTGTCCTCCCCGCTCGAGTGCACGAGCGCGAGCGCGTCTCCACAGGGGCTGAACTGGACGTAGCTCGAGGTCGCCTGCAGGTTCTGAGCCGCTTCGTAGGTCGGCGTCGGCGGCGCGTGGCTCAGGTCGGTCCAGTTCCAGTCGACCTGGTTGCCCGATGTGGTCGTGTATCCGTAGACGAAGCTCGCGTCGCTCGGACCCCAGCCGTACAGGGCGCTTCCGAACTTGCCGGTCTGATCGTCCCCGGTCGGCGCGCCACCGCTCTGGAACGGGTTCGCGGTCCAGACGATGTTGTCGTTGCCGCTGGTGGCGGTGGCATCGGCGAGCTCCATGTGCACGTAGCCACCGGCGGCCGTGTATGGGTAGAGCAGGTAACGGCCCGATGGGCTGAAGACCAGCTCATCCGATGTGACGGTGCCGCCTCCCACCCAGACTGGCGTGCTGACACTTGTGGTCTTCTTGAGGTTGAAGAGCTGGACCTCCGCCGTGCCTCCGTTGAGCGTCTCGGCCACGAATGCGCCGCCCCCGGGCGCGAACCCGCCGGTCGTGCCCTGGGTGGTCAGCACCGCGGTGCCGCTCTTGTAGACGGTGACGTCGCCATTCGACCAGTTCGCGGTGTAGACGCCCCCGGGCGCCGTCGTCTGTTGCTCGCCACCCACGTCGGTGCCCTGGCTCGCCTTGGCGAACGCCTTGGTCTGCGTCACCGCGTCCGGCGACGCAGCCGATCCGGCCAGGTGGCCGAGCGTCACGGCGGCCGCGCTCGTCACATGCAACCCGCCACCAACGGCGACCGCCGCCACACAGGCGAGGATGGTCGCCCAGAGATGTACCCGCCGCGTCAGTGATCCGAGCGCGCGAGTGCTGCTGTCATCGGTTCCCACAACGTTGCCCCCATCGTTGCCTCCCGCACCTACCGGCCCGGGAGATAAACCTAACCTCAAGCGCTATCTAATTGCAACCCCTGGCCCGCCACACGTGCCGTCCAGCTCAGCCCGAGGCTGTTGCCGTCCAGCTCAGCCCGAGGCGTCACCGGACGGCCGCGAGGACATCTCTAGCCGTCGTCCTCGCCGGTGTCGTGGTCGGAGTGGTTGATCACGTCCTGCTTCCAGTAGGCGCGCGTGTGCAGGGCGCGAGGATCGACCAGCTCGGCGAGCAGGTGCGCGCGGATCTGGCGCATCTGGCCGGCCTCGCAGCCGACCCAGATCTCACCGGTGCCGTTCGGCAGTGAGAGCTCGCGCGCCGCGGCGACCAGCTGGTCGCAGGGAGAGCCAGACTCGGTGAGCCAGCGGATCTCGAGCTCGGCTTCGGACTCGAGCTGCAGCGCATCCTGGGGGTCCTGGAGCTCGATCACCACGAGCGTCCGCAACCCCGCCGGCAGCGACTCGAGGATCGCGGCCACCGCCGGCAGTGCGGCGTGGTCGGCCAGGAACAGGCACCACTCGCTCTCGGGGGCCGGCACGAAGCCGGAGCGCGCAACACCCGATATCTGGAACTCAGCGCCCTCGGCGGCGATCCTCGACCAGGCGGTCGCGGGGCCATCGCTGTGATCGGCAAAGTCGATCGTCAGTGAACCCGGCTGGAAGCGGCGTACCGTGTAGGTGCGCATCGCCGGCTCCGCGGAGCCGGCCTGCGGCACGAAGACCTTGAAGTGGGCACCGGGCTCTGACGGGTCCCAGCCCTCGAGCTCCCCGGTCACCACGACCCGCCGCAACCGGGGCGTGATCTGGGTGACCGAGTGAACCGCCACATTGCGACGCGGCGGCCGCTGACGCGGCTCAGGCAT
>JBOGYJ010000101.1:0-13637 GCA_050696795.1 Solirubrobacteraceae bacterium | reverse complement strand
CCCTCACTCGCTTACAGATCAAGCTCTGAGTGCAGCTACTTGTACTCGACGCTGGCGCCGGCCTCTTCGAGCTCGGCCTTGAGCTTGTCGGCCTCTTCCTTCTCGATGCCCTCCTTGACGGGCTTGGGCGCGTTGTCGACCAGATCCTTGGCCTCCTTGAGGCCGAGGCCGGTGGCGGCACGCACGACCTTGATGACCTGGATCTTCTTGTCGCCGGCAGCGGTGAGGACCACGTCAACCGTGCTCGGGCCCTCGTCGGCACCAGC
Organism: Solirubrobacteraceae bacterium; assembly: GCA_050696795.1. Classification (GTDB taxonomy): domain Bacteria; phylum Actinomycetota; class Thermoleophilia; order Solirubrobacterales; family Solirubrobacteraceae; genus Palsa-465. The sequence continues at coordinate 13,371 of JBOGYJ010000101.1, read as the reverse complement.
GTCGCCACCGCCGGCGGGCGCGGCAGCGGCCGGAGCGGCAGCGGCGACGGCCGCGGCGGAGACGCCGAAGGCCTCCTCGAGCGCCTTGATCCGCTCGGAAAGCTCGAGGACCGAAATCCCCTTCAGCTCGTCAATCCATTCTTCATTGGTAGGCATGTGTTTCTCCTGTGTTACTGGTCAGTTTCAGATGCCGCTACTCGGCAGCGGCGTCAGTCTCGGATTCAGCGGCGGGCTCAGCTTCAGCCTCGGCCTCGGGCGCGTCGGCCTCAGCTGCCTCGGCGGCGGGCGCCGCTTCAACGGCCGGTGCCGCTTCAACGGCCGGTGCCTCTTCGGCGGCCGGTGCCTCTTCGGCGGCCGGTGCCTCTTCGGCGGCCGGTGCCTCTTCGGCGGCCGGTGCCTCTTCGGCGGCGGGTGCCTCCGGGGCGGTGCCGGATACCAGACCCTGGTCGCGGATCTGGCCAAGCTGGATAGCCACGCCTGCAATGAGGGCGTTGAGGGTGCGGACAAGGCCCGATAGCGGGGCGGCGATGGTGCCGACCAGCTGGGCGTTGAGAACCTCGCGCGAGGGAAGCTTCGCGATCGCCTCGACGTCGGCCGAGCTGAGCAGCGAGCCGCTCATCAGGCCGCCCTTGAACTCAAGTGGCCCGCGCAGTGCGCGTGCCGTGTCGCTCAGGACCTTGGCAGCCGCGGCGGCGTCGCCCTTGACCAGGGCGAGCGCGGTGGGGCCAACCAGCATCGGCTTGATGTCGGCGATGCCCGCCTGATCGGCGGCGCGCTCGGACAGCGAGTTCTTGGTGACCCGCAACTTCGTGTTCGAGGGGCGCAGCTTCTCGCGCAGCTCAGCGATCTGAGCGACCGTGATGCCACGGTAGTCCAGCGCGAAGATCGCGTCGGAGCTGCCTAGCTCATCGGCGATCTGATCGATCACTGCTGCTTTTTCTTCTCGGTTCATTTTCTCGCTCTCTACGAAGAACGCCCGCTACACAGGCGGGCGTCGAGAGCAAGCAACCCAAGCAGGGGGGCCGCACTGCTGTTCGAGGCTCCACCTGCTCAGGACTTATGCGCGAAGGCTGCCGGAGGTCTTGGGCGTCGTCTCTTGCTGCCGCCGAGTCTAGTCGATCGCGAGCGCCACGTCTGGGCGGCCGGCTCGGGGCCAGCTCGGCCTACGACTTCGGCTGCTTGTAGCGGTTGAACACGTCGCCGCCGAACACGTTCTCGACGGTCCTGGCGTAGGCCAGCCGCTTGAGCCCGAAGAGCTCCTCCCAGCCGGCCAGCGACGAGTAGTGGTTGTACGGCCTCGCGTCTGTGGTCCCGGCCTTGACGTAGGGGGACAGGAGCAGCGCGCCGACCTTGCCACCGCCAGGTCCGCCGATGCCGGGCTGGGCGGCGCCGGGGCCGGGCGCCTCCCCGCAGCAGGAGGTCGCGTCCTCGTCGGCGGCCTCGTCGAAGGTGATCTCGAGCAGGCCGCCGTGCTTGTAGGCGGGCGAGCTGCGGATGATCGGGACCCAGGTCTCCAGGAAGGCGTCGATGTCGGCCGCTGCCGAGGCGCCGCTCTGCTGGTTGGTGCAGGGGTAGTCGTGGCCGTCGTCGCAGAGGTTGGGCGTGATGAAGGAGAACGCGGGCGTGGTCGCGGCACGCTCGAGGTCGGCCACCAGCCCGGTCTCGCCGGGCAGTGCGCGTGCGGGCATCGCGCCGGTCGGCGTGCCGAGCGCGACGACGTGGGCGTCGCAGTAGCTCTGGTTGTCGATCACCGAGTGGAAGTAGACGAACGGGTCGTGGCGCGCGGCGTAGCCGTCGCCGGGCTCGGCGAGCCGGGTGCCGTCGGGCGCGTTGAGCATCGGATGGCCACAGGCGGCGGACTCGCGTGCGGGGTCGTTGCCCATGTCCTCCATATAGCCCTTCCAGCTCAGGTGCTTGGCCGAGAGCTGGTTGCCGATGTTGCGGACGTTTGCCGGGTACACGCAGCCGGTGCCGCTCTCGACCCCGTTTGGCAGCGGCGCGTTGTCGGTGAACTCCCCGTAGGTGGAGCAGTCGGCCTGGTTGGCGGTGTTGGGCGGCTGCCCGGAGACGATCGAGATGTAGTTGTCGTTGGAGTCGTGGCCGGTGGCGTAGTAGTTCTTCAGCAGCTCGCCACGCTTGACCAGCTTGCCCGCGAGGTACGGGTAGGCGGCCCGATCGCCGAAGGTCGAGCTGTAGCTCTCGTTCTCGAGCATGATCACGAACACATGCTTGACCGGCGGCAGCTTGTGTGGGTGCGCCACCTTCTTGGCGGCGCTGGCGCCGCAGGCGTTAAGCAGCGTGACCGTGGCGGCGGCCAAAACCAGGCCGAGCCTCTTGATCGCGGTCGCGCGCATCGCTCGCCTCAGTACGGTAGCCGGGCGTCGTGCTCCACGGCAGGCGATAGGGCGCCCTCAGGCGGCGACCAGCTCGTCGATGATGTCGCGGGTGCGTGAGGGGTCGACGCGGATGCCGGGGCCCATCGTCGAGGCGAAGGTGACCGAGCGGAGGTAGCGGCCCTTGGCGGCCGACGGCTTGGCTCGGATCAGCTCCTCGATCACCGCCGCGTAGTTCTCCAGCAGCGCGCGCTCTTCGAAGTCGCGCTTGCCGATCACCAGATGCACGATCGCGTTGCGGTCGGTGCGGTACTCGACCTTGCCGGCCTTGGACTCCTCGACGGCCTTGGCGACGTCCATCGTGACGGTGCCGACCTTGGGGTTCGGCATCTTGCCCGAGGGGCCGAGGATGCGGCCGAGACGGCCGACCACCGGCATCAGGTCGGGCGTGGCGATCGCCACGTCGAAGTCGTCGAAGCCGTCCTGGATACGCTGGGCGAGGTCCTCGGCGCCGACCACGTCGGCTCCGGCCTCCTCGGCCTCCTGCGCCTTGGCGCCCTGGGCGAAGACGGCGACCTTGACCTCCTTACCGAGGCCGTTGGGCAACGCGATCGTGCCGCGCAACTGCTCGTCGGCGTGACGGACGTTCAGGCCGGTGCGGACGTGCACCTCGATGGACTCGTTGAACTTGGACGTGGAGAGCTGCTTGACCAGCGCGATCGCCGCGGCGGGCGTGTACTCGCGCTCACGGTCGAAGCGCTGGCGCGCCTCGGTGTATGACTTGCCGTGCTTAGCCGCCATCAGACCACCTCCACGCCCATAGAACGTGCGGTGCCGGCAATGATCTTCTTCGCGGCCTCGACGTCGTTCGCGTTCAAGTCCTGCATCTTCTTCTCGGCAATCGCCTGCAGCTGCGCGCCGGTGATCTTCGCGACCTTGTCGCGGTGCGGCTCGGCCGAGCCCTTGTCGAGGTTCAGCGCCTGCTTGATCAGCACGGCGGCCGGCGGCTGCTTGGTGATGAACGTGAAGGAACGGTCCTCGTAGACCGTGATCACGACCGGAATCACCGTACCGGCGTCGCCTTGAGTCTGGGCGTTGAACGCCTTGACGAACTCCATGATGTTGACGCCGTGCTGACCTAGCGCGGGACCAACCGGAGGTGCGGGGCTGGCCTGACCGCCAACCGCCTGCAACTTGATGTGGGTAAGGACCTTCTTTGCCATTTCGACTCTTCCTAGTTCGGGCGAGAAACACGGCGCCCCTCAGGCGCCGCATAAATCTCTCCTAGTGCACCTACGACTACAGGGTTACTACAGCTTCTTGACCTGGTCGAAGCCTACCTCGACCGGGGTCTCGCGCCCGAAGATCGAGACCAGCACCTTCAGCTTCTGACCGTCCTCGTTGACCTCGGAGATCTCGCCCGAGAAGTCCGAGAGCGGGCCGGACACGACCTTGATCGACTCGCCGATCGAGAACTGCGCACGGCTGCGCGGGCGCTCGGCCGTCTCCTGGTGGAGCAGGCGGTCGACCTCCCCCTGAGTCAGCGGCACCGGCTCGTTGGACGCGCCGACAAAGCCGGTGACACCCGGGGTGCCCTTGACGAGCTGCCACGAGTCCTCGTTGAGGTCCATGTTGACCAGCACGTAGCCGGGCATCGTGCGGCGCTCGACGGTGACCTTCTGGTTGTCCTTCATCTCGGACACCGACTCGGTCGGGACGACGATCTGGCGCACGGAACGCTGCTGGCCCAGTGACACGACCCGGTGTTCCAGGTTGTGCTTGACCTTGTTCTCGTGTCCTGAGTATGTGTTGACTACGTACCAACGGAACATTTCGTATCTGCCTAGGGTGAGACCCTCACTTGAGGACCAGGTTCATCAGGTTTGAGGCGATGAGATCGGAGACGCCGAGAAAGATGCCGGCGACGACCACGAAGCCAAGGACGACGCCCGTGGCCTGCATCACCTGACGGCGATCGGGCCAGTGGACGCGCTGGAGCTCCTTCCAGCAGCCGCGCAGGAACCCGACCAGCCTAGCCGCTTGGGACGGCCGGTGTTCGGCGATGTGGGCGTCGCCGTAGGAGCCCCCATGGGACTCACTGATCGGATCGGGACCGGCCAATTGCTGCTGCCTCGACGCGTCCCTAGCGGGTCTCGCGGTGCGCGGTATGCCGCTTGCACCACTTGCAGTACTTGCGAAGCTGCAGCCGCTCAGGGTTGTTGCGCTTGCTCTTGTTCGTCTGGTAGTTACGGCGCTTGCAGTCCTCGCAGGCGAGGGTCGCAGCGATCCGGACGTCTCCACGGGCCATGTGTCTAGTCCCCGAAAGCGGTTGGAAAGGATGCTCTGGCCGAAGTTGTGGGCGTGCTGGCGCACGCCGTCCGGCGCCCGGAGGAGTGTAGCGGCTGATCGTCGGATTGGGGCTGGCGATGCCCGGTCCGCGCTGTGCCCGGCGGTCGTTACACGCTCTGTCGCGCCGGAGGGCGAACGATCCCGACGGCCGATGCGTGCTCAGCAGGGGGCTTAAACCGAAGAACCACCCGGCCCGCCGCCAATTATTGGAATTGTGCCGGTTCAGCGAACCTATTCGGAAGAACTGGCGCGACAGCCGGCAGAGATTCGGCTTAAGCCGGTTGCGCGCCAAGCCGGTTGCGCGCCAAGCCGGTTGCGCGCCAAGCCGGTCGCGCGTTCGGCGGCAAGCGACGTCGGTCGCCGCAACCACCCCCACCGCTAACCGAGCGTGAAGCCGGCGCTGCGCCGAACGCTCACGCCCGCACTACCGAACTCCACCGTTACGGTCAGACGCAGGCGCTGGACGGCACGGTGACCGATGGCACGTCTGCCAGCGTTTCCAACCAGCCGCCGGCCGGCACGGGTGAGACGCACGTTGAGCGTGATCGTGCCGGCGCGCGCGATCGTGGCGGTGCCCGCGGCGACGAGTAGCTCGCGCCGGCGCCGCCCGCGGCTGACCGCCCCGTGGTACCAGCGCACGCTCAGCCGGCCCGGCTCAAGCGCGCGATAGCGGAGGCTGTCGCGGTGGGTCCGGCGCAGCCGACTCAGGGAGGCGGCGGCGCCATGCGGGCGCAGCAACTGCGCGAGTGAGGCGGCCAGCCTGGCGCGAGACGGCGTGGCGATGATGGTGGCCGGGCTGACCGTCGGCGTGGGGGCGGTCGCTGTGATGGTCGGCGTCGGCGTGGTCGTCGGCGGTGTGGTCGTCGTCGGCGTGGTCGTCGGCGGCGTGGTCGTCGTCGGCGTGGTCGTCGTCGGCGTGGTCGTCGTCGGCGTGGTCGTGGACGGTGGCTGCGAGAGCGGGGCACTGGTGGCGGGCAGGCCCGTCCCCAGCAAACTCCCGGCCGCGACCGTGAAGGTGTAGGTGTCCGTGGGCGTAAGCCCGGTGATGGTCGCGGTCGTGGCCGCGGGCGCGGCGGAAGCCGTCTGGCCGCCCGCCGCCGGGTTGGTGAGGTCGTTGGCGGTGATGGTGTAGCCGCTGATCGGCAGGCCGCCGGTGTCGCTCGGAGCCGCCCAAGCGACTGCCGCCCGGGTGCCGCTGAAACTCGCCGTCGGACTCAGAGGCGCCGCGGGTGCGGAGAGCATGAAGGCGTCCTCGTTGCCCGACTGATCGTCGGCCGCGAAGCCACCCGCGGCGCAGTAGCTGCCGGGGGCACAGGCGACACTGGCCCAGTACATGTTGGATTCGTCGGCGTCGTAGGAGGTCGTGAGATCGGCGCCCGCGGTCGACCAGCTGCCGGCGCTCTCGCGCGCGACCAGCGCCACGTTCTCACCAGTAGCGGCCGCGTAGGTCCCGGCGGCGAAGCAGTCACCGGCGGATTGGCAGGTGACCGAGTCGAGTGCGGCTTCGGGATTCTCCGCCGGGGCGTCGGCGCCACTCGGAAAGCCGATCTTCGTCGCCGCCCCCCAGCTTCCGCCGGTCTCGGTCAGCGCGAAGGCGTCGACGTTGTTGTCGCTGGTCGCGTCGTAGCTGCCGACCGCGGTGCAGTTGCCCGCGGACGCGCAGGACACGCCGTTGACGAAGAGGTCGTTCTGGATCGGGTCACGGGCGCCGTCCGCTGTCGTCGAGGCGTCACCGGGCAGGCCGAGCGCAACCGCCGCCTGCCACTGCCCATCGACCTCGCTGACCGCCAAGGGCACGTAGGAGTCGGCGTCGTCCTCGTAGTTTCCGACCGCAGTGCAGTCGCCGGCCGCGGGGCAGGAGACGGCGTACCCGGACGCCTGCGGGTTGGCGGCGGGAGGCTCGCCGGCGCCCGGCCCGAGATTCGAGAGGTCGAGCTCGGTCGCACTCCAGCTGCCGCCGCTGTCGCTCTCGAGCAGACCCTGCTGATCGCCGTTCGAGTCCGTGTAGAAGCCGACGGCAGCGCAGCTACCCGCGGTCGCGCAGGACAGGTCATAGAAGTCCGGGGCGAAGCTCGCCGCATCGGTGTCCGACGGCCACAGCGCCTCGCTCGCGCTCCAGCCCGCAGCTGACTGCGTTTCGATCAAGCCCTCGAGGCTGTCGTTCTTGTCTCCGTAGTTGCCGACGCCGACGCAGGCGTCCACCGCCGGACAGGCCACGGGAGTGACCTCGACGCCTGGGTTCGAGAACAGCGAGAGGCCGGTCAGCGGCGCCACCGACGGCGTCCAGGAGCCGCTCGTCTCACTGTCGATCAGGCCCTGCTCGTCACTCGTCGACTCGTCAAAGGCGTCGGTTGCCACGCAGTTGAATGCGACCGGGCAGGCGACGCTCGTCAGCTCGGGCTGGGGTGACGATCCGTCGCTGCTGGGCAGGCTCGAGGCCGGAACCTCGCTGGGTGTCCAGACGCCACCGTTCTCGCTCTCGATCAGAGCCTGGTGGTTTGCACTGAGGTCGTTGTAGTACCCGACGCCGACGCAGTCACCGGCCGCTGGACACGCCACCTGGTAGATCTGCGAATTCGTCTCCAACCCCGTGGCGGCGTCGCCGGGCAGCGTCACGGTCTCCGCCTGTGCGGTCGCGACGGGCAACGCCGCGACAAGCGTGCAGCTCAGCGCTGCGGCTGCGAGCAGGGCGCCGGCGCGAGCGGGGCTGCGGAACGAACGCATCGGCTCACACGATCACGCGGATCGGCTCGCCCCGCAGGTAGGCGGCCAGGTCCTCGACCACCTGCCCGTACATCTCGGCCAGACCCACGCGACTGACGTAGCCCAGATGCGGGGTCAGCACGGCGTTCTCGAGGCTCAGCAGCGGGTGATCCTTCGGCAGCGGCTCGGTGTCGTAGACGTCGAGCCCGGCACCGGCGATCCGCTCGCGCCGCAGCGCATCCACCAGCGCTCCCTCGTCGACGATCGGCCCGCGCGAGGTGTTGACCAGAAACGCCGTTGGCTTCATCTGCTGGAGCTCGGCCGCGCCGATCAGCCCGAGGCTGCGGTCGCTCAGCACCAGGTGGATCGAGACGATGTCGGCGGCCGCCAGCAGCTCCTGCTTGGACGGGGCGTGGCTCGCCCCGCACGCCGCGGCGTGCTCCGCCGTGAGGTTCTGGCTCCAGGCGGTCACCTCCATGCCGAAGGCCCTGGCGGGCGCGACCATCTGCGCACCCAGCCGGCCGAGCCCGACGAGTCCGAGCGTCGCGCCCGCGAGGTTGGTCGGTAGACCCTGCTGCCAGATGCCCTGGCGCAGCGCTCGGTCCTCGTAGGCGACGCGCTTGACGAGCGCGAGGATCAGCGCCCAGGCGACCTCGATCGTGCTCGGAACGCCCGGTGGCGGCTCCTGGGCGGTGCCGCCGTAGCCGGGGATGCCGGTACCGCAGACGCGCACGCCGCGGCTGGCCAGGAAGTCGACGTCGACCGCGGCGTTGCGCATTCCGGTGGTGATCAGCAGCCGCAGGTTCGGCAGGGCCTCGAGCACCGCGCGCGGGAAGGCGGTGCGCTCGCGCATCAGCACGAGCGCGTCGTAGCCGCCGAGCGCCTCGGGCAGCCGCTCAGGCGCGATGGGTGAGTGCAAGAAGTCGACCTCGGTGCCCAGTGAGGCCCAGTCGGCAAGGGTGTGAGCGATGCGGTGGTAGTCATCGAGAACGGCAACGCGCATACCGACAAGTATCCCCGCTTGCGTCTACCGCGAGAATTCCGCCCCAATGCTGCGGCTGATCGCCATCGTCATCTCGATCGGACTGGCGGACTCGGTGAACCCGTCCACGGTCGCGCCTGCGCTCTACATGGCCGCGCAGCCGAAACCGCGCCGGCCGCTGGCGCACTTCACCGCCGGCGTCTTCCTCGTGTACTTCGTCGGCGGGTCGCTGATCGCGCTCGGCCCCGGCGAGCTCGTGCTCGCGCTGGTGCCGAAGCCGGATCTGGTCGTGCGTCATGTGCTCGAGGTGCTGGCGGGCGTGGTGCTGCTGGTGGTCGCGGCGCTGCTGTGGGTGCATCGCGACCGGCTCGGGCGCAAGCAGCTGCCGACCTTCAGCTCGCAGGGACGCGCGAGCTGGCTGCTGGGCGCCACCATCATGGCCCTCGAGCTGCCCACCGCCTTCCCCTACTTCGGCGTGCTCACGGTGATCGAGGGCTCGGGCGTCGACCTGCCGCGCAGAATCTTCCTGATCCTGCTGTTCAACGTCTGCTTCGTGATGCCGCAGCTGGCGATGCTGGCGCTGCTTTCGTTCGCGGGCGACCGCGCCGAGCTCGCGCTGCTTCACGTCAGCGCCTTCCTGCAGCGCTGGTGGCCGGTACTGCTCGCGGTGGTGGCGCTGGTGGCCAGCCTGATCACCATCGCGCTCGGCGCCACCGGCACCTACCGCGAGGCCAAGAAGCTGCTGCACAAGGCGCTCAAGTAGCGCGGCGGCGAGCGAGGCAGAGCAGCGGCCGGAAGCGTCGCCTGCTCGGAGTCGGTGTTGAGGTACCCGGTTACTCGTCGCCGAGCGCCGCGAACTCGCGGGCGCGCCGCGACAGGATCTCGAGCATCACCTGCGCCGCGGGGGCGACACCCGGCGGCCTGGGGGTAGCGGTGAGAACCCGTCGCGCCGGGTTCTCGGACGCCAGGCGGCGCACCACCAGCCCCGGCTGGCGGTGGCTCAACGCCAGCCGCGGGATCAGCGCCACACCGACGCCGGCGGCGACCAGCCCCTGAACCGTGTCGTAGTCATCTGACTCGAACGAGACGCGCGGCTCGAACCCAGCCTCGCGGCAGACGCTGAGGACGTGGCGCGCGCAGGCGCTGTGCTCCGAAGTCTGCACCCAGTCCTCGCTGCGCAGGTCGATCAGCGCCAGGTTGTGCTTGCGGGCGAGCTCGTGATCGAACGGCAGCGCCACCCACATCGGGTCGTGGATCAGCGTGGCGGTGGCGAGCCCCTTGAACCGTTGCCCCTCGCCGGGGAATTCGAATAGCAGCGCGAGGTCGAACTCGCCGGCCTTCAGCCGCGGCGTGATGTCATCGGGCTCGCCCTCCCCGAGCGAGAGCTCGACATCGGGATGCAGCGCGCGGAAGGCCGCGACTGCCTGCGGGATCAGCGTCGCGCCGGCGGACGGGAACGAGGCCATGCGCAGGCGCCCACCCCGCACCCCGAGTACCGCCGCAACGTCGTCCTCGGCGGCCTGCACCTGGGCGAGGATCGCGTCGGCATGCTGCAACAGCGTCGCCCCCGCGGGGGTCGCGCGCACACCGCGGCGGTCGCGCACGAGCAGCGCCGCGCCGGTCTCAGCCTCGAGCCGGGCGATCGCCTGCGATACCGCTGACTGCGTGTAGTCGAGCGCCTCCGCCGCCGCCGAGAATGAGCCACGCTGGACGACCTCGCACAGGATCTTCAGTCGCGCCAGGTTCAGCATAAGCAAATCTTATGGTTTGGATGAGCAGAATCGCTAGTGCTGATGCTGGTGCGGTGGAAGAGTGGACGCCTGCAGTGATCTCAAAGGGAGTGGTTTGCAGGTGTCTTTGACGACGATCGTGTCTTACGACGGCACTCCGAATGACGAGGACGCGATTACGCTGGCCCGCGTACTTGGCTACGCGGGGGCGAGGCTGGTCCTCGCCTACGTGCGCCATGCCGCCGGTGGCTGCGACCAGCGCCAGGCGCAGGAACTGCTGGCACGCGGGGCGGCGACGCTGGCAGATGCCTACGTGGAGACGCGGGTCCTCGTCAACGGCTCGACCAGCGAGGGTCTCCGCGACCTCGCCGTCACCGAGGGCGCCGACCTGATCGTGTTCGGGTCGGACTACCGCACGCCGGCCGGCCGGATCGCGCCACAGATGTCGACGCAGAAGCTGATGCAGGGTGGGCCTGCCGCGATCGCGATCGCACCAGCCGACTACCTCGAGCGGCCGGTACAGACGATCGGCCTGCTGGCGGGGCTCGATGACGCCGCCACGATCGACACCGCGCACGCCTTCGCCAACCACTTCGGCGCGACCGTCACCGACCGCAGCTACGGCATCGACCTGCTGATCGTCGGCTCGCGTCCAGAGGCTCAGCCGGGCCAGACGCTGCTCTCGGCCCATGCCGAGAACGCGATCGTCGGCACGACGGCACCGGTGCTGGTCGTCGGCCGTGGCGTGGCGGTGGACTTCGAGTCCGAGATCTACGTCGCCTGAGCGGCCCCGGCGGCCCGAGTCTGTGAAGGTGGCGCGCCCAGCGGGGCGCGCCGCGCGTTTAATCAAGTCCGTGCGCACGCTCGTGATCTCAGATGTCCACCTCGGCCAGGGCGGCGGCGTCAGCGTCCTCACGCGACCGCGGCCGCTGGCCAAGCTGCTCGAGGCGCTCGACGAGCACGACCGGCTGGTGCTGCTCGGCGACACCGTGGAGATGCAGGAGTCGCGCGCCGAGCAGGCCTTCGCCGTCGCCGAACCGGTGATCCGCGCGATCGCCGAGCACCTCGGAGACGACAAGCAGGTCCTGCTCGTCGCCGGCAACCACGATCACAAGCTGGTGCGCAACTGGGCCCGCGACGTCGGGCCGGCGCTCGAGCGTGAGAATATCGTCCCCGCCGACGCCAGCTCTTGGCTGGAGACCCTCGTCTCCTGGTTCGAGGCCACCAGCGTCGAGCTCCATTACCCCGGCGTGTGGTTGGGCGAGCGCATCTGGGCCACGCACGGCCACTACCTGAACCACTACCTGCGCCCGGTGTCCTCCTACGGCCTCTACCCGCGTAAGCCGATCAAGCCGGCGAGCCCCGCGGAGACCGAATACATCGCCACCGGCCACCGGGAGCCACCGCACCTGCGTGACGGCATGCTGCCGGAGCGCTGGCTCGACCGCCACATCCCCACGCGATTTGCGCCGATCAACTCGTTCCTGCTCGACCGGCAGATGCAGCGCCACGCGCTGCCGGCGATGCTCGGCGTCGCTCAGGCGCTGGACGTAGAGGCTGACTACCTGATCTTCGGGCACGTGCACCGACGCGGCCCACGCGAGTCCGATCGTCAGGCCTGGTGGACGGGGAGCCACGGGCAGCCGCGGCTGCTCAACACCGGCAGCTGGCGCTACGAGCCGGTGATCGTGCGCGGGCTGGACGGCAGCGCTCCCTACTGGCCAGGCGGCGCGGTCAGCATCGGCGAGGACGGTGTGCCACGCAGCGTCGGGCTGCTCGACGGACTCAGCGAGAAGGAGCTCGTGGCCGTCATCTGAGCTAGCTTCTGGACTTCGGATGCCCAAGTTCTGGATATATACGCAGGCGCTGATCGTGCTGTTCGTCGTGATTGGAATCGTGATCGCAATCGTGAGGCTCTCGTAGAGGTGGTGCCTATCCCCCTTGGAGACCACCGATGTTCTCCTCGGTGATGGTCGGTACCGATGGCTCGCCGACCGCCGCCGCGGCCGTCGGCGAGGCGATCGGGCTAGCATCCAGTCTCGGCGCCCGGCTGCTGATCGTCAGCGCCTACGAGCCGGTCTCCGAGCTGCGCCTACGCGAGGAGCGCCGGTCGGCGCCGGCTGACGCGCAGTGGATGGTGAGCCCGCGTGAGGAGGTGCTCGCCGTCCTGGAGAAGGCGCGCGAGCAGGCAGTCACGGGCGGCGTCGATGCGGTCGAGGCGTTCGCTCGTCAGGGCGACGCGGCCGACGCGATCATCGACATCGCCGAGGAGCAGGGCTGCGACCTGATCGTGGTCGGCAACAAGGGCATGACCGGCGCCAAGCGCTTCCTGTTGGGCTCAGTGCCCAACAAGGTCTCCCATCACGCACCGTGCTCGGTGTTGATCATCCGTACGACGTAGGGCGAGCCGATGCGCGCGACCGCGGCAGGTCCGCGCGACCGCGGCAGGTCCCGCTCGACCGCGGCAAGTCACGCTCGACCGCAGCAGGTCCTGCGCGACCGCGTCTGACCCGCTGAGTCATCCGCGGCTCGTGGCGCTTGGGTGGCCGGCTGCGAGCACCTCCTCGTACAGCGTGACGGTGACCTGTGCAATGGAGTCCCACCCGAAGCGTTCCTGTGCGAAGCGTCTGGCCGTCTCGCCACGGGCGCAGCACTCCTCGCGCCCAGCTGCTCTGACGGCGCGCAGGGAATCCACGAGCGCCGCGGCATCGGCGCGCTCGCACAGCCACCCCGTATGCCCGTCGATCACGTACTCGGGCAGGCCGCCCACCGGGTAGCAGAGGACCGGCCGCCCATACCCGTAGGCGAGCAGCAGCACTCCGCTTGCGCTCGCTCGGGGGTAGGGGAGTGCCACCACGTCGGCCGCAGCGAACAGGCGGCTGACCCGCTCCACCGGGAGGAATCCCCGCAGGACCTCGACCCGCCCGCGGAGGCGCGGGTCCGCAAGCAGGTCGGCCGCTTCGCCCAGCGCCCCGCGGTCCTCGCCGGCGAGGACCACGCGCACGCCCTCGACCTCCGCGGCGGCTTCGAGCAGGTCGCGCACTCCCTTGTCGCGCCGCAGCTGGCCGAAGAGCAGCACGACCAACTCCTCGCGCCGGCCCCCGAGCTCGGCGCGGGCCGCCTCGGGGTCTGCGCCGAGCCCTCCCCGGCGGGCGAGGCTGCCGTACTCGCCGTGCGCGATCACGACCGCCTTCCGCGCCTGGGCTGGCGAGAGGGCGCGGCGGTCGTACTCGGAGTGGACGACGAGCATCGCCGCGCAACGGCGGATCAGCCG
>JBOGYJ010000100.1:0-4390 GCA_050696795.1 Solirubrobacteraceae bacterium | reverse complement strand
GGGCAACCCGGCGCAGGTCAACGCCGGCATGTGCGTGGCCTACATGGTGATCTCGGCGCTCGGCATCGTGGTCTTCTTCCACGCCAACGACTGGCCGGTGGGCCTGCTGTTCATCGGGCTGTTCCTGGTCTACTTCTCCGACTTCTTCGCATCGCTGAAGATTGATCTGGGGCTCCGCGCGCTCGGACTCTTCCACCTGCTGACGGGGGCCTGGCTGATGTACCTGATGTTCGCCACGACAGTGGACTTCGCCATCGGCTTCCACTGGCGAACCTGACCGGTGTCTGCGCCGGAAGCGCCCGTCGCCACCGGCAGAGTCAGAAAAAAGTGGCGCCCGGCTTAGCCGGGCGCCAACAATCAAAGAACAGCAGCAGGGACCGCGTCTCGCACCACAGCACACTTCGTAGGACAACCCAAGGATCGTAGGCACGCAGAATGAGCGGCAAGTCAGCACACGGAGAGAAGATCCACACCGAACCGCCGAAGAAGAACTCGGTCGGTGTCCCCGGCCTCGTCGAAACAGCCCGCTACGCGGAGACCGAGATGGGCGCCAAGCGCAGCCTGCAGACGCTGCCGCGCATGAACCAGCACATGGGCTTCGATTGCCCGTCCTGCGCCTGGCCCGAGCCGGCGGAGCGCAAGACCGCCGAGTTCTGCGAGAACGGCGCCAAGGCGGTCGCCTGGGAGGCGACGCGCAAGCGGGTCGGACCCGACTTCTTCGCCGCCCACTCGGTCGAGGACCTGCGCACCCGCGACTCCCACTGGCTGGAGGAAAACGGCCGTCTGACGACGCCCATGTACCTGGCGCCCGGCGCAACCCACTACACACCGATCGACTGGGACGGGGCGCTGACCTTGATCGCCGACCGCCTGAAGGCGCTGGAAAACCCCAACCGAGCGGTCTTCTACACAAGCGGGCGCGCCAGCAACGAGGCCGCGTTCACCTTCCAGTTGCTCGCCCGCCGCTTCGGCACCAACAACCTGCCGGACTGCTCGAACATGTGCCACGAGTCGACCGGCGCGGCGCTGTCTGAGACGATCGGCATCGGTAAGGGCTGCGTCACGATCGAGGACCTGTCCGACTTCGCCGACCTGATCGTGATCGTCGGGCAGAACCCCGGGACCAACCATCCGCGGATGCTCACCACGCTCGAGCGGGCAAAGCTGCGCGGCGCCAAGATCGTTTCGATCAACCCGCTGCCCGAAGCCGGCATGAGCCGCTTCCACAACCCTCAGACGATCCGGGGTATGACCGTGGGAACGCAGCTGGGCGACAGGTACCTCCCGGTCCGGGTCAACGGCGACCTGGCGCTGTTCGCCGCCGTCAACAAGGCGCTGCTCGAGCGCGAGGAGGCCGCGCCCGGCACGGTCTTCGACCACGACTTCATCGACACGTACTGCGACGGGTTCGAGGCCGCCTGCGAGGGCTGGCGGGCGCTGGACTGGGCCACGCTCGAGGCCGACAGCGGCCTGCGCCGCGCCCAGATCGATGACTTCGTGCGGATGGTGCTCGACGCGCACGCGGTCACCGTCTGCTGGGCGATGGGCCTGACCCAACACCGGAACGGAGTGCCGACGATCCGTGAGCTCGTCAACTTCCTGCTGCTGCGCGGGAACATCGGGCGGCCGGGTGCGGGGCCCTCGCCGATCCGCGGCCACAGCAACGTCCAAGGTGACCGCACGATGGGGATCTGGGAGAAGATGCCGCCCTGGTTCCTGGATGCGATCGAGCAGGAGTTCGGCTTCGCCCCGCCACGCGAGCCGGGCTGGGACACCGTGGACACGGTCAGGGCCCTGCGCGACGAGAAGGTCGACGTGTTCTTCGCGCTCGGCGGCAACTTCGTGCTGGCCACCTCGGACACGGCCGTGTGCGAGGCCGGCATGCAGAAGTGCAAGCTGACAGTGAACATCTCGACCAAGCTCAACCGGGCGCACCTATGTCACGGCACCGAGTCGCTGATCCTGCCCTGCCTGGGGCGGACCGAGCGCGACACGCGGGCCAGCGGCGAGCAGTTCGTGACGGTCGAGGACTCGATGAGCATGGTCCACGCCTCACTCGGGCGCCTGAAGCCGGGCTCGCCCGAGCTGCGCAGCGAGGTGGCGATCCTCACCGGCGTCGCCGAGAAGCTGTTCGGCGCCAGCGACGGCAAGATCCAGTGGCGCGCGATGGGCGATGACTACAGCCTGATCCGCAAGCACATCGAGCACGTGGTTCCGGGCTTCCACTCCTACGAGGAGCGTGCACAGACCCCGCGCGGCTTCATGCTGCCACGCGGGCCGCACGACTCGCGCACGTTCAAGACCGCGACCGGCAAGGCCCGCTTCACGGTCAACCCGCTGACCCGCGTCGAGGTCCCGGAGGGCCATCTGCTGCTGCAGACCGTCCGCGCCCATGACCAGTTCAACACGACCATCTACGGGTTCGACGACCGTTACCGCGGAATCTCGGGCGGGCGCGATGTGGTGTTCGTCAACCCCACCGACCTGGCGGCACGGGGCCTCACGGACGGTGACCTGGTGGACATCATCAACAGCACCGACTCGGGCGAGCGCCGTTGCAGGGCATTCCGTGCCGTCTCATATCCGACCCCACCGGGCTGCGTGGCCGCGTACTTCCCCGAGGCGAACATGCTGGTGCCGCTGGAGTCGGTGGCCGAAGTCAGCAACACCCCGGCCTCCAAGTCCGTGGTGGTGCGCCTGGAGCGGGCGGCGCGGCCCACCGCTCACGAGGCGAGCGCGCCAGCCCTCGCCTGAGGCGAGCGGAATCGCCCTACCCGTCCGGCGGCGCTCTAGGAAAGGCCGTGGAGGCGACGCCAATCGTCTGCTAACAGGGCCCAGCGCTCGTGGTCACGCCAGCGGCCGCTGATCTTCAGGTAGCGCGGCGAGAAGCCCTCGCGCTGGAAGCCGGCACCGCGCGCGAGCGCGATCGATGCTGCGTTGCCGGGCTGGATGTTGGCCTCGATACGGTGCAGCCGCAGCTCCAGGAAGCCGGCGCGCAGCACCAGCTCGATGCCCTCGCGCATGTAACCCTGGTGCGCGAAGCGGTGGGCCGCGGCGTAGCCCAGGTAGGCGCTCTGCATCGAGCCGCGGGCGATCTGCGAGAGGTTGAAGAAACCGACGAGCTGGTCATCCTCGATGCGGCACACCAGGAACGCCTCGAAGTCGGGCCGGTTCGCGTCCTGAAGATAGGCGGCGAAGCGCGCGGCGTCGGTCGGCGCGCTCGCCCACGGCTTGTGGAACGCGCGGCTGTCATGCATCAGCGAGACGAACTCACGCTCATCGGCCTGCCGCGGCGGGCGCACGTAGACGCGCGTCACCGAGCGGTCCACCGCAGCTGCCGGGACCGTCCGGCGCGGCGCGCGGTTGAAGAGCCCAGCCACCGCCGCTCAGCCTGCCAATACGTGCTCTAGCCGGTAGGTCAGAGCCTCGAGCGCGAGGTCCTCTGAGACGTTGAGCTGGAAGCGCTGGCGCGTGTCCTCGACCAGTTCGATCGCACGGCGCAGCGCGGCCACGTCGGCGCCGCGCCCGAGCTCGGCATCGGCCCGCAGCTCGCCCAGCCGGTCGCGGTTGCGGACCAGGTCCGCCGTCCCGAGCGCGAGCGCGACGAGGTCGAGCAGCCAGGTCTCGACCAGGTCGAGCGCCAGCTCGAGCGCGGCGGTCTCGACCCGCCGCCGCAGCCGCCGCACGCGCTCGCCCCAGTCGGTCTCTGCGCGCTTGCGCTCACGGCTCGGGAGTAGCTCGAGCTCGGCCGCTTGACGTTCCTCGAGCTCCGCTCGCAGCAGCTCCCCACGCGCCCGCGCCGCGTTGATCAGTCCGTCCCAGGGCGCCGCCGCACCGACCTCGCCCGCCAGCGCGCGGCGCACCAGCTCCTGCGCGCGGGCACGCAGCTCCCCGCCCTCGGGCGCGGCCAGCTCCCGCGCACGCCCCGCGTCGCCGAGGCTGAGCCGCGCGTAGGCCTCGGCGGCCGGCGGGTCGGTGCCCGCCGCCGCGAGCTCGGCGGCCAGCTCATGCACGCTGAGCGGCTCGAAGCGCACCACCTGGCAGCGCGAGCGGATCGTCGGCAGCACGTCGGCGAGCCGGTCGCTGATCAGGATCAGGTGCACGAACGAGGGCGGCTCCTCGAGCGTCTTCAGCAGACGGTTGGCGGACTCGTCGCCGAGCTGCTCGGCGCTCTCGATCACGAACACGCGGCGCGTCGACTCGAACGGCGTCTTGGTCGCGGCGGCGACCACCGGCTCGTCGATGTCGGAGACGAGGATCTCATGTGCCCCGCTGGGAACCACCCAGGTCAGATCCGGGTGTACCCCAGCCAGCGCGCGCGCTTGCGCGCTGGCTGGATCGGGCGCGCCCGGCGCCAAGAGCCGCGCGGCGAACTCCCGCGCGAGCGTGC
>JBOGYJ010000099.1:0-3330 GCA_050696795.1 Solirubrobacteraceae bacterium | reverse complement strand
CGGTTGAGCAGCACGGGATGCTCGTGGATGACCTCCTCGAGCACGTCCCAGACCTCGGGGATCATCGAGTCGACCATCTTCTTGGCCGCCTTGATGTTCTGCGCGGACTTGCGCTCGACCAGGCGGGCCATGATGAACGGCTTGAACAGCTCGAGCGCCATCAGCTTCGGCAGACCGCACTGGTGCAGCTTCAGCCACGGGCCCGAGACGATCACGCTGCGGCCGGAATAGTCGACGCGCTTACCGAGCAGGTTCTGACGGAAGCGGCCCTGCTTGCCCTTGAGCATGTCGCTCAGTGACTTCAGCGGGCGGTTACCCGGCCCGGTCACCGGTCGGCCGCGACGGCCGTTGTCGAACAGCGCGTCGACCGCCTCCTGCAGCATGCGCTTCTCGTTGTTGACGATGATCTCCGGCGCGCCGAGATCGAGCAGCCGCTTGAGGCGGTTGTTGCGGTTGATCACGCGACGGTAGAGGTCGTTGAGGTCGGAGGTTGCGAAGCGACCACCGTCGAGTTGCACCATCGGGCGCAGCTCCGGCGGGATCACCGGGACGGCCTCGAGGACCATCATCTCCGGCTTGTTGCCCGAGTTCAGGAAAGCGGTCACGACCTTCAGACGCTTGACCGCGCGGGCCTGCTTCTGGCCCTTGGCGGTCTTGACCTGATCCTGCAGATCTGCCGACTCGGCCTCGAGGTCGACCTGCTGGAGCAGATCGCGCACGGCCTCGGCACCCATGCCGCCACGGAAGTACTCGCCGAAACCGAACTGCGAGCCGAAGCGGTCCTTGAGCTCACGGAACAGCGTCTCGTCGTTTACGACGTCCTTTGGCTTCATCGACTTGAACAGGTCCCAGACCTGACGGATGCGCTCAGCGGCATCCTCCATGTAGGCCTCGGTGTCGTCGATGTCGGAGGTCATGCTCTTGCGCACGTCCTTGATGAGCTTCTCGCGCTCCTCGTCGGAGAGCTTGGCCACGTTGACGTCCAGCGACTCAGACCACATGTGGTCGTCGTCGTTGAAGTCACGCGAGGTCTTCGCCGTCTGCAGGAACTCGAGACGACGCTCGAGCGACTCCTTGAGCTCGAGCACGCGCTCTTCCTTCTCGGCCGCGTAGCTGTCGAGCGTCTTTGAGACCTCGACCTCGAGAGTGTCGAGGTCGCGCACACGCGCCTCGTCATCAACCCAGGTGACCATCGAAGCGGCGAAGTACAGAACCTTCTCCAGCTCCTTGGGAGCCATGTCCAGCAGGTAGCCGATGCGGCTCGGGACGCCCTTGAAGAACCAGATATGGCTGACCGGGGCGGCCAGGTCGATGTGGCCCATGCGCTCGCGGCGGACCTTCGAGCGCGTGACCTCGACGCCGCAGCGCTCACAGACGATGCCCTTGTAACGCACACGCTTGTACTTGCCGCAGTAGCACTCCCAGTCCTTGGTCGGACCGAAGATGCGCTCGCAGAAGAGGCCGTCCTTCTCCGGCTTGAGCGTGCGGTAGTTGATGGTCTCCGGCTTTACGACCTCGCCTGAGCTCCAGGAGCGAATCTGCTTGCTGGAAGCGAGGCCGATCTCGATTGCGTCGAAATTATTGATGTCGATCAAAGTGGGTCCTCTCGTGATCTTCGTGCTACCGCAGGGGGCCCGCTGGCCCCCTGCGTGATTGAGCGCCTCTGTCGGCCCGCTGGCCTAGCAGCGCTGGGGCGTGGTCAGGCGCCCCTAGGCCTCGTCTTCTTCCAGAACACCTTCAGCCTCGCCGGGTCCGACGTCGCCGTCGAGCATCGGATCCTTGGCCGTGGCGAAGTCATCGGCCTCGATGTCCTCGCCCGACTCCAGATCCGACGCCGCGTCGACGACCTCGCCGGCGGAGGCCTCGCCCGTCTCGCCCTCGTGCTCGATCGTCTCATCGGCGGCGGCGCCGTCGGTGGTGCGCACGCCGCTCAGATCGATGCCGAGCTCCTCGGCGGCACGCAGCAGGTCGTCGTCCTCCTCACGCATCTCGGCGCGCTCGCCCTCCTCGGAGACGACGTTGACGTCGAGCGCCAGCGACTGCATCTCCTTGAGCAGGACCTTGAACGACTCGGGGATCGACGGCTCGGCGATGTTCTCGCCCTTGACGATCGCCTCGTAGGCCTTCACACGCCCGACCGTGTCGTCGGACTTGATCGTGAGCATCTCCTGGAGCGTGTAGGCGGCTCCGTATGCCTCGAGCGCCCACACCTCCATCTCGCCGAAGCGCTGGCCACCGAACTGGGCCTTGCCACCGAGCGGCTGCTGGGTGACGAGGCTGTAGGGGCCGGTCGAGCGCGCGTGGATCTTGTCGTCGACCAGGTGGTGGAGCTTGAGGATGTACATGCAGCCAACCGTCACCGGCTGGGCGAACGGCTGACCGGTGCGGCCGTTGAAGAGCTGCACCTTGCCCGACGCCTGCTCACCCTCGCGGCGCTTCTCGTCCACATCCATGCGGATGCGGCCGCCGCCCGCGACGTGCTCCTTCTGCCACTCGACCAGCGCACGGTCGACGTCGGTGACCGCGGCGCCGTCGAACACCGGCGTGGACACGTACACCTTGGGCTTGGCGCCATCGACGCTGTTGGGAGCGATCGCGCGACGCGTGGCCTTCTTGCCACGGTCGGTGTCGCCGTCGTACCAGCCGTTGAGCGCGACCCAACCGAGATGCGTCTCGAGGATCTGGCCCAGGTTCATGCGGCTCGGCACGCCCAGCGGGTTGAGGATCACGTCGACCGGGGTGCCGTCCTCGAGGAACGGCATGTCCTGCATGTCGACGATCTTCGAGATCACGCCCTTGTTGCCGTGGCGACCGGCAAGCTTGTCGCCCTCGGAGATCTTGCGCTTCTTGGCGACGAACACGCGCACCAGGTCGTTGACGCCGGGCGGCAGATCGTCGCCGTCGTCGCGACTGAAGGTCTTGACGTCGATCACGACGCCGCCCTCACCGTGCGGAACCTTGAGGCTGGTATCGCGGACCTCGCGGGCCTTCTCCTTGAAGATCGCGCGGATCAGCTTCTCCTCGGCGGTCAACTCGGTCTCGCCCTTGGGCGTGACCTTGCCGACGAGCAGGTCGCCCGACTGCACCTCGGCGCCGATGCGGACGATGCCGCGGTCGTCGAGGTTGCGGAGCGACTCCTCGCTGCGGTTCGGGATGTCGCGGGTGATCTCCTCGTCGCCGAGCTTGGTCGTGCGCGCGTCGATCTCGTACTCCTCGATGTGGATCGAGGTGAGCTCGTCGTCCCGTACGAGGCGCTTGGAGAGGATGATCGCGTCCTCGAAGTTGTAACCCTCCCAGGACATGAAGGCGACCAGCAGGTTCTTGCCCAGG
>JBOGYJ010000098.1:0-2787 GCA_050696795.1 Solirubrobacteraceae bacterium | reverse complement strand
CGGCGTCATCCGTCACGCGACCTACCAAGGCGTCAATATCGCAGCCGCTACCCGACAGCTGGCCAGGGAGCCTGGCCTGATTCTCGCTCTCCTTGGCGTCCCACCGGTACTTTGCAAATGACCGTGGCGATCCGCTCAGCGCGTCAGGCCACAAACACCGTTACGTGGACACTCCCGATCGTGGCCTTGCTGGTCGGCCAGTATTTGGCAGTCGCGATTCGGATCAAGAGCTCATTCGTAGGCGGGCTTTCGTTGGCTGCGTGCCGGGTTTGGCCGCGGGATGGTAGGTAACGCCTCGGCGGTCAGGGTGACGAGCTCGTGGAGCACACGTGCTGCGATGTCAGCAAGCGAGCATTGTTCGCCTTCGCGAATCCATTGTGTGAAGGCGATCCCAAAGACCGTGGCTCCTGACTCCGCGGCCAGGGTAGCTGCCGGTTCGTTGACACCTCGCGCGTGGAGGGCATCGGCGACGGTCGTGGCGAGGTTGGCGAGCTTGTGCGACTCGCGTTCTTGTAGGGCGGGGTTTTGCTCGACCACCGATTGGCGCGTGCGAGAGTGGGACCGCCGCTCGTCGGGGAACAGCGACGCCGCGGACCGCAGGGCGCAGCCGATGACCTCGATCGGCGATGCGCCCGGCGGTGCAGCGTCAACGCCGGCAAGGAACGCTTGGACGAACACGTCCTGGCCGTAGAAGAGGACCTCGCGCTTGTCGGCGAAGTGGCGGAAGAAGGTGCGCTCGGTCAGGCCGACGGACTGTGCGATCTCCGCCGCCGTCGTCTGCTCGTAACCGCGGGTGGCGAACAGCTCGAGCGCGGCCTTCTGCAGCCGCTCCGGAGCTCCCGGTTCCCAACGCGCCATGCTGCCGAGTGTAGTGATTGCAGTAACTGACATGGAGGTGTAGAGTCATGTCTGGCACTGACATCGATAACAGGTCGTAGCCCGCCCAGGTCGCATCGCCCCGCTCACCGACGGGGCGTCAAGGAGATCGTCATGCACGTTTTTGTCACTGGAGCCTCTGGCTGGATCGGCTCCGCCGTGGTTGATGAGTTGCTCGCCGGCGGTCACGAGGTCACCGGACTGGCCAGGTCTGACGCGTCCGCCACGTCCTTGCAGGCTAAGGGCGCCCGGGTCCGCCGCGGAGACCTGGACGACCTGGACAGCATCCGCGGCGGCGCCGAGGCTGCTGGGGCCGTCATCCATCTGGCGAACAAGCACGACTTCGCGAATCCAGCTGCCTCTAGCGCGGCTGAGCGAGCCGCCGTCCAGACCATCGGCGACACGCTCGCGGGTACCGGCCGTCCGTTCCTACTCGCCTCGGGGGTCGCCGGCCTCACGCGGGGCAGGCACGCCACCGAGGACGACGACTCCCCGGCCCACGGCCCGGACTCTCCGCGTGGCGGGAGCGAGAACCTGGCGTTGGAATTCGTCAAGCGCGGCGTGCACAGCGTCAGCCTGCGCTTCGCTCCCACGGTGCATGGCGCCGGCGATCATGGGTTCATCGCGGTCATCGCCGCTGTCGCCCGACGGAAGGGCGTCTCCGGTTACCCCGGTGACGGGACGAACCGCTGGGCCGCCGTGCACCGATTCGACGCCGCCCGCCTCGTCGCCCTCGGCCTCCAGAAGGCGCCCGTAGGGGCGCGCCTGCACGCCGTCGCCGAACAGGGCATCCCCAGCCGCATGATCGCCGAAGCGATCGGCCGTGCCTTCGGCCTGCCCGTCACCTCGATCGACTCCGAGGACGTTGCGGGCCACTTCGGCTGGATCGGCACCTACTTCGCCATGGACCTCCAGGCAACCAGCACCGCGACGCGCGAGCTCCTGGGCTGGGGACCCGCCGGACCTGCCCTCATCGAGGACCTTGACGCAGGCGCGTACTCGCCGCGCTGAATGTCTCGACGGCCACTGCCTCCGCCGCCTATCCACAAGGAAGGAGAACGTCCATGAGTGATTCGGCTGCACTGGTCACCGGGGCCGACAAGGGCATCGGCAAGCAGATCGCCGCGCAGCTCGAGGCCGCCGGGGTGGATGTCCACGTGGGCTCCCGCGACCGCGAACGCGGACGGCAGGCCGTCGACGAGATCGGAGGTAGGGCGCGCCTCCTCGTGCTCGACCTCACCGACGCCGACAGCATCGCCGACGCGGCACGAGAGGTGGAGAGGCTCGACATCCTCGTCAACAACGCCGGGATCTCACTCGACACCGCCTCGGCGCCCGACGGCGCGGACACCGACACGTTCCGCCGCACCTACGAGACAGGGCTGGCCGCCGTCGGTCCGACAAGGCTACGCGCCCCGCTCCCGACTTCGCGCACGACGCGGCTGACCGGCTGCGCCAGCTCGCAGGGACGCTGGAGATGGACGACGTTTCACGCCACCTGCGCACCACTGATCGGACGACGTGACGGTTCTGGCCGATACGTCGATCTGGGTCGAGTACCTGCGGCGAGGGAGGTCCTTCCAGGCTCGATTGGACGACCTCCTCGTGGCCGGTGAGGTCGTCGCATGCGGCCCAGTTGTCGCAGAGCGGCTCGCTGGCGCAAAGTCTCCTGCCAGAGGGAGGCTGTGGCTCTTGCTGACCGGCTTGCCGTGGGCGGAACTGGGTCCGGTCCAGTGGCAGAGCATCGGCGAAACGTCGGCGCGTCTCGGAGAACGCGGCGAGAGCGTCGCTTTGACCGATGTCGAGATCGCCGTGGCGGCCGTCGACTCGTCATCTCGCCTGTGGACTCGCGACTCCGATCTCAAACAGGTCCGTGCCGTCCTGCCCGCCCTCCAGTTCTTCGATCCTTGA
>JBOGYJ010000097.1:0-10092 GCA_050696795.1 Solirubrobacteraceae bacterium | reverse complement strand
CGACGAGCAGCACCGCTTCGGCGTCGGGCAGCGGGCGGCGCTGGCCGACGCCCGCGGTGCGCCTGGCTCCGGCGGCTCGCCTGGCTCCGGCGGCCAGGTCCCGCATCAGCTGTACATGACGGCCACTCCGATCCCGCGCACCCTGGCCCTCAGCCAGTACGGCGACCTGGACATCACGATCCTGCGCGAGCTGCCGCGTGGCCGCCAGCCGATCGCCACTCACGTCTGCTCCACCGAGCCCGAGCGCGAGCGTGCCTACGCGCGCATCCGCGAGGAGGTCGACGCCGGCCGCCAGGCGTTCATCGTGTGTCCGCTGGTGGAGGAGTCCGAGGCGCTCCAGGCGCGCGCCGCCAGCTCCGAATACGAGCGCCTGAAGGCCGGCCCGCTCAGCGCCTACGAGCTGGTGCTGATGCATGGGCAGATGCGTCC
Organism: Solirubrobacteraceae bacterium; assembly: GCA_050696795.1. GTDB lineage: Bacteria > Actinomycetota > Thermoleophilia > Solirubrobacterales > Solirubrobacteraceae > Palsa-465. The sequence continues at coordinate 9,663 of JBOGYJ010000097.1, read as the reverse complement.
CGCGCAGAAGCAGGCCGCGATGGAGCGGTTCACGGCGGGCCAGGCGCAGATCCTCGTGGCCACGACGGTGATCGAGGTCGGTATCGACGTTCCCAACGCCACCGTGATGCTGGTCGAAGACGCGGACCGCTACGGGATCTCCCAGCTACATCAGTTGCGTGGCCGCATCGGACGTGGCGCGCACGCGTCGCTGTGCCTGCTGTTCGGCCGCCGCGAATCGCAGCGCCTGCAGGCGCTCGCGCACGAATCCGACGGTTTCCGCCTGGCCGAGGTCGACCTGGCGCTGCGCGGGCACGGCGAGCTCGTCGGGACGCGCCAGTCGGGACACGACGTCGAGCACCGCTTCGCCGACCTCACGCGCGACAAGGAGCTGCTCGAGCGTGCCGCGCTGTACAGCCGCGCGCTGCTCGATCTCGACCCGGAGCTGATCGCGCCCGAGCATGTCCTGATCGCGCAGGTCCTGCCCAGGATCCACGCATGAGGGTCGTCGCCGGCACGCTCGGCGGCCGCGTGCTGAACGCACCCAGGGGCGCGGCGACGCGCCCGACCTCCGACCGCGTGCGCGAGGCGCTCTTCTCGATCCTCGCCTCGGTCGACGGCAGCCGCGTGCTCGACCTGTTCGCCGGTTCCGGCGCGCTCGGCATCGAGGCGCTCTCGCGTGGCGCCGCCACGGCCACCTTCGTCGATTCGGCATCGGCGGCGATCGCCGCGATCCGCCGGAACCTCGAGCTCCTCGGCCTGCAAGCAGAGGTATTGCGCATGCCGGCACTGCGGGCGCTCGCTTGCACCCCGGTAGTCGAGCGCGAATACGATCTTGTCTTCCTCGACCCCCCATACCGCATGGCGAGCTCCTTGGGCCTCCAGCTGTCGACCGCGCTGCCGCCCGTCCTGGCTAAGGGCGCCAGGGTGGTGGTGGAGAGCGACCGCAGGGCGCCGTTGGAGCTCGACATGAAGCTGCTGCGCGAGCGGCAGTACGGAGACACCCTGATCAGAGTCCATGTCGTTGGATAACCGAATCGCAGTCTGCCCGGGCTCATACGACCCGGTAACGAACGGGCACCTCGACGTGATCTCCCGCGCCTCCGCAATGTTCGACAGGGTGATCGTGGCGGTCGTCAACCTGCCGACGCGCAAGGGGTCGACCGTGTTCACGGCCGACGAGCGCGTTGCCTTCGTCGCGCATGCGACCGCGCACCTCGGCAACGTCGAGGTGGAGCCATTCAGCGTGCTAACCGTCGACTTTGCACGCGAGCGCGGCGCCAAGGCGATCGTGCGCGGCCTGCGAGCGATTTCCGACTTCGAGTACGAGCTCGAGCTCAACCAGCTCAACCGTGAGCAGGCGCCGGACATAGAGTCCGTTTACTTGATGGCGTCTGCTAAGTACTCTTTCATCAGATCCAGCGGGGTCAAGGAGCTCGCCACCTTCGGCGGCCGGATCGACGGTCTGGTGCCGGACGAGGTCGCCGTGGCCTTGAAGGAACGAATCAGCCGCTGACGAAACAGGGACTTTAAGATGGACGTTCTCGTACTCATCGACAAGCTCGACGATCTTGTCCACAACGCGAAGCCGATGCCGCTCACGGATCAGGTGCGCGTCGACAAGGAACAGATCTACGACATCCTCGATCAGATGCGCGCGACGATCCCCGAGGAGATCAAGCAGGCGCGTTGGATCGTCAAGGAGCGTCAGGAGATGCGGGCCGAGGCCAAGCGCGAGGCCGAGCGCATCGTCAAGGAGGCGCGCGACCGCCAGGAGCGGCTGATCTCCGAGGAGGAGGTCACCAAGCAGGCCGAGCGCGCCGCCGAGGAGATCGTCGAGGAGGCCCACCTGCGCGAGCGTGAGATCCGCCTCGGCGCCGAGGACTACGCCGACGAGATCCTGAACACGCTCGAGGTCAACCTCTCGAAGTTCATCGCCGCCGTGCAGCGCGGCCGCGACCGCCTGGCGGGCAAGGACGAGCCCGCCGAAGTCGCGTAGGCGACCCGAACCTGCGTTCGGGCGGGTTCCGTCCGGCGCGCGCGTCATCCTCGGTGCATGAGTGTTGTGTGGCTGATCGTGGGCTTGGCTGTCGGTGCGGGGGTGACTGCGCTGATCATGCGCGAGCGCATCCGCTCGCTGCGCGGTGACCAGGAGCGGATGCGCGAGAACCAGGGCCAGATGTCCGATTCCTTCAAGGCGATGAGCGCCGAGGCGCTCGACGCCAGCGTCAGGCAGCTCGCCGAGCTGGCCAGGACGCAGCTGCAGAGCAGCCAGGCGGAGGCCAAGGGCGAGCTCGAGAAGCGCCAGCTGGCGATGGAGCAGCTCGTCAGACCGCTGAAAGATCAGCTGCAGCGCGTCGATCAGCAGCTGGTGACGCTCAACAAGGAACGTCACCAGTCGCAGGGGATGCTGGCCGAGCGCATGCGCCAGCTGGCCGAGGCCAACGAGAAGCTGCGCTCTGAGACCGGCGCGCTCGTCACCGCGCTGCGCAAGCCCAACACCCGCGGCCAGTGGGGCCAGATGCAGTTGCGCAAGGTCGTAGAACTGGCCGGGATGGTGCGCCACTGCGACTTCAGCGAGCAGGCCAGCTTCAGTGGCGACGAGCAGACGCTGCGCCCCGACATGGTCGTCAATCTGCCGGGTGGTAAGAGCGTCGTCGTCGATGCCAAGGCACCACTGCAGGGGATCCTCGATGCCTACGAGGCACCCGATGAGCAGACCCGCGCCGAGGCCATGCAGGCGCACGCACGATTGCTGCGCCGTCACGTCAAGCAGCTTGCCGACAAGGCGTACTGGGACGGGATGGAGTCCGCGCCGGACTTCGTCGTGCTGTTCCTCCCCGGCGAGCACCTGTATGGAGCCGCGCTCGACGCCGATCCGGCACTGATCGAGGACGCGATGGCGCGGCGTGTGCTGATCGCCACGCCCACGACCCTGCTCGCACTGCTGCACTCGGTCGGCTACGGCTGGCAGCAGGAACGGATCGCCGTGTCTGCTCAGGCGATCTCGGACCTCGGGCGCGACTTGCACGGGCGCCTGGCCAAGCTCTCCTCGCTGATCGGCACGTTGGGCACCCGTTTGAACAGCACCGTGAAGGCCTACAACGAGACCGTCGGCTCGTACGAGCGACGGGTGCTACCTGCTGCGCGACGCTTTGCGGTCCATGGTGTGGTTGCCGATGGCGCCGAGCTCTCCGACGTCGATCAGATCACGGAATCGGCTCGTGAGGTGCAGCTTTCGGCCGACGATGACCAGGCGGCCGCCGTCGCGGACGAGCTCGATCGGCCGCGCGAGCTGTTCGAGGACCCCGCCGTTCCCCGGTCGACGCGCCACCTGCGCGCTGCCGATCTGCGCGCCGCGGACGGCTGAGCGTCCTTCTCAGGGCCTACTGCGTGACGCGGGATTCGAACCAGCGCCGCAGGTCCTTGCGCTGGTGCGGCAGCGGGTCGGCGTTGCTCCTGAGCTGCAGCACCTGTGCCAGGGCGGTGTCCAGATCGCTTCCGTCGCGCAGCGCGATCGCACCGGCGGCGACCGCGACGGAGCGCTGCCTGCCCGCGCGGCAGTGCAGGTAGACCGTGTCGCCGTCGTCGAGCCAGCTGTTGACCTGCGCGGTGCCCTGCTCGAGTAGCTCGGGAGTCAGCGCGCCGTGGTCCTCGGCGCTCAGGCGAACCTCGCCGATGCCCTCGTCGGCAAGCGCCCGCTCGACCTTGCGGCGTGCGCCGCGCCCGTACTCACCGTCTTGGACGAGGTTCAGCACACGGCTGACGCCAAGTGCTGCGAGCATACGCACGTCGGCCTCATCGAGCGGCAGCGCGCCGACGATCAGCCGGTCGTAGACGCTCGCGTAGCCGTAGGTACTGAACCAGCTCGACACAGGCCAATGATGGCAGCCGTACGTCCGTCAGGCGCAGCCTGACGGACGTGTCAGGGGTGCGAGTTGGACACCCCCGCGGGGAACAGGTCGTTCATTCCGCGCACGCTGTCGCAGAGCTCACGATCCTTGCACCACTCGCGGCCGGCGTGTTCCATGCGGGCCATCAGCACCTGATCGGTGGCCAGCTCGCGCACAACCGAGACGAGCTCGCTGATGTCGTCAGCGCGCAGCGCGAGGTCACGGCGCATCATCTCCTCCGTCGAGGCCTTGCCATGGCCGGCCAGTGGCTTGAACGCGATCACCGGGCGCGGCGTGCGCAGCGCTTCGAGCACGGTCACGCCGGCGCCATTGGTCACGACCACGTCGGCCGCGGCCATGATCTCATGCATGTTGGTCACGTAGCCGAGCGTGAGCAGCCGCTCCTCGGAAATGCCCATGCTCCGCAGGCGCTCGAGCAGCCGGGTGCTCCTGCCACAGACCGCGATCACCTGCAACCGGTCGATCCCCGAGGCGGTCAGCGACTGCACGGCCTCGTCGATCCCGCCGAGGCCCCAGGCGCCGCCGGTGGTGAGCAGGATGAAGCGATCCGGATCGAGTCCGAGGCGCTCGCGCGCCTCCTTCTTGGAGACGGTTCCAAAGCCCAGTTTGACGGGCGGCGCGCCAACTCTCATCGTCCGCTCGAAACCCGCCGTTTCGGCATGGTCCGGTGCGGTGTCGTACATCACGTAGTGCTGGTCGATCCCGGCGTAGGCCCACACCGGATGCACGTGGAAGGCGGGGATGTAGGTGACAGCCGGCACCTTGTAGGACTGGCGCGTGCGCAGCCAGTGCAGCGCGGCGGAACCGAAGGGATAGGTGGAGATCACCAGGTCGGCGTCGTGGGTCTTGAGGAAGCCCTGCAGGCGGCGTCCGAAGAAGCTGCCGATGGCCAGCTTGCTGAACGCGGCGAACATGGGCGACGCGCAGAGCGCGTCGTAGAAGACCTCATAGGTGAGCGGCAGCAGGCGGATCTGGATCTCGTAGCCGCGGCTCATGAAGCGAGAGAACGGGCGGCCCCAGAGCTCGAGCGTGTCGAACCGCTCGACCTCACATCCGGGCCAGACTTCGGCGATCGCCTCGGTTATCGCGGCAGCAGCGGCGTTGTGGCCTTCGCCCATCTCACCCGAGAGGATCAGAACCTTCCTTGGACTGCTGGGCCGTGACGGCTCGGGGGGCGATACGATCGCTTCCGTCGCTGCCAACTTCGGGTGCCCGTCTTGCACTGAATGCTCCTGTAATCGATGTTCTTTTTGGGTAGCGCGCTCGCGCTCATCTGCGGGCTCACGAACAGTGCCGCTGCCGCCCTGGAAAAGCGAGAGATGATGCAGGTCGGCGTCGGCGAGCGGGGCCTCGGGTTGCTTGCCACCCTGATCCGCAGACCGTGGTGGCTGCTGGCGATGGCGCTGAGCTTACTCGCGTGGACCGCGGAAGCAGCCTCTCTCGGCCTGGTGCCGGTGCCTGTCGTCACCAGTCTGCGCAGCTTGGGTCGCGGCGGCCTGGTCGTCGCCGGGCACCGCTGGCTGGGCGAGCGCTTCACGCGGCTGGAGCTCTCGGGGGTGGCGCTGCTCGGCGTCGGCGGCGTGCTGGTGGCCTCGAGCGTGATCGGCTCCGGCGCCGCCGCGCCGCCGCTTTCAGACCTCACGGAGGTGCTCACGGCGGTCGTGCTGGCCGTCCCCGCGGCGCTGTTCGCGCGTTCGCGCAGCGGCATTCTCAAGGGCGCGGCGGTCGGCATCCTGTTCGTCGCCACCGGTGTCTTCACCAAGGAGATCGCCGACCGGGTGGTCCGCGACGGGGGGGCGGCGATCGTCAAGCTGCTGGTGACGCCCGGGCCGTGGCTGATGATCGCGTTGAGCGTCTGGTCGCTGTCGCTGATCCAGCACGCGTTCGCACGCGCCAACGCCGCCAGCGTGTCCGCCGCGAGCACGACGGTCTCGGCCAACGGCCTGATCATGGCCGGCGTGCTGCTGTACCACGAGCCGCTGGCGCACGGCACGACCCTGGTCCCGTTGGTGCTGGGCATCGTGCTCTCTGCGGTTGGCGCGGTCGCGCTCGCGGGCGAGGAATTGAGTGCGCTGCGCGAGGCATGAGTCAATCCTGATGGCAAACCTTTGTGGACTCTAAGGGCCTATCCCTAAGCTGGACCCCAATGGGCTCTGCGATCGACAACTTCGACCTCGGTGGCCTGCGGCTCGCCTCCGGTGAAGGGCGGCAGATCGAGCTCGACGTGGGCATGGAGCCGTTCACGCTCGGTGCCGACAGCTATGCCGTCGAGCCGCCGGTGCTGCCCGTGCGCCTCGAGATCTCCCGTACGACGGGGCAGGGATATGCGCTGCGCCTGCGCTTCGCGGCCACGCTGCGCGGACCGTGCATGCGCTGCCTCGAGCCGGCCGATGCCAGCTACCAGATCGACGCTCGCGAGATATCTCAGCCCGGTTCCGGCGAGGAGCTCGACTCGCCCTATGTCGAAGCCGGCGTCCTCGATCTCGGAGGGTGGGCGCGTGACGCGCTTGCACTCAACCTCCCGCGCGCGATCCTCTGTCGCGAGGACTGCTCCGGGCTCTGCCCGGTGTGCGGCGCCAACCTGAACACCGCAGGCGCGGAACACGGCCACGAATCGGAGCCCGATCCGCGCTGGGCCAAGCTCTCCGAGATCAGGTTCGACAGCTGACACGCAGCAGCGTGCTACCTTCCTCGGTCATGGCCGTTCCCAAGCAAAAGCAGTCTCACTCACGCACGACCAAGCGCCGCTCGAACCACAAGGCGAGCGCAGCCGCGACGAACGCGTGCCCCCAGTGCCACAGCCCGCGTCTGCCGCACCGTGTGTGCCCGGTCTGCGGTAGCTATCGGGGGCGCACCGTGGTTGCCACCGACTCATCTCTCAGCTAGGCGTCAGTCACCGATGGTGACCGTCGCCGTCGATGGCAACGGGGCCGATCTCGGCCCAAATGAGGTAGCGCAGGGCGCGTCGCTGGCCGCGGCGCGCGGCGTGCGCGTGCTTCTGTTCGCGGATGCGGCTCGGATCTCCGCGGTCCCCGACGGGGTGGAGCTGGTCGACGCGCCGATCTCGATCGCCAAGGCGAGCGATCCAGCCTACGCGGTGCGCTCGACCCCCGAGGCATCGATCGTGCAGGCCGCCAGGGCTGTTGCCGCGGGCAGGGCGCAGGCGCTCGTGTCCGGCGGATCGACGGGTTCGGCACTTGCCGCCGGGCTCTTCAACCTCAAGCGCGACCGCGGGATCTACCGCCCGGCGCTGGCGCTGCCGCTGCCGCGCCCGGGAGTCGGGCCGCTGCTGCTGCTCGACGTCGGCGCGAACGTCATCTGCCGCCCCGAGCACCTGGTGCAGTTCGCGCACATGGGCTCCGCCTTCGCGCAGGCGGTGCTCGGGATCGATTCGCCGCGCGTCGCGCTGCTCTCCAACGGCGAGGAGCCGGCCAAGGGCACCCCGGACCTCAAGGAGGTGCACGAGCGCCTCAGCGCCGGCGGTGGCGCCGGTCTCAACTTCGTCGGCAACATCGAGGGCACGGTCGCGCTGCAGAACGTCGTCGATGTCGTCGTTGCCGACGGCTTCATCGGCAACATCGCGCTCAAGCTGATCGAGGGCGTTTCGTCGGAGACACTGCACCTGCTGCGCGATGCGGCCAACCGCTCGCTGCGCGCCAAGGTCGGCGGCTTTCTGCTGCGCCCCTCGATCATGGGGCTGCGTGAGGAGATCGACCCTGAGGTCACGGGCGGCGCCTACATGCTCGGCCTGCGCCAGATCGGCATCGTCTGCCACGGACGCTTCACACGGCGTGGCTTTGCGCGCGCGATCGAGGTGGCCGCGCGCGGGGTTGATGAGAACGTGATCGCTCGCACGCGTGCGGCGCTCGAGGAAGCCGGGGCTCTGCGCAAGCCCGGCACCCGGGCTTCCGCCGACGACGCGGAGAGCGACTTAGGCGAAACCGCTGCAAAGCCTGCAGAAGCGGTTTCCCCGTCCGAGCGCGGGGCTACGGTAGCTGGTCCATGACTCGTGAGCAGATCCTCAGCGCGATCCGCGTCCACCTCGCCGACGAGCTCGAGATCGATCCTGCCGGGATCGAGGAGGCCACCAGGTTCCGGGAGGACCTGGATGCCGATTCCCTCGATCTATACACGCTCGTCCAGGAACTGGAGGACAGCTACGGCGTGAAGATCTCTGATGAGGAAGCTGCCAGGATTCTCACCGTCGGTCAGGCGGTTGAGTTTGTGCTCGCGAGTGGCGCCACGACCGCGAGCGACACCGCCGGTGGCGACTAGCTCGGGCGAAGACCGGGAACCGGTCGCGCGGCTGCGGGAACTGCTCGACGCTCTGCCTGAGGAGCTCTCGGGAACCGTCTTCACGCACGCCTCGTGGACGCCCAAGCGGGCCGACTCATACGAGCGGCTGGCGTTTCTCGGGGACAGCGTGCTCTCGCTGGCGATCACCTCGCACATCTTTCCGCTGCTCGAGCGCTTCGGTGCCGGCGAGCTGACGAAGATCCGCGCGCAGACGGTGTCGGGCAGGTCGTGTCGCACTGTCGCCGAGCGACTCGGCGTGCCGGAGCGCCTGACGGAAGCCGCGCCAGCGGGCGCGGCGGCCAGCATTCCCAATCTCATCTCCACCGAGCGCGTGCTCGCTTCGATCACGGAGGCGGTGATCGGCGCCTGTTACCTGGAGTTCGGCTATGAGCGTGTGGCAGGCGCCGTGGTTGAGGCCTTTCAGGCAGAGCTCGCGGACGCGCTCGAGCGGCCGGTCGACTTCAAGTCGGCGTTGCAGGAACGGCTCGCCCGGCGCGGGGCGCTGGTGGGTTATGAGGTGGTCGACGAGAGTGGGCCGCCGCACGATCGGACCTTCACGATCGTCGCCATGATCGGCGAGGAGGAGATCGGGCGCGGGGTCGGCCGCAGCAAGAAGGACGCGGAGCAGGCGGCCGCCGAGGAGGCGCTCGCGCACGTTGCTGTCGGCGGAAAGACTCGATAGGGGAGCGGAGGCGCGGTGTACCTGAAGAGCATCACGATGAAGGGGTTCAAGTCGTTCCCCGATCGCACCCGGCTCGAGTTCGGGCCCGGCACGAGCGTGATCGTTGGACCGAACGGCTCGGGCAAGTCCAACGTCACAGACGCGGTGCTGTGGGCACTGGGCGAGCAGTCGCCGATGGCCGTGCGTGGTCACTCGATGCAGGACGTGATCTTCGGTGGCGCACCCGGCCGCCAGGCTGCCAGCAGCGCGATGGTCGAGCTGGTGCTCGATGACAGCGAGGGAGTGCTCGGGCTTGGGCCAGAGGTCTCGATCATGCGGCGGCTCGAGCGCAGCGGCGACGGCGAGTACCGCATCAGCGGCGCCAAGTGCCGTCTGATCGACGTGATCGAGGTGCTCTCCGATACCGGCCTCGGCAAGGAGATGCACTCGGTCATCTCCCAAGGTCGTGTCGAGGCGATCGTCACCTCCAAGCCGCGCGACCGGCGGCTGCTGATCGAGGAGGCCGCCGGCCTGGGCAAGCACCGCAAGCGGAGGCGCCGAGCCCAGCTGAAGCTCGCGCGCACGCAGGACAACCTGGATCGAGCGCTCGACGTAGAGCGCGAGGCACGATCTCGGCTGCGGCCGCTCAAGCGCCAGTCGGAGGCTGCCGAGCTGCACGCCCGGCTCGAGCGTCAGGCGCTCGAGGCCCGCTGGGAGCTCGTGCGTGACGACCTGCGCGCGTGCAATGAGGCGCTGGCCGCAAAGCAGGCGGCTGCCGGCGCGGCCCGCGATCGCCGGGCCGATGTCGAGCGC
>JBOGYJ010000096.1:0-11294 GCA_050696795.1 Solirubrobacteraceae bacterium | reverse complement strand
GCTCCGGGCGAGTCGGCGGCCGGGAAGCAATCGCCGAGCGCGCCGGCGGCGAGCGCGTGGTGGGCGACGTTGAACGTTCCCCGCTCCGTCGTCTTGCCGTGCAGGATCAGCCGCGTCCCCGGCGCGTAGCGCTGCGCCAGCCACGGCTGGTTGAAGAACGTCGCGCGGATGCTCGCGGTCGCGTCGAACACGCTCGCTTCGACCAGCGGCTTCATCCCCCGCCTTCGCACCGCGCGCGTGGCGATCCCGCGAACCTCCACCGCGACCGTCGCCGGCTCGCCCGTTTTCAGCGCCGCCACCGTGCGTGCCTCGCGGCTGTCCCGCGGCAGGTGCTCCAGCAGCGCGCCCACGCTCGTCAGCCCCAGCGCCTCCAGCCCGGAGGCGAGCTTGCCGTCCCTGGGCACATCCAGCGGGTCCTCCAGACGCGAGGGCCGCGGCCAGCGCACAGCGGCACCGAGCAGCTCCTCACGGCTCATGCCTCGGGCGGACGCGAACGCGCGCGGCGCCGCCCGAGCGATCTGCTGTGTGGCTGTCGCGGCGGGGGGCATCTTCGTTTCGGATCATGCCCTGCGCGGCGGTCGTCACGGCCGGGTCCATGAGGCCGAGGGCCGAAAGACAGAGATCGCCAGGCGCGGCTTGCTCTTTACAAAGTGCGTGTAACTATGGTATCCTCGGGAGAGTGGTTCGGCCCTACTCGGCGGCCAGCAGCCACCAGTAGGCCGGCTGACCGCCGTCGTGCAGCTCGAGCTCGACCCCGTCGCCGAGCAGGCCGCCGATCTCCGCGGCCCGCAATGGCGCGTCGCGTCCGGCGAGCACGCTGACCAGTTCCGCGCCGTCGGCGAGCGCCTCGAGCACCACCCGCAGGGTCGTCTCGGGCTCGCCCCAGGCAACCACCTCGTCGGCCACGAAGCCGACCGCCTCGCCGCGCCCGAAGCGCCCCTGCGCATCGTCGCGCGCCGCCTGCGCGACCGCACCCGTGCGCAGGTTGGCGAGGGCCTCGTTGAGCGCCTGCGCGTTCTCCTGCACCGTGCGATCGGACTCGAGCGCGACCGCGGCGGCGAGACCGGCCTGCTGACTGGTCGCACGGGCGACCAGCACCTGCTTGTCCGACAGCTCGGCAGCGTGCTCGGCGGCCATGATCACGTTCGCCGAGTTGGGCAGCACCACGACCTCCTCGGCCTGCACCTCGTGGATTGCCGCGAGCAGGTCGTAGGTGGACGGGTTGAGCGTCGGGCCGCCGTCGATCGTGTGTACGCCCAACGCCTCGAACATCCTCCGCAGACCCTCGCCGCTGACGACCGCCACCGCGCCGCAGCGCGCGCGGGGAGCGTCCTCGAGAGGACGCCCGGCACCCGGCGCGGCCGGGGCGATCGAGCCATTCGCGATCCCGTCCTGGCCGGCGCCGTCGCCCGGGCGAGCGGCAAGGGCGCCCGCGGGACCGGCGCCGTCGCCCGCGAGGCCGTCGAGGGCGGCGCCGACGCCGTCACGGAGCCGCTGCTCCCGGTCGCTCATCTGCAGCCGCATGTCGGCCACGTCCAGACGCGAAACCTCGCCCGCCCGTGCGAATATCGCCGTGGCCCGCTCGGGCTCGTCGGTGTGCACGTGCACCTTCAGCGTCGTCGCGTCGCCCACGACCAGCACCGAGTCGCCCAGCTCCTCCAGCGGCGCGATGAAGCGCCCCGAGCTCAGCCCGGTGCCGGTGACGGCGAAGTTCGTGCAGAAGCGATACGTGCTCGAGTGGTGCTCGGGATGGCTGATGCGCGCGGGCGCGTAGTGGTCGAGCTCCGGCGGCTCGTCGCCGCGCAGCGCCGCCACGACCCCCGCGAAGATGATCGTCAACCCATAGCCGCCGGCGTCGACCACGCCGGCATCGCGCAGCGCGGCGAGCAGCTCGGGACCGCGCTTGACCGACTCCTGGCCGGTCGTCACGGCCCGCTCCAGCGCGGCGGCGATCGCCGCGTCCTGCTGTCCCGGCGCCGCGTCGGGGTCCATACGCTGCCCCTCGGGACTGTGCGCCAGGTCGGTCACGATCTGGTGAGCCATCTCGCGCGCGACCGTCAGGATCGTCCCCTCCGCCGGTTCGCGCACCGAGGCGTAGGCGCGATCCGCCGCGTTGGCCAGCGCCGCGCCGATCAGCGTCGCGTCGATCAGCTCGCCCGGGCGGCTGACTAGCTCCTCGGCGGCGCCCCGGATCAGCTGCGAGAGGATCACGCCCGAGTTGCCGCGGGCGCCGAGCAACGCCGCGCGCGCCACAGAGTCGACGATCTCCTCGCGGCCGATCTCGTCGAGCGTGCGCTCCTCCGAGGTTTCGAGGATGCGATCCAGCTCGTCGAGCACGGCGCGCATCGTCAGCACCATGTTGTCTCCCGTGTCGCCATCGGCGACCGGGAAGACGTTCAGATCATTGACCTCCTGCCGCCGCTCTTGGAGCGCGACAAGACCCGCCTCCACGAGCGCGCGGAAGCGAATAATCGCGGGATCGCTCACTGCGAGCCCGGCTAGCGAGCCTTGGTGACCTTGCCGGCCTTGAGGCAGCGCGTGCAAACGTACACGCGACGCGGCGTACCGCCATCGTTGATCCGCACGCGCTGGAGGTTCGGATCAAAACGGCGGTTGGTGGCAACCATCGAATGGCTGCGGGAGTGGCCGAAGGACGGACCCTTCGCGCATACGTGACAGACCTTTGACATACGGCGGCTCAGTATACGCATCTGGCGTGGTTTTATTCCCCGGCACAACTGGTGTCAGCGTAATAGGGTGCGCGCATGCTCGATCGCACGCTGAGCACCGCAGATGACCGGGCCCTGCTCGTTCAGGAAGCCGGCGACCCTGACGGAAAACCGATCCTGTTCCACGGCGGCATGCCCAACTCGCGCCTGCTCTACGCACGTGACGCAGAGGTGGCGCGGCGGCACGGGGTCCGCCTGATCTCCTACGACCGTCCCGCGTACGGCGGCTCCGCGCGCCACGAGGGCAGAACCGTGGCCGACTGCGCCGGCGATGTGCGGACGATCGCGGCCGGCCTCGGGATCGAGCGGCTGGGGATCTACGGCGCCTCGGGCGGCGGGCCGCACGCGCTCGCGTGCGCGGCGCTGCTCGAGGACCTCGCGCCCGCCGTGGCGGTGCTCGCCAGCCTCGCGCCCTGGGGCGCGGAGGGCCTCGACTACTTCGCCGGCATGGGCAAGCTCAACGTCGACGAAGTTCAGTTGCACTTCAGTGACCGCGCGGCCGCCCGTGAGAAGTGCGAGGCCAACCGTCGCGAGTACCTGCAGCTCGGGGCGACCGAGCTGCTCGAGGCGTTCCAGTCGATCCTGTCTCCGGTCGATGCGGCCGTACTGACGGACGACTTCGCAAAGTTCTTCGTGGACACGCTGCGTGACGGTCTCGCGCCTGGGTCAGATGGCTGGTGGGACGACGGCGTCGCGGTACTTGGCCCCTGGGGCTTCGCGCTCGCCCAGATCCGCAGGCCGGTGCTGCTGCTGCACGGCCGCCAGGATCGGTTCGTGCCCTTCGCGCATGGGGAGTGGCTCGCGCGCAACATTCCCGGGGTCGAGGCCGGCCTGACCGACGAGGACGGCCACCTCACGCTCTACGAGAATCACCTCGGCGAGATCTACGACTGGCTGCTGTCGCGCATGTAGCGCATCAGCGCGTCTCGACGACTACGTTGGTCGATTTGACCACCGCGGTCGCGCTCACACCGGGCTTCAGCCCGAGATCATCGGCTGCCTCACGCGACATCAGCGAGACCAAGCGAAACGGCCCACAGACGAGGTCGATCTGGGCCATGACATCGTCACGCTTGACTGCGACGACGACGCCTGTGAAGTGGTTGCGGGCGCTCGAGCGGCCGGTGGCACCGCGCTCATGCAGCAGCTTGGAGAGCTCGCCCGAGGACATGTAGCGGCGGTTGCCGCGGCGCTCGAAGCTCACCCGCCCCGCACGCTCCCAGCGCCTGAGCGTGTCGATGCTGACCCCGAGTGCGGCCGCCGCCGCGCCGATCTGGATCAGATCCTCGATCCCAGGGTCGGGCGGCCGCTCGCTCACCGATGGCGCCTCATACGGAGAAGCCCGCCCTCCGTGGCCGCTCCGAGAGCTCTCGTTTGACCGCGAGCGAGGCCAATGCCGCCTCCACCGCGTGGCGCCCGCTGTCGCGCTTGCTCCCGCCCTTGACGCGTGCCCGCGCCTGGTCGGCGTTGTCCACGGTGAGCACGCCGAAGCCGATCGGGACGCCGGTCCCGAGCTGGATGTCCTGAAGCCCGCGCGCGGTCTCGCTGCAGACGTAGGCGTAGTGGTCTGTCTCGCCGCGGATCACGGCACCGAGCGCGACGATCGCCGCGTAGCGGCCGCTCTCGGCGGCGTAGCGGCCAATCAACGGCAGCTCGAAGGCGCCGGGCACGTCGAAGGTGTCGATCTCGGTGATGCCGGCCTCGCCGAGCGCGTCGCGCGCGCCCTGCTCGAGCGCATCGGCGAGCTCGGCATAGAAGCGGGCGACGCACAATGCGACGCGGTCATCACTCGCCATCGGTGTCCTCTCGGCGCCCGATCCCAGGCCGGCCGGCTCGGTGCTCGTCGTGGAACATCTCTTCGTCGTACGCAAGGCCCTGGTGGTGGAGCGTGTGGCCCATCTTCTCCTGCTTCGCGCGCAGGTATGCCTCGTTGTGAGGGTTGGGCGCGTGGATGATCGGCACCTGGTCGGTGACGGACAGCCCATGGCCGGCCAGCCCCGAGATCTTCTTGGGGTTGTTGGTGAGGATGCGGATGCTGCTCAGACCGAGGTCGACCAGGATCTGTGCACCGATGCCGTAGTCGCGCAGATCCGCTGGCAGGCCGAGCCGGAGATTGGCCTCGACGGTGTCGAGCCCTTCCTCCTGCAGCTTGTACGCCCGCAGCTTGTTGAGCAGGCCGATGCCACGCCCCTCCTGGCTGAGGTAGAGCAGCACACCCTGGCCCTGCTCCTCGATCGTCGTCAGGGCCGACTCGAGCTGCTCGCCGCAGTCGCAGCGCAGTGAGTGGAAGACATCGCCGGTCAGGCACTCGGAGTGGACGCGCACGAGCACGTCCTGCTCCCCCTCGACGTCGCCCTTGACCAGCGCGACGTGATGCTTGCCGTCGAGCATCGAGCGGTAGCCGATCGCCACAAAGTCCCCGAACGTCGTCGGCAGTCGCGTCGAGACGACGCGCTCGACGAGCTTCTCGGTGCGTCGGCGGTAGGCGACGAGGTCCGCCACCGTGATCATCTTCAGCCCGTGCCGGGTGCAGTACTCGGTCAGGTCGGCCACGCGGGCCATGGTGCCGTCGTCGTTCATGACCTCGCAGATCACGCCAGCCGGGATCAGCCCCGCCAGCCGCGCCAGGTCGACGGCGGCCTCGGTCTGGCCGACGCGTTCGAGCGTACCCCCGACCTTAGCCTTGAGCGGGAACACGTGACCGGGCTGCACCAGCTCGCGCGGGCTCGTCTTCGGGTCGATGGCGACCTGGATCGTGCGGGCGCGATCGGCGGCGGAGATGCCGGTGCTGACGCCCGTGCGCGCCTCGATCGAGACGGTGAACGGCGTCTCGAACGGCGACTCGTTCTTGGCGGCCATCAGGTTGAGACCGAGCTCATCGCAGCGCTCGGGCGTCAGTGACAAGCAGATCAGCCCGCGCCCCTCCTTGGCCATGAAGTTGATCGCCTCGGGTGTCACGAACTGCGCGGCCATCGTCAGGTCGCCCTCGTTCTCACGATCCTCGTCGTCGCATACGACGACCATCCTGCCCTGGCGGATGTCTTCTATCGCCTCTTCGATCGTGGCGAACGGGCTCTTCACTGTCGTCACCATCCTGTCCCTCCTGGCATCAGCCGTTCGACGTACTTCGCCAGCACGTCAACCTCGAGGTTGACCGTGTTCCCTGGCTCAGCGCGACCGAGATTTGTGCGTTCAATCGTCTCCGGTATCAGTGAAACGGTAAATGATCGATCGTTTAGGCCTGCAATCGTTAGCGATACCCCATCTACGGTGATCGACCCCTTGTGGACCATGTAACGCAGCAACTCCGGGCCGGTGTCGATCGTCAGCCGCCGTGCGAAGCCGTCTGGGACGACAGCCGTGATCGCACCGACGCCGTCCACGTGCCCCTGGACCATGTGTCCGCCGAGGCGGTCCTCCAGCCGCATCGCGAGCTCGAGGTTCACGTGCGTTCCGGGGCCGGCCCCGGCCAGCGAGCTGAGCCGCAGCGTCTCGTTCATGACATCGGCGCTGAACGAGCCGCCGGCTACCGCGGTTGCCGTCAGGCAGACGCCGTTGACAGAGATCGAGTCACCGTCGACAAGCTCACCGGCGAGTTTGCTCGCGACGTGCAGGACCACGCCCTCCGTCGAGCGCTCGACATCCATGATCTCGCCGAGGTCGGCCACCAGTCCCGTGAACAAATCACCACTCCTTGATCCGTGCGCTGAGGAGCCAATCGTCGCCGATGGGCTCGCAGGCGAGCGTGAGCGCGCGCACCGCGTCGGCGACCGTCTCGACACCCTCGCTCTCGAGCGGATCCCGTGCTCCGCGGCCGCCGATCAGCAGCGGCGCGACGAACAGCCGGACCTCGTCGACCTCGCCCGCGTCCAGGAACACGCCCGCCAGCTTCGGTCCGCCTTCGAGCAGCAATGATGTGATGCCGGCGGCGCCGAGCTGGTCGAGCGCCGAGCGCACGCGTGCCTGCTCGTTCTCGCCAGTCGCGCAGATGACCTCGACCCCGCGTGTCTGAAGGGCGTCGGTGTTGGTGCGCGGCGCGGCGCGAGAGACGACGACCGTCAGCGGGGTCGTCGCCGCGCCGTCCAGCAGCCGCGCGCTGAGCGGCAGCCGCGCGAGCGAGTCGAAGATCACCCGGCGGGGCTGTCTGCTCGCCAGCGTCCCTGAGCCGGCCCCACCGACCCTGGCGGTGAGCAGCGGGTCGTCGGCCAGCGCCGTGCCGATCCCGACCGCGACCGCGTCGCTGCCCGCGCGCCACTCGTGCACCAACTCACGGCTGGCCTCGCCGGAGATCCATTTCGAGTCGCCGCTGCGGGTGGCGACCTTGCCATCGACCGACATCGCCGACTTGAACATCACCCAGGGGCGCCCGGTGCGTGCATGCTTGCGGAACGGCTGGTTCAGCAGGCGGGCGCGGGTTGCCAGCTCGCCGTCGGCGACCACCACCTCGATGCCCTCGTCGCGCAGGATCCCGAGCCCGCGACCGGCAGCGTGTGCCGAGGGGTCGTCGGAGGCGACGACCACGCGCGCGATCCCCGCTTCGCGAATCGCGTCGGTGCAGGGCGGGGTGCGCCCCTGGTGGCAGCAGGGCTCGAGCGACACGTAGATCGTGGCGCCCACGAGCTGCTCGTCGCCGGCGCTGCGGATCGCCTCGACCTCGGCGTGCGGACCGCCGGTCTCCTGGTGATAGCCCTCGCCGATGACCCTGCCGTCGCGCACGAGCACCGCCCCCACACGGGGGTTAGGGCTCACGCGACTTCCGCCGAGCGCCGCGAGGTCGATCGCGCGCGCCAGCTGACGCGCGTCGAATTCGCTGGTCACTGGCAACACCCACTGAAGAATAGGCCCGCTCGATGGGCCGGTTCAGCGAGCAGCCCAGGCGGCCGCAGCGATCTCCTGGAAGGCGGCGCCAGGATCGGCGGCTCCGAACACAGCGGTCCCGGCCACCAGGAGATTCGCGCCGGCGTCGGCGACGCTGCGCGCGGTGGCGGCGTTGACGCCACCGTCGACCTCGATCCCGACTGTTTTCGGGAGCATCGAGCGCAGCTCCGCTAGCTTCGTGAACGAGTGCTGGATCAGCGTCTGGTTGCCCCAGCCCGGATTCACGCTCATGCACAGCGCCAGATCGAGCACGCCGTCGGCGGCCGCATCCGCCACCGCGGTGACGGGTGTCGCCGGGCAGATCGCCGCCCCCGCCGTGCAGCCGCCCTCGCGCACCGCCTGCAGCGCGTAGTGGACGTGCGGGGTTGCCTCGACGTGGACCGTGATGCCGTCGGCGCCGGCCCTGACGAACTCGGGAATCTGGCGCTCCGGGCGCTCGATCATCAGGTGCACGTCGATGATCGCCCCAGCGGCGTGCACCCGCTCGGCGATCGCCGCAACGGCGTTCGGGCCGAAGGTGATGGGCGGCACGAAGTGTCCATCCATCACATCCACGTGGATCACGCGCGCGCCGGCCGCCAGCACCTCGTCGACCTGCGAGCCCAGCCGGGACAGGTCGGCGGCGAGGATCGAGGGCGCGACCTCACGCGAGCGGATGCGCTCGGCGTCGCTCAACTTCGAGCCTCTCTCATAGCGGTTTGAGCATGCTGCCCTGGCAGTGGTTGCAGACGACGATGGCAGTTGTCGACATGCGCACGATCGTCGAATGTTCGCCGCAGTCGGGGCAGACGGACTGCAGTTCGTAGCGGCTCATGCAATACAGGCAGCGGTAGCGGCCCGGCCGCGCGCTGGGGCGCAACCACGGCTCGTGACAGTTCGGGCACTCGGGCCCCATGATCGCCTGCACCTCGTCCACATCTGCAACTCTAACGTGAGCAGCTACGCGCGCCGTAGCAGCGCGATGAAGAATCCGTCGGTGCCATCGGTGCTCGGCAGCAGCTGCCAGCGGTCGTCACAGCTGAAGTCGGCCGCCTCTGCGAGGAACTGATCCACGACCTCATCGGACTCCTGGCGGCTGATCGTGCAGACCGAATAGACCAGCGAGCCGCCCGACCGCAGCTTCTCGGCGCCGGCGCGCAGCAGCTGCGCCTGCTTCTCCGCCAGCGCTCCGATCTGAGCACGCTGTGGCTGCCAGCGCAGATCGGGCCGCGCCTGCAGGGTTCCCAGCCCGCTGCAGGGCGGATCGACGAGCACACGATCAAATGGCTGAGGATCATGGAATTCGCGTGCGTCGACCTGCACGACGCGCGCGATTCGCGCGCCCATCTGGCGGCAGGTCTGCTCGAGCGCCCGCGCGCGTCCCGGATGGAGCTCAACGGCGACGAGCTCCCCCTCCCCGCCCATCAGCGCGGCGAGATGCGTGGTCTTGCCCCCGGGGGCGGCGCAGAGGTCGAGCACGCGCTCCCCGGCCTGGGGTGCGAGCACGCGTGCGACCACGGCCGAGCCGCGCGCCTGGGGCATCAGCTCGCCCTGCTTGAACGGCTCCGAGCCGAACGCGTCGAAGGCGCCCTCGAGCACGAGCGCCTCGGGGAGATCCGGGAGCCCAGGGTGGTCCTCCCATGGGGGTGCGTAGCGAGCCACGCTGGGTGGGTGGGATCGATCAAGCGCGGCTTTCAGTTGCTCAGGCGTCGTCCTCAGCGTGTTCACACGGATCGAGGACTCGGCGGGCGTGTTGACGCTGGCGAGCAGCGCGCGGGCGCGCTCCGGTCCGAGCTCGCGCCACCACAGCTCCGCCAGCCAGTCCGGAACCGAGTGCAGTACGGCCGCCCGCTGTGGCGTCTCGTCGTCGAGCTTGGCGAGGCGCGTCTCCGCCTCGCGGCTCGCGCGGCGCAGCACCGCGTTGACCAGCTGCGCGCCGCCACGGCTCTCGCGCTTGGCCAGCTCGACGCTCTCGTTGACGGCGGCGTAGTCGGCCACGCCGCCGAGGTAGAGCAGCTGGAACATGCCAAGCCGCAGCGCTGCCAGCACCGGCGGTTCCAGCCGCTCGAGCGGTCGCGAGACGAAGGCGCAGAGCAGGTGGTCGAGCGTGCGCATGCGCTGCACGGTCCCGTAGGCGAGCGTCATCGCCAGTGCGCGGTCGCGCGTGTCGAGCTCGGCGGCGGTGGTGTGCAGCGCGCGGTCGGCGAAGGCGCCCTGCTCGAACACGCGACGGATGACGGTGTAGGCAGCGCGACGGGCAGGAGCCACGCTCACCGCCGGTGGCCTCGCGCGTAGTCGGCCCACGCCATCGGCCGCTTCCCGGGTGGCTGCACGGTCAGCAGCTCCAGCTCGTCGCCCACCGCGCGGGCCTTCCAGACGCCGAGACGGCTGCCGTCCCGCTGCTCCAGGTAGGCGCCGATATGGGGGCTGAGCGCCCGCACCCGGCGCGCCTGCGCGTCGGCGGGCTCGGAGGGGTCGAGCCGGCGGTCGCCGGCCGTGAGCTTCTCGGCGTAGGTCACGCCGGCCTCAGGCTGATCCACGCAGGCGGGCTGCTCGTCGAGCGCACGCACGAGCAGATCGCCGCCGAGCCGCTCCAGTCGCGCCGCCAGCGTCCCGTAGTCGTCCTCGGGCTCGATCGGGACGCGCTGCTGCAGGCAGACGGGCCCGCTGTCGAGACCCGCGGTCAGGCGGATGATCGAGACTCCGGTCTCGGCGTCGCCGGCGAGGATCGCGCGCTCGATCGGGGCGGCGCCGCGCCAGCGCGGCAGCACTGACGGGTGCACGTTGAGGATCGGGTGCCGCGACAGCAGCGGCTCCTTGATCAGCGCACCGAAGGCGCACACGATCAGGGCCGCCGGCTCCACGGCGTCGATCCGTGCGACCGCCTCCTCCGCGTTGACGGAGTCGGGCTGGAAGATCTCGATTCCAAGCGCGTGCGCGACCGTGACGGTCGGCGGCGGCGTCAGCCTGCGGCCGCGACCCTGGGGGCTGTCGGGGCGACTGACCAGGAGAGCCGGCGCGTGGGGCGAGTCGTTGAGCCGCCGCAATACCGCCGCGGCGAAGTCGGACGTGCCGAGATAGACGGTCCTCACACCTGGTGGTCGCTCACTAGCTGTGCTGTTCCTGCCACTCGCGCAGACTTCGCATCGCGTCCTTGCGTTGATCGCGCAGCGTGCGGTCGAGGATCAGGACGCCATCGAGGTGGTCCATCTCGTGCTGGATCACGCGCGCCTCGAGGCCCGACGCCTCGATCAGGATCGGTTCGCCGGACTCGTCCTGGGCCGTCACGCGGACGTGCACCGGCCGCTCGACATCGACGTGTACCGTAGGCAAGCTCAGGCAGCCCTCCTCGGCGATTTCCTCCTCCTTGGAGGACCACTCGATCACGGGGTTGACGAGCGCCGCCAGTTGCGCCCCGGTCTGGACGCGGTAGACGAGCAGCCTGTGCAGCACGCCGACCTGCGTGGCGGCGAGCCCGATCCCGAGCGCGTCGTCCATCAACAGACCCATGCGCTCCACCTCCTGACGCAGGGCCTCGTCGAAGCGCCCGACCGGACGCGCCTTGGTCTTGAGCACGGGGTCCCCGAACTTGCGTACATGAGCGAGCGCCGCATCGCGGCGGGCGGCAACCTCGGGATCGAGTTGCGGCTCGGCCGCCTGCTGCTCGACCTCGTCCTGGGGCTCGACCTCATCCTGCGGCTCGACCTC
>JBOGYJ010000095.1:0-2275 GCA_050696795.1 Solirubrobacteraceae bacterium | reverse complement strand
CGGCGCCGAGCCGGTAGCCGCCCGCGACACCGGGGGCTGCCTGCACGGGGTAGCCGAGCGAGCGGAGCTTGTCGACATCTCGGCGGATCGTGCGGGGACCGACCTCGAGTCGGTCGGCGAGTTCCTGGCCGGTCCACTCGCGGCGCACCTGTAGCAGCGAGAGCAGGGCCAGCAGTCGTGCGGAGGTCTCAATCATGGTGGGCGCAGCATCTCACCAATTGCGGACAGGGGCTGACCTATGCCCAATCTATTGAGGACTGAAACGGTCCGCAATAGTTCGTTCCCGTAGGCGTATAAGCGGGCTCCGCAGCCAAAAATTAGGCGGGCCCGAATCATTTCGGACCCGCCTAATGTGGCACAACCCTCCGGTCCGTGGCTCAGGGGGGCGGACTACGAACCGGACGAGACTGGGCGATGCCTACTGGAGCTGGGGTTGGGGGAAGCTCCATTGTATGTGCCTGGTAAACGTTCTATACCCGCGAAAGTCTCGGTCAAACCCAAAATATTTCTGCGGCGGTATTTGGCCGGCGCGATCAGCCCGTTTCGGGCCCCGGCTTGGCTCTGCGCCGCGGGTGCTGGGCTCGCTTCGGCTGCATGTCGGCAGCCGGCCCGCTGGCTGGCCGCCGACGCGACGTCGGCAGCAGCGGCGCCGACGTCGCGCTGAGAACCTGCGACGAGGAGCCTGCGGCCGCCAGCAACTCGGCCAGCGTCTCGTCGATGCCCCCGGCGATCAGGTCGATGTCGGGGAGCGCGTCGAAGTCCCCGAGCAGCCCGTATTCGACCCGTCCGTTGTAGGACATGATCGCCACGGCCAGCGCGTGCCCCTGCGGCAGGAATGCGAGTGGGAAGAGGTCCTGCAGCTCGCGGCCGAGGATGTAGAGCGGGATCTGGGGCCCGGGGATGTTGGTGACCATCAGGTTGAACAGTCGCGTGGAGAACTGCAAGCGCGAGGCCTGGGCCAGCACCGCCGGTGGCGCGATGTCGTTGACTGCCACGAGCGTCGAGGCGCCGACCGCTTGCTTCGAGCTCTTGAGGTCGTCCATCGCCCGACTCACGACCGGCAGCCGTGCGGCCGCGTCCTGGATGTAGACCGGCAGTGGCCCGCGCATCACCGTC
Organism: Solirubrobacteraceae bacterium; assembly: GCA_050696795.1. Taxonomy (GTDB): domain Bacteria; phylum Actinomycetota; class Thermoleophilia; order Solirubrobacterales; family Solirubrobacteraceae; genus Palsa-465. The sequence goes on along the minus strand of JBOGYJ010000095.1, from coordinate 1,159 downwards.
AGGCGGTTGCCGAGCATGCCGCGCTGGCCTTCAGTGCGCACCGAGACCGGCACGAGCGCACGCATCTCGAGCCCGTCGGTGGCGATCCCGCGCGACCGCAGCCAGTTGCCAAGCGCGCCCGCGACGACGGTCAGCACGACGTCGTTGACGGTGCCGCCGAGGCTGTTCTTGACGGTCTTGTAGTCGGCGAGCTGCTGGCGCACGGTGCGGTAGCGCCGATGCGAGCCGATGGTGACATTGAGCGGCGTCTCGGGTGCGGGATTCAGTCCCGTCCAGACCAGCTCGCCGATGCCCTCGGCGGCGTCACGCAAGATCTCCAGGGTGCGTGATGGCTGCGCGGCGGCGTTCAGTGCCTGCGTGGCGAGTTCGGCGGCGGCACCGAGTGCGTCGTGCGCGCCCGCCACCAGCAGGTCGAGCGCGGATGGCTCTGGCTGCGGCTGCCAGGGCCGCAGCTCGTCGGTGTCCAGCTGCGTCGGCGCCCGGCCGAAGTCGAGCAGCACCGTGGCCAGGTCGATCCCGGAGACGCCGTCGACCAGCGCGTGATGGTTCTTTGCGAGCATCGCGAAGCGCTCCGTCGTCGAGCCGACGGCCGGCTCGAGGCCCTCGACCAGCCAGAACTCCCACAGCGGCCTCGTGCGGTCGAGCGGATTCGATGCGATCCGCGCCGCCATCTCCAGCAGCTGCGCCTCGCTGCCGGGGGCGGGCAACGCCGCGTGACGGACGTGGTACTCGAGGTTGAAGTTCGAGTCGTCGACCCACAGCGCCCGACCGCTGCCGGCCGGCGGGATCGCCAGCTTCTGGCGGTAGCGTGGCACGAGGTGCAGGCGCCCGCGGATGTGGTCGAGGAAGTCCTCGAAGCACGGCGCCGGCCCCTTGAACAGCAGCACGCCGCCGACGTGCATGTGTGCGCTCGGGGTCTCCTGGTGCAGGAAGCCCGCGTCCGTGGACGTCAAGCGGTCGAGGTGATGTTGGGTCAAAGCCGGTCTCCGGGGAGGATCGCTGCTCGAATATGCGGATCGTATGCGCATGAGGGCGCATCCGCCGGGCTGCACGGTGAGTTCAAGCCCATGCCCGACAGGGCCGATACACCGACCATGGCTCAACAGGACCCTTGCGGGCAAAGATCGGTCGCGTCCGCAACAGGGTCGAGTCCGGATGG
>JBOGYJ010000094.1:0-5953 GCA_050696795.1 Solirubrobacteraceae bacterium | reverse complement strand
CTCGTACTCCTCGATGTGGATCGAGGTGAGCTCGTCGTCCCGTACGAGGCGCTTGGAGAGGATGATCGCGTCCTCGAAGTTGTAACCCTCCCAGGACATGAAGGCGACCAGCAGGTTCTTGCCCAGGGCCATCTCGCCCTGGTCGGATGCGCTGCCGTCGGCCAACACGGTGCCGGCAACGACGTTGGTGCCAACGGTGATGATCGGCTTCTGATGGATCAGCGTGGCCTGGTTGGAGCGCATGAACTTGTGCAGCTCATACTCGTCCTGGCCGCCGTCCTTCTTGTCGACGACGATCTTCTCGGCGTCGACGTAGGAGACGACGCCGGGGCTCTGGGCGAGCACCACATCACCGGTGTCGACAGCGGCGCGGTACTCCATGCCGGTGCCGACCACGGGCGCGTCGGGGACGAGCAGCGGCACCGCCTGGCGCTGCATGTTCGAGCCCATCAGTGCGCGGTTGGCGTCGTCATGCTCGAGGAACGGGATCATCGCCGTCGCCACCGACCAGACCTGCTGCGGTGAGACGTCGATCAGGTCGACCTCCTTGGCCGAGACCGTCACGTACTGACCGGCCTGCGTGCGGCAGAGGATCTCCTCGCCCTGAAGCTTGCCCTTGGCATCCACAGGCGTGTTGGCCTGCGCGATCTTGAGGACTTCCTCCTGGTTGGCGTCGATGTGAACGACCTCGTCGGTGACGGTGCCGTTCTTGACGACCCGGTAAGGACTCGTGACGAAGCCGTGCTCGGAGATCTCGGCGAAGGCCGAGAGCGAGCCGATCAGACCGATGTTCGGACCCTCGGGGGTCTCGATCGGGCACATGCGGCCGTAGTGCGTGGGGTGCACGTCGCGGACCTCGATCGGTGCGCGCTCGCGCGTCAGGCCGCCGGCGCCGAGGGCTGAGAGCCTTCTGCGGTGGGTCAAGCCCGAGAGGCTGTTGGTCTGATCCATGAACTGGCTGAGCTGGGAGCTGCCGAAGAACTCCTTGAGCGCGGCCACAACCGGACGGATGTTGACGATCGTCTGCGGCGTGATCGTGTCGGAGTCCTCGGTGGTGAGGCGCTCGCGCACGACGCGCTCCATGCGGTAGAGGCCGATCCGGAAGGCCTCCTGGATCAGCTCGCCGACGGTGCGCAGACGACGGTTGCCGAAGTGCTCGTACTCGTCGAGATGATCGGCGAGCGGGTCGCGCGGCATGTCGGAGGCCTCGGCCGCGTAGTCCTTGGTCTCGTTCTCGGGGTCCTCGGACATGCCCAGCAGCCTGGGAAGGCTGATGAGCTCCTTGACCAGCGCGACGATGTCGTCGTGGGTCAGGGTGCGGGTGTCGAGATCGATGTCGAGGCCCAGCCGACTGTTGAGCTTGTATCGGCCGACGCGCGTGAGGTCGTAGCGCTTGGGGTCGAAGAACAGCTGGTTGAGCAGGCTGCGAGCGGCGTCGATCGACGGGGGCTCCCCCGGGCGCTGCTTCTTGAACAGCTCGATCAGTGCGCCCTCCTCGGAGCGGGTGACCTCGGTGTCGGCGTCCAGCGTCAGACGCATGTAGAGCGAGTTGTCGAACAGATTGAGGATCTCGTCGTCCTCGGCGTAGCCCATCGCCCGCAACAGGACGGTGACAGGCAGCTTGCGCTTGCGGTCGATGCGGACGTAGACGCGACCCTTCTTGTCGATCTCGAGCTCGAGCCAGGAGCCACGAGCCGGCATCAGGTTGGCGATGAAGACCTGCTTCTCGCGGTCCTTCGGCTCCATCACATAGGCGCCGGGGGAACGCACGAGCTGCGTCACGACGACACGCTCGGTGCCGTTGATGATGAAGGTGCCACGCTCGGTCATCCATGGGAAATCGCCCATGAAGACGGACTGCTCGCGGATCTCGCCGGTCTCGCGGTTGATGAAGGCGACGGTGACGGTAAGCGGTCGCGCGTACGTGAGATCCTTCTCGCGACACTGCTCGATGCTGGCGACGGGCGCGTCGAACTGGAACTCACCGAACTGCACGGCAAGGTTGCCGGTGTAATCCTCGATCGGCGAGACATCGTCGATCGTCTCGCGCAGACCGCCGCTCTCGGGGTCGGTCAGCCACTCGAAGGAGCGGCGCTGGATATCGATGAGGTTGGGTACTTCGAGAACCTGGTTCAGACGCGCAAAACTCCGGCGCGTCCGGGGGGCTTCAGCGGTTGCCAAGACGGCGACTCCTCGGGCCGATGGGAAGACGGAGAGGGCGCGCTTTGTGCCGCCAGAGGGCCCAATGCGCGCGGACTAGCAAAGATAGCACAGGGAAGCGACGCCCCTGGGCAGGGCTATCGGCTCTCACGGACCCCGTCCGCGGCAGCCGCGTATGTGGCGCGGTACCGGCAGTTGGACGGCTACGGCTATTGGCCGACGCGGAGAGTGTAGGAGGTCGCCGGCGCGCTGGCAACTGTGTTGTTCGGCTCCGCGGAGCCTATTGCCGTGCTCCGCGAGGGGTGACCGGCGTGCTCCGCGAGGGGTGACCGCTCCCACCTCGATATCTGACCGCCACGCGGCGATCGTTCTCTGTCCCGCGCATAGCCCATATGACCACTCTCGGGACATCGAACGCCCGGCGAACCGGCGAACCGGGTCCAAACCGCGCGCGGCGCACAGAGAACCCTGAGCGCGAGCGGCCGCCGGCCCAGCCCTCGGATTTGAACCGCGCAGCCATTTCGCGGCCGAGCGGTCGGGCGGGGTCTGGATCAGCCCAGTACGAGGTGGCGGCGCTCAGTGCCTGCGAAGGTCCGCTGCCGACGGCGCCGTTCGCGCCGCAGAACAGGACCACGCGAATTACCGAGCCCGCGCATCACGTAAGCGTCGCGGGACAGGCTGTAGCGGAACAGCGGCCGCAGCAGCACGATCGTGACGCCGGAAACGTAGTGTCGGGGACGATGTGCACGAACCATATGTACCGATGGTAGTCCCCAAATGTCGCCTGGCGGCGTCTCAGCACACACCTTTCGCGAATTTTTAGCCAACGCGGGGGGCCTGCTCATTCGAACGCCCAGCGCTCGCCGAGAAGCGAGATCGCCGACGATTCCGGTGTTCGACGAGCACCTACAACGGCTCCGCGGCGAGCGCCCCGAGTGCCGGGACCGCAAGCGCGATGATCCGCCTGTCGGCCTCCGGGACAGCCTGACGCCGCTTCGATCAGCCCGGCGCGGAGGCGCGGCGAGATACTCCGGGAAGCCACCAGCTAAGGTGCGCGCCGTGCTCGAGACAGTTCCTCCCCCGCAACCGGCCGAGCCGTTCGCTCCCGCCGCGCCGCTGACCCTCGCCGAGCCACCCGCTCCCGCAGCGCCGCAGACCCCCGCGATGACCAGATCCGCCGCGCAGTACGGATGGCTCAGCTGCAGTGCCGTGCTGCTGCTCGCGGTGATCGCCGGGCGCTGGCTGCTGTCCTCCCACATCTCCCCTGGAGATCCGTGGGCCGCGCGCCTGGGCGAGTCGCACAAGTGGTGGCTGGTGTGGGACATCACGCGTGGCTACCAGCAGATCGGCCGGCCCTTGGTCGCCACCGGCGAGGTGCTGGTGATGATCTGGTGGCTGCTGCGCAACGGCAACAGGCGCGCGATCGAGGGCCTGGTGATCGTGCTGGTGGCATCGCTCTGCTGCGGGGTGATCAAGATCCTCTGCGGCCCGACGCCGCTGTGGATCGCGCTTCACCACGTGGGCACCAACTTCCCGAGTGGCGTCGTTACCTTCGTGACTGCCACCGGCGGCTACCTGGCGCTCGTGGCACGGCGTCAGGGCCGGCGGCTGATGCCGGCGATGCTGATCGCGGTGATCGTCGGCGCTGGGCCGGCGCGCGTGATCGGCGGCCAGCACCTGCTGAGCGACGTGATCGGGGGTTACCTGCTCGGCAGCGCCTGGCTACTCGTGGCCTACACGTATCTGGCGACGCCCGCCCGCCGTGCCCAACCGCATTCGTCGTGGGCGATGCCCAGCTTGGAAACGCTCGACTGAGCGCGGGGCAGGAAGACCGCGCCCCTCGACAGACTCGGAAGGATTGCTCGGATGGAATATCGCCAGCTCGGCAGCTCAGGGTTGAAGGTCTCCGCGCTGATACTCGGGACGATGACCTTCGGCGGCGGAGGCAAGTTCGCGAACGTCGGCAGCACCGACGTGGGGGGCGCGCGGCGCCAGATCGAGATGTGCCGCGACGCGGGCGTGAACCTGATCGACACCGCCGACGTGTACTCGGGCGGCCGCTCCGAGGAGATCGTCGGCGAGGTGCTGGCAGGCCGCCGCGACGACTTCCTGGTGGGCACCAAGGTGCGCATGGTGATGGGCGACGGACCGAACATGCAGGGACTCTCCCGCCACCACATCATCGAGGGCTGCGAGGCGAGCCTCCGGCGCCTACGCAGCGACCACATAGACCTCTACCAGGTGCACGAGTGGGACGGGTCGACGCCGCTCGAGGAGACGCTGGCCGCGCTCGCGCAGCTTGTCGATTCGGGCAAGGTCCGCTACGTGGGCGTCAGCAACTACTGTGGCTGGCAGCTGATGAAGGCGCTCGGCATCGCCGAGCGCGACCGCTTCCCGCGCTTCGTCAGCCAGCAGATCTACTACTCGCTGCAGGAACGCTCGGCCGAGTACGAGCTGCTGCCGCTGGCCGTCGACCAGGGTCTCGGCACGATGGTCTGGAGCCCGTTGGCGGGCGGCCTGCTGTCGGGTAAGTACCGGCGCGGCCAGCAGCCGCCTGAGGGCTCACGGCACCTGACCGACTGGAACGAGCCGCCGGTCCACGACGAGGACAGGCTCTACGACACGATCGATGTGTTGGTCGCAGTCGCCGAGAGCCACGGCGTCTCCGCCGCCCAGGTGGCACTGGCCTGGCTGTTGACACGCCCGAGCATTGCCACGATCGTGGTCGGGGCACGCACCGACCAGCAGCTGGCCGACAACCTGCGCGCAGCGGAGCTGACACTCGGCGACGATGAGCTGAGGCGGCTCGAGGAGGTCAGTCGTCCGCGGCTGATCTACCCGCACTGGCACCAGCTGGCGAGCGCGGCCGACCGCTTCAGCCGGGCCGATCTGGCGCTGCACGCTCCGTATCTGGGATCGTAGGCAAGCCCTCGGGCGCCGGCGGCTGGGGCCGTGAGTTGCCGCCATGACCCCCGAGGTACTCATAGACGCGCCCCTGAAAAGGCGTCACCGGGATCACGCCACCGGAGAAGGCCGAGAGGCTGAGCCCGGCGGCGCGGCTGCCGGCGGCCTCCAACTCGTCGCCGATCTGAAGCGCCCCCACCGTCACGGCGAAGACCCAGACCTCGTCTGACGCCGGCCCGAGCCGCGAGTGCTGGCCCGGCGGCAGCTGCGCCGTACCGGCGAAGGTGACCTCGCCCCAGCTGTAGCCCCAGGGCTTGATCGCCTCGACCACAGCGCTGCGCAGGCGCCCAGGTACCGCTCCCAGCGGGACCACCGCCTGCAGGACGAGCCGCGATGCCACCGTGCCCCGGCTTAGGAGGAAGCCCTGTCGGCTCCGCCGGCCGCCGTCCCGCGGCGGGGTGCGGTTGTCACGGCGTCGAACACGCTGACCCGCCAGAGCAGGCGACCATCGCCATGCGCGTAGGCATGCGAGAGGATCGTGCTCGACCAGGCACCGCTGGAGTGGATCTGCTCGCCCAGCCTGGGCGAGTCCGCGCTCAACGCGAAGACCCAGTGCGTGTCGGGCTGGGCGCGCTGGTCGGTGCCCTCGAGCAGCGCGAGCGCGGAGGCGGCGAAGCTGACGTCCTCCCACGTGTAGGTGCGGTGCTCAGTGCTGACGCCGCGGGCCAGCGTGCCGGCGACCGCCGCCCGGATCTCGACCGGTGCGTCGGTAGGCGGGACGATCGCCTGCAGGATCAGGTTGGGCGGGCCGACGTGGGCCTGCTCCTCGGGCGACTGCAAGTGGGCCTCCTGGTCCTCACACATGAGACCAGCTTAAAGCGAGTGAGGG
>JBOGYJ010000093.1:0-27310 GCA_050696795.1 Solirubrobacteraceae bacterium | reverse complement strand
GGCAAGCCCGGTGCGGCCGGCAAGCCCGGTGCGGCCGGCAAGCCCGGTGCGGCCGGCGGCGACCCGCCCACCGCCGCGGCGGGCTGACCGCCGATGCGTGTCGGATACCTGGGTCCCGAGGGGACCTTCACGCAGGCCGCGGCGCTGAGCGCCCCCAGCGCTGACGAACTCGAGCTGCTTCCACTGGAGACGATCCACGACACCGTGCTCGCGGTACGCGACGGCAGCGTCGAGCGTGCCGTGGTGCCGATCGAGAACTCGCTCGAGGGATCGGTCAACGTCACGCTCGACGCGCTCGTGTTCGAGGCCGCGGGCGTGCGCATCGTCGGCGAGACCGTGCTCGGCGTCGAGCAGTGCCTGATCGCCCAGCAGCAGCAGCCGCTGGAGGAGATCGAGGTGGTGATCTCCCACCCCCAGGCTACGGCCCAGTGCCGCGGCTACCTCCGCGCGAGCCTGCCCGGGGCGCGGGTGATGACCGCGAGCTCGACCGCGGAGGCGGTGCGGCTGGTGACCGAGCGGATCCGTCACCGCTGGGCGGCGATCGGCACGCGCCTGGCGGCCGAGCTCTACGACTGCGTCGTGCTCGCGCCCGGGATCGAGGATGTGAGCGGCAATCAGACGCGCTTCGTCTGGCTCGCGCCCGAGGGCGCTGCCGCCGGCGTGCCGGGTCTGGCGATTCCCGATGACGCCGCCTGGAAGACGGCGATCGTGTTCTGGGGCGAGGGCACCGAGTCACCGGGGTGGCTCGTCAGCTGCCTCTCCGAGCTGGCCTTCCGCGGAGTCAACCTGACCCGCATCGAGTCGCGCCCATCGCGGGAGGGGCTGGGCAGCTACATGTTCTTCACCGACCTCGACGGCCGCGAGAGCGACCCTCAGGTGATAGATGCGCTCGGCGGCCTGCGCGGGCGCGTCAACGTTCTACGCACGCTGGGCTCGTTCCCGGTCGCCTGACCAGAGCCTGACAGGCGGAGCCGGCGAGGCCGTTGACAACGCGTCCCGGTACTTAGTATCGTCACTGACGAAAGTAAGTCAGGGAGCAGCGTCGCACCCGGCTTCCGTGAGGAGAGATGACGAGGTCACAGCTCAGAGATCGAGCGCGCGTCGGCGTGCTCGCACCCGATGGGACAGCAGATGCCGCTGGCACCGCGAGTGACGGCACCGCCCTGCGCCGCGGCTCCCGAGAGCTGCTGCGCGACCTGAACAGCAGCCTGCTGATCGAGCTGGTGCGCGAGTCGCGGCCGATCTCACGAGCCGACCTGGCTCGCCAGAGTGGGCTCAGCGCCGCGACCGTGTCGAACATCGTCGCGCAGCTGATCGAGCGCGGGATCCTGGTCGAGGTCGCGACCGCCCCCGCCAACGGCGGCCGGCCACCGGTACTGCTCGACATCGACGCGACCGGCGGCTACGTGATCGGGATCAAGCTGCGCGGCGACGGGCTGACGACGGTCGTGTGCGACCTCGACGCCCAGGTGGTCGCCTCGGTCGAGCGCTCGGCTCCGCTGGTCGGCAATCCGCAGGCGGCGCTCGAGGCGATCGAGGCCGAGACCAAGCGAGCCCTGAAGCTCGCCCGGGTGGCCCGCACGAAGGTCCTCGGCGTCGGCATCGGCCTGTCGGGCGTGGTCGACTCGCACGCGGGCGTGTGTCGCTTTTCGCATCTGCTGCAGTGGCGGGAGGTCGAGCTCGTCAAGCCGCTGCGCCGCAACCTTCGCCTACCGGTGTGGGTCGATCACGATATGAACGCGCTCGCGATCGCCGAGAAGTGGAGTGGTGACGCCCTGGCCTACCGGAACTTCGTGACCCTCAGCGTCGGGCGCGGCATCGGCCTCGGCATCGTGATCGACCGCGCGCCCTATCGCGGCGCCACCGGCGGCGCCGGCGAGCTCGGGCACATGATCGTCGAGCCTGGCGGCCCCCGGTGCGAATGCGGCCGGCACGGCTGCCTCGAGGCGCTCGTCGGCGAGGGCGCGATCCTGCGGCGCGTGGGTGAGCGACTCGGCCGCGAGATCACGCGCGACGAGCTGATCGAGCTCATCACGGAAGGCGACGAGGCGACGGCAGAGGTCGTGGAGAACGCCGGCCGCGAACTCGGCCTCGCGGTGGCGAACATGCTCACGCTGCTCAACCCGGAGCTGCTGATCGTCTGCGGCGAAGGCACGGAGCTCGGCGCCACGTACCTGGATCCGGTCCTCGCGGCGGTGCGCGAGCAGACCTTCGCTGACCAGGGGTGCCACATCGAGGTGCGGATCCAGCGCTGGGGCGACGAGGCATGGGCCGTCGGCGCCGCGACGCTGGTGCTGCGCGAGTCATTCAGCCTGCCCGCGCCCGACCAGGATGGCAAGGCGATCTGGCACCGGCCAGGACAAAGGAACTAAAGGAATCACATGAACGGAATCCAGGACGGTCGGCGAGACGGCGGGATCGGCGAGCTGATGCGCGCGAGCGTCGCGCGCATCCTCGAGCACCAGGAGCCCAACGGGGCGATCGTGGCCTCGCGTGACTTCGCGACCTACCACTACTGCTGGCTGCGCGACGGCTCGTTCATCGCGTTCGCGCTCGACCGTGCCGGTGAACACGCCGCGTCGCGTCGCTTCCACCTTTGGGTCGCCGGCGCGATCGCCGGCATCGCCGAGGTGATCGAGGACGCGATCATGCGCCACGAGCGCAGCGAGCCGCTGGCCCTGGACCACATGCCGCCGGCACGGTTCGGCCTCGACGGCGCGGTCGTGGCCGACGACTGGCCGAACTTCCAGATCGACGGCTACGCCACCTGGCTGTGGGCGCTCGAGCACCACCTGACCGCGACCGGCCAGGATGTGGTGCCGGAGGAGCTCCGCGCGGCCGCCGCGCGTGTCGCCCGCTACGTCAGCGCCCTGGCGCTCACCCCCTGCTTCGACGTCTGGGAAGAGCACGGCGGCGACCGCCACGTTTCTACGCTCGCCTGTGTTCACGCCGGACTGATATCGGCCGCGCGCATGTTCGGAACAGACGCGCTGCTCGAGCGTGCGGACACGGTCCGGCTCGCCGCGCGCGAGGGAACCGCTCGCCTCGGCCGTTTCGTCAAGTCGACCGAGTCAGACGCGGTGGACTCCAGCCTGCTCTGGCTGGCGACCCCGTTCGGCGTCGTCGAGTCCGACGACCCCCACTTCGTGGAGACCGTACGCGCGATCGAGGAGCAGTTGACCTTCGAGGGCGGCCTGCGGCGCTACCCGACCGATACCTACTACGGCAGCGGAGCGTGGCCGGTGCTGACCGGATCGCTCGGCTGGCACTACGCCGCCGCGGGCGAGCACGCCGCCGCCCAACGATGTCATCGGTGGATCGTCGAGCACATCGACGCACAGGGACGGCTGGCCGAGCAGTTCGGCGGGGAGCGCCGCGACCCGCGCCACCACCGCGAGTGGGTCGAGCGCTGGGGCGCCCCGGCCGCCGACCTGACCTGGTCACACGCCATGCACGTCGTGCTGTGCGCAGAGTTGGAAGCCCAAGCAGACGTCGTCACGGAAGTCTCCGGATGACGGACGGGCGACCTGAAAAGGCCCGAACGATGGGCTCGGGCAAGCAGAACCCGAGTACCCCACCGCTCGGGAGGACATCAATGAGGGAGGTTACCAGTGCAACGTCCAGCAGCTTGGACAAGCCGGCGATCTAGCGCCGCCCACCGAATCGTCGTGTTAGCGGCGATCGGAGTGGCCGGAACGAGCGCCGCGACAGTCGGCACAGCAGCAGCAGCCAAGGGCCACAAGGCAGGCAAGCCGGTCACGCTCCAGTTCTGGAGCACCTACAACACGGCCGACAAGGAAGAGTCGACGTTCGTCAAGGTCGTCGTCAAGCGCTTCGAGAAGCTGAACCCCGACATCAAGGTGAACGCCGTCGTCTACCCGTACGCGAACCTGCTGTCGAAGTTCCTGGCGACCTCCGCCGCCGGGGATCCGCCCGACGTGATGCGGTCGGACATCCAGTGGGTGCCGCAGCTGGCGTCCCAGGGCGTGATCCAGAACGTCGGTCAGCTGCCTGCGTTCGCGGCGATCAAGAAGAACACGCTGCCCGGCCCGATGGCGACGACCCACGTCGCCACCGGCGAGCAGCCCGGCTATTACGCGTTCCCCGACGACACCAACACCCAGGCCCTGTTCTGGAACAAGTCGGACTTCGCCGCTGCCGGCATCAGCGGCCCGCCGAAGACGCTCACCCAGATGTACGCCGACGCGGCGAAGCTGACAGACGCGAGCAAGCAGCAGTACGGGCTCGGGATCGACGGCACCGACATCTGGAACGTCGCTCCATACGTCTGGAGCGCCGGGGGCTCCTTCACCAACAACAGCTACACGAAGGCCACCGGCTTTATGAACAACTCGAAGACGGTGGGCGCGGTGAGCCAGTTGGCGAACCTGCTGAAGGCCGGTGACATCGGCAGCGACTTCCTGGGCGGCGCCAGTGCCGTGTCGGGCGAGCAGGGCTTCCCGGCCGGCCAGTACGGGATGTACATCGACGGGCCGTGGGCGGTTCCGACCTACCGGACGGCCAACCCCAAGCCCAACTACGGCATCGCACCGTTCCCGAAGGGCGCGGGCGGGTCGGTCTCGACCGTTGGCGGCGAGGACATCGTCGTCGCGCGGGCCAGTCATCACCTGACCGACGCCGACAAGTTCGCGGAGTTTCTCGACTCCTCGTTCGCACAGGATGCGATGGCGGCGGCGGGCGACATGTCGACGGAGATCTCGGACGCCAAGAAAGAGGTCAAGCGGACGCCGTACTACAAGGTGTTCGCGCAGCAGCTCAAGACCGCGAAGGTCCGCGCCGTGAGCTCGGGCTACAGCCAGCTCGACACCGACTGGAAGAACGCGCTCGGCCAGATCCTGGCGGGCAAGATCACCGTCCAGGGCGCACTCAACGAGGCGGCGGGCGGCTCCAACGAAGCGCTCCGGGGACTGACTCCCTAACCCCCACCGTGAGCAGTACGACCACGATGCAGCGGCGCCCGGGCTTGTCCCCGGGCGCCGCCTCTCCTTTCAACCGGCAGCGCCTGGCGCGCGCCTTCACCCCGTACCTGCTGCTGCTGCCGGCGGCGGCGCTGTACGCGATCTTCATCGTGTACCCGATCTACCGCCAGTTCGACATCAGCTTCTACGACTGGCACATCTTCCCGGGGGTGCCGAGCCCCGGGGTGGGCTTCAGGAACTACTCGGCACTCTTCCATGACTCCGAGGTCAAGACCGCCGCGATCAACACGCTGCTGTTCACGGTCATCACCGTTCCCGTCCAGATGGGGCTGGGGCTCGCAGCCGCGGCGCTGCTGACCGACCGGCTGCCAGGACGCGGTCTCCTGCGCGGTCTCATCTTCATCCCGGTGATCGCTTCGTGGGTGGTCGTCAGTTACATCTTCGCCTACATCTTCGCGGCACAGGGCGGCCTCGCCAATGCCGTGATCTCGATCTTCGCCGGCCACGCGGTGCACACAGACTGGTTGGCCCAGAAGTGGACCGGCATGGCAGTGATCTGGATGGTCAGCATCTGGAAGGGCGTCGGCTGGTCCTTCATCATGTACCTCGCCGCGCTCGACGGCGTGCCGCGCACGCTGGTCGAGGCCTCGCGCGTCGACGGCGCCCCCGAGCGCCGCGTCTGGCGCCATGTGATCCTGCCGGCGATCAAGCCGACGACCATCTTCGTGCTCGTCCTGCTCGTGATCGGCGCCAGCCAGGTCTTCACCCAGGTCTTCCTGCTGACGCAGGGCGGCCCCTACGGCTCGACCCAGGTGCTGCTGGGCTATGCCTATGACCAGGCGTTCACGTCGTTCCAGTTCAGCTATGCGGCGGCGATGGCATCACTGATGGCGGTCGTCGTGCTTGCCATGAGCATCATCCAGATCCGAGTCATGCGCAGGGGTGATCTCCGATGAGCATCCTCCCCGTCGATCAGGGCCTGTCTCGCAAGCGCGGCGTCGCCCGCTGGCGACGCCGCCACCAACCCAGCCACGAGCCGGGGCTGTTCGGCGTACGCACCTGGACCCGTACGCGGTGCGTCGTCGCGTGCCTGTTCGCGGTCGTGGCGCTGTTCCCACTGCTGTACATGGTCTCGCTGTCCTTCCAGCCGGCCCAGGACATCCTGCAGTCGCACCCGACGCTGATCCCGTCGCACCCGACGACGGCCAACTACGTCGCAGCCTGGTCGGAGAACAGCTTCGGGCGCTACTTCCTCAACAGCATGATGGTCGCGCTGGCGACGGTCGTAGTGACGATCGTGTTCTCCTCGCTGGCGGCGTTCGCCTTCGCTCGCTACCGGTTCCGCTTCAAGGAGATCATCTTCTACCTGCTCTTGGCGAGCCTGGCGGTGCCGAGCGTCGACCTGGTGATCCCGCAGTACATCCTGATGGCTCACCTGCACCTGACCAACTCGCTCCCGGGCCTGGTGCTGATCTACTCCAGCGAGAACCTGCCGTTCTCGATCTTCCTGCTGCGCGGCTTCTTCGAGGCGATCCCCAAGGAGCTCGAGGAGTCGTTCCGGCTCGAGGGCGCGAGCACCTTACGCGTGCTGACGCGGCTGATCGCGCCACTGTCGATCCCGGCGATCGCGATCGTGGGGGTGTTCACGTTCAACTTCGCCTGGGAGGAGTTCGTGGTCGCGCTGACGATGATCAACAACCCGTCGCACTGGACGCTGCCGATCTCGCTGAACTTCTTCATCGGCGAGCACACGACGCAGTGGGGACCGCTGTTCGCCGGCTCGATGATCGCGACGGTGCCCAGCATCATCGTCTACCTCATCTCGCAGCGCTGGTTCCGGCGCGGCGTGTCGGTCGGAGGCCTGAGATGAGTGCGCTGCTGACCGACGTTCGCTGCCAGTACCTGGCGGGCGAGCCGATCGTCGCCGCCGGCCTGCCGGCTCAGGTCGCCTCCGCGGTTGTGCGCACCGCCTTCGGCCGCACGTTCGCCGGGCACGTGCACGAGGGCCAGGCGCGGTTCACCGAAATCCCGGCGGGAACGCATACCGTGGAGCTGTACGCCGCCGATGACAGGCTGCTCGCCGAGGAGCTGACCAATGTTCGCGAGCAGCCCGGGGACGACCCGATCATGGGCTTCGCGACGTCGTTCGACGCCGCCTCCGTCCCGGCGACCTTGGATTGGCTAGGGCAACTGCGCTGCACGGTGGTGCAGGTCTACGACTGGATGGAGCGCTACTCGGAACCGCTCGGCCCCGCCGGCGCCTACCGCGACCGGCTCGGGCGTGAGATCGACCGCGGCGCGCTCGAATCGCTGATCGCTGGGATCCGGTCCCGCGGCGCCGTCGCGCAGGCGTACGCGCCCGTGGCCGCCGCCGACCCCGGGACGCACCGGGAGTCGCGCCTGTTCCGCAGCGACGGCGCCCAACAGGCGCTGGGGGACCTGCTGGAGATCATGGATCCTGGCGACCCAGCCTGGCAGCAGCACTGGTTGGCGCGCTACGGCGCCGCCGCCGACGCGCTCGGCTTCAACGGCTTCCACCTGGACACGTACGGCTATCCGCGGGCGCCGCTGAGCGCAGCCGGCATGACCGTCCCGATCGCTGCGGCCTACGAGTCGTTCATCCGAGCGGTGCGTGAGAGCCGGCCCCGGGACGTGATCAGCTTCAACCAGGTCAACGGCGTGCCGTCGGCGATCAAGCCTGCGTCGCCCCCCGGCTTCCGCTACGTGGAGGCGTGGCCCCCGAACGACCGCTGGCGTCACCTCGAGGCCTTGATGGCCCGCAGCGCAGGGCCGGCAGCTCGGCAGGGCGACACGCTCGCGATCTACCCGCCCGTGTGGGACGGAGACCGCGACCAGGGGCTGCTCACGGTGGTTCTGACCGAGGCGATCACGACGGCGCTCGGCATCGGCACGCTGATCTGGGGCGATGCGACGGGCGCGCTACGCCACCCCTACTACGTCGACCACCAGCGGTTGAGCGAGGCGGAGGCCGACACCGCGATCGCCTGGCACCGCTTCGCGCTGCGCTGCCGCGACCTGTTCCGCTTCGGCACGGACACGAGCTGGTACGAACTCGACGACGAGAACGCGGCGGTGACGGTCGCTGCGGCGGTTCCCGCCAAGCCCGAGCCGGTCGGGGGCGCCCTGTTCACGCGTATCGTCCGCGACGCGCAAACGATCGTGATCAGCATGATCGATCTCTCCGGCAGCCGCGACGGCTCGTGGTCGGAGGGCACGGCCGCCGGGATCTGCGACACCGCCACCGTGGCCGCGCTCGTGGAGCAGCCCGATCAGTGGCGGGCATCGGTCGCGGCGCGCGGTTGTGACGACGGGCGCTTCGCGCCTGTCGACTTAGCAGTCGGCCCCCACCGTGAGGGGCGCGCGATCACCTGCGAGGTGCCGATCGTCGGCGGCTGGTCGGTGGTGCGGATGGAGAACAAGGAGCGCTGATGGCGTCGATCGGTCTAGCAGCAGTGAAGAAGGTTTACCCGAACGGATTCGAGGCGGTTCACGGACTCGACCTGGAGATCGCGGACGGTGAGTTGATGGTCGTCGTCGGCCCGTCGGGCTGCGGCAAGACGACGGTCCTACGGATGATCGCCGGGCTCGAGTTCGTCAGCTCGGGAACCGTCCGCTTCGGAGACCGGGTAATGAACGACGTGGCGCCGCGCGACCGGGACATCGCGATGGTCTTCCAGAACTACGCGCTGTATCCGCAGATGAACGTCGCCGACAACATCGGCTTCGGCCTGGCGATGCGCAAGCTGCCCAAGAAGGAGGTGGCGGAGCGTGTCGAGGACGCGGCGCGGGTGCTCGGGCTGACCGAGGTGCTCAAGCGCCGGCCGGGCCAGCTGTCCGGCGGCCAGCGCCAGCGTGTCGCGATGGGCCGCGCGATCGTACGCGAGCCCAGCGTGTTCCTGATGGACGAGCCGCTGTCGAACCTGGACGCGAAGCTGCGCGTGCAGATGCGCGCCGAGGTCGCGCGCGTCCAGCGCCGGATCGGCGTCGCCACGATCTACGTCACCCACGACCAAACCGAGGCGATGACGCTCGGCCACCGCGTGGCCGTGATGCGCGACGGCCTCCTGCAGCAATGCGACACCCCGCAGGTGCTCTACGACCAGCCGGCAAACATGTTCGTGGCCGGGTTCATCGGCTCGCCCGCGATGAACCTGTTCGAGGGAACGCTCACCGATGATTGCACGACGGTAACCGTGGGCTCGCAGCGGCTCGAGCTGCCCTCGCCGGCGACGGCCACGCGACCGGCCCTGGCCGGCTACCGGAGCCGAACGGTCGTCGTCGGCGTGCGCCCTGAGGATCTCTCGGTGGCCAACGGCGAGCCCGCCCACGCGCTGCTGCACGGCGATATCGAGCTGGTCGAAGCGCTCGGCTCCGAGCAACTCGTCCACTTCCGCACCGATGCCGCAGGAATCGACTCGACACAATCGGATCCCGCTGACGACCTCGTACGGGCGGGGCTCAGCGACGATCTCAACATCGCGCGGATCGAGCCACGCACGCGAGTCAAGGTCGGCGAGCGAATCTCATTCACGGTCGCGCCGGCACGGATCGAATTCTTCGATCCGGCGACTGGCGTCGCCATCAGGGACTGACGAAACGCGTACCGTGCGGGCGCGTCAACGTTCTACGGACGCTGGGCTCGTTCCCGGTCGCCTGAGGGCCCAGCGCTCGACGAACTCGCGGCACTGATCGGCCTCCATCGGACGCGCGAACAGGAACCCCTGGCCGACGTCACAGCGCTCCTCCTGCAACCGTGCGAGCTGCGCCTGGTCCTCGATGCCCTCGGCGATCGTCTCGATCTCGAGCGAACGGCCGAGCTGCACGAAGGTCCGGATCAGGGCGTCGCGCTGTGTGGTGCTCTCGATCTGCGAGATGAACGAGCGGTCGATCTTGAGCTCGTCGACCGGGAAGCGCTGCAGGTATGCGAGCGACGAGTAGCCGGTGCCGAAGTCATCGATCGAGAGCCGCACGCCCAGACGCTTGATCGCGCGCAGCAGCTCCGCAGTCTTGTCGGCATCACGCATGAGCGCGGTCTCGGTGATCTCGATCGTCAGCGAGGCCGGGCTGATGCCGCTCTCCGTGAGCGCATCGGCCACGTCCTGCGCGAACTGCTCGTGCTCGAGCTGCACCGCCGAGACGTTCACGGCGACGCCGATGTCGAGTCCATCGCGCGCCCAGTTCGCGCAGCAGGCGCAGGCTTCGCGGAGCACCCAGCGACCGACCTCGGCGATCAGTCCCGACTCCTCTAGCAACGGCACGAACTGGTCCGGGCCCGCCTGGCGGGCCTGTGGGCGGCGCCAGCGCAGCAGCGCCTCCATGCGGATCGGCGCGAGGCCGTCGAGGTTGAACATCGGCTGGTAGACGACATAGAACTCATCCTTCGCGAGCGCCTCACGCAGATCCATCGCGAGCTCCATGCGCGAATGCACCTGGTCCTGCATGCCGGTCTCGAAGACGATGTAGCGGTTCTTGCCCGCGAGCTTGGCGCGGTACATGGCGATATCGGCGTCGCGCAACAGGTCGGCCGCGCCGTGGCCGTCGGCCATCGCGATGCCGATGCTGGCGGTGATTGCGACGCGGCCATTGTGGGCGTCAGCGATCTCGAACGGCTCCTTGAGGGCGTCGAGGATCCGCTCGGCCACCAGCTCGGGGCCGGCCGCCAGCGCGATGCCGTCGGCGAGGATCACGAACTCGTCGCCGCCGATGCGCCCGAGCGTATCGGCCTCACGGATCGTGCTCTCGAGCCTGGCCGCGACCGATCGCAGCAGTTCGTCGCCGGCGCGATGGCCGAGGCCATCGTTGACAGCCTTGAAGCCGTCGAGGTCGACGAACAGCGCGGCGCACAGCTGACGCTCGCGGCGAGCGCGCGCGATCAACTGCGCGGCGCGATCCAGGATCAGGGTGCGGTTGGGCAGGCCCGTGAGCGCGTCGTGGGTGGCCATGAAGACGAGTTCCTGCTGGCGTCGGGCGAGCTCGTCGTCGATCAGTCCGCGTTCGTTCTCAAAGGCCTCGCAGAGGCGGACTAGCGTCACGTCGGCCGAGCGCTGCAGCATGCGGTGGGCCTCGCGGCGGCTGTCGAGGGAGGCGCCGACCTCGTCGGCGATCAGATCGATGACCTCGCGCGTGGCATCGCGCCAGCGCAGCGTGCGTTTGGTTAGCTCGTTGAGTGGGGCCTCGCGTTGGATCGCGAGCTGGCCGAAGATGGTGGCGGCCTCACGGCCGACCTCACGGGCGGTCTCCTCACCCTCGCCAGCCATCCAACGGGCAAAGGCCTCGGTCGAGACCTCGATCACGCGCGCGACGCTCGCGTGGGCTGCGGGATCGAGCTGAAGGCCGCCAGAGCGGTTGAGCAGCTCGCTGCGGCTGATGACCTCGGCGCGGCGCTGATAGAGCGCGCTGCCAAGGCGTACGACGTCCGGCGCAGGGAGTGCGTCGGACCCCGGGACCTGGCTTCCGTATTTC
Organism: Solirubrobacteraceae bacterium; assembly: GCA_050696795.1. Lineage (GTDB taxonomy): Bacteria > Actinomycetota > Thermoleophilia > Solirubrobacterales > Solirubrobacteraceae > Palsa-465. The sequence continues at coordinate 15,887 of JBOGYJ010000093.1, read as the reverse complement.
AGTTTCACCTGCAGCCGGCTGTCATCCATCCTGATGGCAACCTCCTTCCGCGCACTCCTTGTGCTTTGGCTATCCCGCGCTGCGCATCGGCTGCGCGACCGCGATCCTTTACAGGCGCACGGAAATTCCCAAGGGGATGGTGAAAAATGCGTGCTGCATGCTCTTCCCGATGCACCGTTTTTGGCTGCATCTTTACGGTTTCTTGACTTCACTCATCCGTGCGCCCAGTAGACTTAAGCGCGCCATGGGCTCTCCAATACCAGCCCCACCACGGTCCGCGTCGCTCACTGAGCACCATCGACGCGGACCTGATGGTGGCCGGGTGCTCGTGCTCAACGCGACGTACGAACCGATCAATGTGTGCACGGTGAGGCGCGCTGTCGTGTTGCTGCTGAAGGAGAAGGCCGAGGTCGTGCAACAGACCGACCGCCAACTGCATTCTGCGAACTCCACGCTGACGCGGCCGGCGGTGATCCGTCTGGTGGCCTACGTCAAGGTTCCGCGCGACACCCACCGTCGTAAGATCACGCGCCGAGCGGTGTTCGCACGCGACGACTGGACCTGCCAATACTGCGGGTCGCGCCAGCAGTTGACCGTCGACCACGTCGTACCCCGCTCCAAGGGCGGCGGCTCGACCTGGGACAACATCGTCGCCGCCTGCGCTCCGTGCAACCGCCGCAAGGGCGACGCGCTGCCGCGCCAGGCGGGCATGACACTCGCCCGGTCGCCGCGCACCCCCAACGCTGACATCTTCATCCAGGTGGCGAGCCCACGGATCCCGCCGACCTGGAAGCAGTACCTGTCGAGCGTCGCGACGGACTCGCTGGCCGCCTGAGCGCTCGCCGGGTGCCTCGACGCTGACCGCTCGCCGCGAGCATCAGCGCGCGCTGCCTGATCAGCGTCCCGCCCGGGTGGCAATTGCCTCGATCTCTGCCGCTGCGCGTTGTAAGGTGTAGATCACCAGAGAAAGGAGGTGGTCCACCTGTCTGACAGTACTTGCGGGACCCTGGAGGTGTCCGGCCGCTAGGTCGGATGGCTGACCGCCCTAGGCGGAGTCCCACCGTGACACCACTGTTCTGGTGCCGAACTTGGTCCCGTCGGCGAGGACGTGCCAGATCAGCGATGCCAGCCAAGTAGTGACGAAGGGCGCCGTGTCGACGGCGCCCTTCGTCTTTATGCGGCATGCCATGTCGGATGGTCTTGGGGTCCTTCTTCGGAGCCGAACCGTCGATCAACGCCTTGTCTAGAAGAGCGGTGCAGCGTCTCCTGTGAACTGCCAGTCAGCTTCAGGTGAGGTCAGAGCGCTAAAGGCCACTGGCACGCCTCTGAGAGGCGAGACAACCGGTGTAGGCTGAACGCCATGTGTCGCAACATCCGCGCCCTCTACAACTTCGATCCGCCCGCGAGCAGCGACGAGATCGAGGCGGCAGCGCTGCAGTACGTGCGCAAGATCAGCGGTTTCGCCAAGCCGTCGAAGGTCAACGAGGAGGCCTTCCAGCGGGCCGTACACGAGATCGCCCACATCTCTGCGCACCTGCTGGCCGACCTCGAGACCGCCGCGCCGCCGCGTGACCGTGAGCTCGAGGCGGCGAAGGCAAGAGCGCGAGCGGCCGAGCGATTCGCGGCCTGAGCGCTTCCGGCGCTGACCAGCTCGTGACTCAGCGGCTACTCGACGGTTGAGTCGTCGTCGGGGACCGCGTCGCCGCCAGACAGTTCGTCTTCAGGGCCGTCCTCCTTGACGGCGATGCCGCCGTCCGAGGCGCCCTCGGACGGGTCGTCGATGTCGACCCCGGGCTCTCCTGGCGCCACACCGGCCAGGTCGGCATCGGTACCCGACTCGCTGTCGACCACCAGCGCCACGGCGCTGACCTGGTCGTCGTCGCGGATGTTCATCACCCGCACGCCCTGGGACGCGCGGCCGTAGCGGCTGATGCCGCGCACAGAGGTGCGCTGGACCTTGCCGCCCTGCGAGATGAAGACCAGCTCCTGGTGCTCGCGCACCACCAGGGCGCCGGCGAGGGCGCCCTTGTTCTCGGTGAGCTGGATCGTCTTGACACCCATCGTGTCGCGGTGCTTGACCGGGTACTCGGAGATCAGGGTGCGCTTGCCGTAGCCGTTCTCGGTCACGACGAGCAGTTCCTGATCGTCGCGGGCGACGTCCATCACCAGCACGGCGTTGCCCGGCTGGTGAACCTTCATGCCGCGTACACCCGAGGTATCGCGGCCCATCGCGCGGACCTGATCCTCGCGGAACCGCGCGGCCTGGCCCGAGCGGGAGACCATGATGATGTCGTCGCCGCCGCTGGTCTTGCGCACCGCGACAAGCTCGTCGTCGTCGTGGATGTTGATGGCGATGATGCCGTCGGCCTTGATCGGTGTGTTGTAGGCGAGGAACGCGGTCTTCTTGATCATGCCCTTGCGCGTGGCAAAGACGAGGTACTTCCCCTCGGTGAAGTCGCGGGTGTTCAACACCGACTGCACGCGCTCGCCCTCACGCAGCGGCAGCAGGTTCACGAGCGCGCGGCCACGTGCGGTGCGCGACTGCTCAGGCAGGTCGTAGACCTTGGTCCGGTAGACCTTGCCACGGTTGGTGAAGAACAGCAGGAAGTCGTGGGTCGAGGTCACGAACAGGTGCTCGATGTAGTCGTCGTCCTTCATGTCCATGCCGGTCACGCCGACGCCGCCGCGGTGCTGCTGGCGGTAGGTCGAGAGCGGCAGCGACTTGATGTAGCCCGAGTTGGTGATCGAGATCACCATCTGCTGGTCGGCGATCAGGTCTTCGATGTCGATCTCACCCTCGGCGTGCGTGATCAGGGTGCGACGCTCGTCGCCGTAGGTCTCGGCGATCTCGGAAAGCTCGTCCTTGATCAGGCCGTAGACCTTGGCTTCGTCGCCGAGGATCTCGCGCAACTCCATGATCCGCTCGGTCAGGTCGGCGTGCTCCTGCTTGATCTTGTCGGCCTCGAGCGCGGTCAGGCGACGCAGCGTCAACTGCAGGATCGCCTCGGCCTGGAGGACCGTCAGCTCGAACCGCTCAACCAGGCCGATACGCGCCTGCTCCGGGTCGCGTGATCCACGGATCAGGGCGATGACCTCGTCCAGGTTGTCCTGAGCGATCAGCAATCCCTCGAGGATGTGGGCGCGTTCCTCGGCGCGGCGCAACTCGTATTTGGTGCGCCGCACGATCACCTCGCGCTGGTGGTCGACGTAATGGCCGAGCACCTCACGCAGCGACAGCGTGCGCGGCACGTTGTCGACCAGTGCGACCGTGTTCACGCCGAAGGTCGTCTGCAGCGGCGTGTGCTTGTAGAGCTTGTTGAGCACGACCTTGGGGATCGCCTCGCGCTTGAGCTCGATCACGATCCGCATGCCGCGACGGTCCGACTCGTCGCGAAGATCGCTGATCTCGGGGATTTTCTTCTCCTCGACGAGGTTGCTCAGCTTCTCGATCAGGCCGCCGTCGCCGCCCTTGCGGACCTGGTAGGGCAGTTCGGTGACGATGATCGCCTCCTTGCCCTGGCCGATCGGCTCGATGTGCGCCTTACCCTGCACACGCACACGGCCGCGCCCGGTCGCGTAGGCATCACGAATGCCGTCGCGGCCGAGGATCGTTCCGGCAGTCGGGAAGTCGGGGCCCTTGATGTGCTGCATCAGTCCGTCGAGATCGATCGCCGGGTCGTCTATGTAGGCGATCGTGGCCGCGATGACCTCGCGCAGGTTGTGCGGCGGGATGTTGGTCGCCATGCCGACGGCGATACCGGAACTACCGTTTACGAGCAGGTTGGGGAAGCGCGCCGGTAGCACCAGCGGTTCGCGCGTGCCGCCGTCGTAGGTGGGGACGAAATCGACCGTGTCCTGGTCGATGTCGCGCAGCATCTCGGTCGCGAGCTTTTCAAGGCGTGCCTCGGTGTAGCGCATCGCGGCCGCGGGCCAGCCGTCGATGTTGCCGAAATTGCCGTGCCCGTCGACGAGCTTGTAGCGCATCGAGAAGCTCTGGGCGAGGCGCACGAGCGCGTCGTAGATCGCGCTGTCGCCGTGCGGGTGGTATTTGCCCATCACGTCGCCGACGATCTGTGCGCACTTGACGTGTTTGCGCGATGGCTGCAGGCCGTTCTCGTTCATGACATGCAGGACGCGACGGTGGACGGGCTTCAGTCCATCTCGCACGTCGGGCAGCGCACGCCCGACGATGACCGACATCGCGTAGTCGAGATACGCAGAGCGCATCTCCTCCTCGAGCCCACGAGGCTCGATGTTGCCGCCGCCGAGGGTGTCAATCGTGGCCATCTACAAGTCCCTTCTACACATCCAGGTTGCTGACCAGCCGGGCGTTCTCCTCGATGAACTGGCGGCGAGGCTCAACCTGGTCGCCCATCAACATCGAGAACACGCGGTCCGCCGCGCTCGCGTCTTCCATGGTGACCTGCACGAGCGTGCGAGATGCCGGATCCATCGTCGTCTCGCGCAGTTCTTCTGGGTCCATCTCGCCGAGGCCCTTGAAGCGGTAGTAGGTCACGCCCTTCTGGGCGACCTCGAGGATTCCCTCGCGGAGCTCCTCGAACGAGACGGCGTCGAATGCGTTGTCCCCGAGCGTTATGTGGAACGGAGGGCTGCCGACAAGGCCGGCGAGATCCGCGTGTACGTGCGCCAACCGGCTGTACTCATTGGCATCGAGCACCGCTCGGCGTACCCGGTGCGTAGTCGCCATGCCGGTCTTGGTCTCGATCGTCTTGACGGCGATCTCGAACGGATCCTCGGAGAGCAACTCGGTCGTGTAGGCGTGGCCGTTCGACGTCGAGTTCGCCGCCAGGTGCACGCGTAGCGCGTCGACCGTGGTCACGCCGCCCTCGAGCAGACGCGCCTGTTGCATGAACGACACCACCCCGTGGCCATGCGCGGTGCGTAGCGCCGCCGCCCAACCCTGGTACTGCTTGAGTAGACGGGTGAATCGCTGCCAGCGCGCCTCGGTCAGCTTGAACTGGGTACCGTCGTGATCCGTCACATCGATCTTCTCGAACTTGTCGCCAAGCAGGATCTCCTCGAGCTCGGAGTCGCGCTCGATGTAACGGTGCTTCTGCCCGCGCGTGAGCCGATACAGCGGCGGCTTGGCGATGTAGACATAGCCGGCTTCGATCAGTGGCTGCATCTCGCGGAACAGCAGCGTCAGCGCGAGTGTGCGGATGTGGGCGCCGTCGACATCGGCGTCGGTCAGCAGGACGATCTTGTGGTAGCGCGCCTTCTCGATGTCGAATTCATCACGCACGCCGGTACCGATCGCCGTGATCAGCGCCTGAATCTCGGTGTTGCCGAGGACCTTGTCGATACGGCTCTTCTCGACGTTGAGGATCTTGCCGCGCAGCGGCAGGATCGCCTGAGTGTTGCGGTCGCGGGCGTCGACCGCGGAGCCTCCGGCGGAATCGCCCTCGACGATGAAGATCTCAGCGAGCGAGGGGTCCTTGACCGAGCAGTCCGAGAGCTTGCCCGGCAGTGTCGAGTTACCGAGCACGGTCTTGCGACGGGTGAGGTCGCGAGCCTTACGGGCCGCGGCGCGGGCCTGGGCCGCTGATACAGCCTTACGGATCACGCGGCGCGCATCCTGGGGGTTCTCCTCGAGCCACTCCGCCAGTCGGGCATTGACGATCGACTGCACGAACCCGGCCATGCCCGGATTGCCAAGCTTGGTTTTGGTCTGGCCCTCGAACTGCGGCTCGGAGAGCTTCGCGGAGATGACGGCGGTCAGACCCTCGCGCACGTCCTCGCCGCTGAGATTGTCGTCCTTCTCCTTGAGCTCGCCGACGTCGCGGGCGTACTTGTTGATGACACCGGTCAGGGCCGAGCGGAAGCCGCTGAGGTGCGAGCCGCCCTCGTGCGTGTTGATGTTGTTGGCAAACGAGAAGACCGACTCCTGGTACGAGCCGTTCCACTGCATCGCGACCTCGACCGAGCCCTCCTCGAACTCGCCCTCGAAGCTGATGACCTTGGCGTGGATCGGTTCCTTGTTCTCGTTGAGGTAGGAGACGAAGTCGGTGATCCCACCCTGATAGTGGAACGCCGCTTTGGCACCGTCGCCGCGCTCGTCGAGAATCGAGATGCGTAGATCCCGGGTCAGGAAGGCGGTCTCACGCAACCGCTCCTCGAGCACCTTGAAGTCGAACTCGAGCGTCTCGAAGATGTCGGCGTCGGGCAGGAAGGTGATGGTCGTGCCGTGGTCGTCGGTCGGCTCGCCCCTCTGGACCGGTCCGAGCGGAGTGCCGCGCTCGTAGCCTTGAGTCCAGACGTGGCCGTCGCGGCGAACCTCGGCATCGAGCCGCTCGGATAGAGCGTTGACGACGGAGACGCCGACGCCGTGCAGTCCACCGGAGACCTTGTAGCCGCCGCCCTCGCCGAACTTGCCGCCGGCGTGCAGGACGGTGAGCACGACCTCGAGGGCCGACTTCCCCTCCTTCTCCATGGTCGCCACCGGAATGCCGGCGCCGCGGTCGACCACTGTCACCGAGTTGTCGGGGTGAATCGTCACCTCGACCGTGTCGTTGCGTCCCGCCAGGGCCTCGTCAACCGAGTTGTCGACAACCTCGTAGACCAGGTGATGCAGGCCGCGTGGTCCGGTCGAGCCGATGTACATGCCAGGACGCTTGCGGACCGCTTCGAGGCCCTCGAGCACCTGGATGTTCTCGGCGTCGTAGCGTTGCTCGGTATTGGGGCGCTCGGCGCCGTCGTCGTTCGTCAACGATCCTCCGATTGACGTTGAGACGCCCCGATCACACGAAGCCTGCTCGCGTGCCGGGGCGTCGAAGCTTGGTGTACAGAACAATAGCACACAGCGACCCCTGAACCGGTCCTCGCTGGTGGCAGTTTTGCCTGCAAATGTCGATTATTTTGGGTGCCGATCATCGGCTTCCAGTAACGCACTTTAGGCGTGTGATCGGATCGCCCTCGAGTTGAGAGTTCAGGCGCTCCAGAACCTGTTCGGATTCGAGCTGCAGCGTGTCGGCGACGACCGACTCAGAACACCTCACCGTCAGCACTCCGGCCCGCAGGCTGACGACGCTGGTGCGCGCGACGACGTAGGGTCCGTGAGCACCGATCACCTCCGCCCAGACGCGGCCGATCTCGTCCCAGGCGGTCTGCGCCCGGCCCAGAGCCGAGGGCGGCTGCCAGCTGCCGCGCATCGCCTCGAGCGACGCAGTGATCGGTCGTGGGGAGCGCCGGTGCAGGCTCATCGGGAGGCCGGCTCGGCGGTGACGTCCTCGGCGAGCTCGCCATGCGCGATAGCGATGCGCGCGACGCCCGGGGCGAACACACCGGGGACGTGCTCGAGGTCGGTGGTTGTGATCAACGCCTGTCCGCCTGCCTCCGCCAGCAGCTCGACCAGCGCCGCGCGACGGTCGCGATCGAGCTCACTCATCACGTCGTCGAGCAACATCAGCGGTACGGCCGGCCGCTGGGTGCCGATCACCCGTCGCTCCGCGAGCAGCAGGGCGAGCAGGCCGAGGCGCTGCTGACCCTGGGAGCCGTAGATGCGCAGTGAGCGTCCCTCGCGTGTGATCACGAGATCGTCGCGGTGCGGCCCGTGGTCGGTGAAGCCACGCTCGATGTCGGCCGGCAGCCGCTCGCGCAACTCTCCCACGAGCTCCGCCACGACGGTAGCCCGAGAGCGCGGGCGGTAGCTGATTGCCGGATCGCCGTCCAGCCCGAGGCGCTCGCAGACGTCACTGAAGCTCTGGCTGGTGATCGCTACGGCCTCGCGACGATCGGCCATCAGTGCCAAACCAGCTTCAGCCAATTGCTTGTCCCAGGCGGCGATTGTCTCCTGGGAGCTCACGCCGGAGCGAAGGCGCGCGATCAGTGCGTTGCGTTGGGCGAGCGCTTGGGCGTAGGCGCGTCGGGTGGCAACGCGCGCCGGCCAGAGCGCCGTGACGAACTGGTCGAGGTGGGCGCGGCGCAGGGCCGGGACGCCCTTGATCAACTCCAGGCGGTCCGGCAGGAAGACGCTGACGAGCGGGCGCTGCGGCGCGTCGAGCAGGCGCTCGACAGGGGCGCCGTCGACCGTCATACGCTTCGGCTCGCCGGGGGTGAAGCCAACCGTCAGCTCATGATGGCCGAGCTCGTCCTGCGCCGCTACGGCCACGCGCGTTGTCTCCGCGCCGAAGCGCACGAGCTCGCGATCGTTCCCGGTGCGGCACGAGCGGCCGGTGCAACCGAAGTAGATACCCTCGAGCAGATTCGTCTTGCCCGCGCCATTGGGGCCCCAGACCACTGTCAAGCCGCCGCCCAGCAGGGCGGCGGCCGCTTCATAGGTGCGGAAGTTGCGGACGTTAACGGAGACGACGCGCATCTTCCGACCTTGGCGGTCTGGCTACACGTTCAGCCTGATCGGCATGATCAGGTAGACGAAGCCGCTGGCGTCGCCGGTCTCGAGCAGACCCGGGCGCAGCGGGCTGATCAGCTTCAAAAGCACGTCGGCGTCCTCGATCGCCTCGAGGCCATCACGCAGGAACTCAGGATTGAAGCCGATCTCGAGCGGTTCGCCCTGAAACCCGACAGGCAACGACTCTCGTGCCTCGCCGATGTCGGGGGTCTGGGCCGAGACGGTCAGCTCACCAGGCGCGAACGAGAGCCGCAATGGCGCGTTTTTCTGGGCAAGAAGACTGATGCGGCGCACGATGTCGCGCAACTCAGGGCCGGAGATCCGCAGCTCGTGTTCGAAGGCCTCTGGCAAAAGCTGACGGTAGTTGGGAAACTGGCCGTCGATCAGCCGCGATGACAGGACGACGCTGCCAAGCGCGAACACGACTTGGTTTTGGCGCACGCTGACGGTCAGTTGCTGGTCCTCCTCGGCGTGCGTTGCCAGTCGCGCCAACTCCTGAAGCGCACGCGCCGGGACGTTGACCTCGAATCCAGCCACCAGTGGCGTCTCGAGTTGAGTCTCCTTCACGCTGAGGCGGTAGGAGTCTGTCGCGACCATGCGGACCTCGCTCCCGGAGGCCGAGACGAGGATCCCGGTGAGCACCGGCCGGGTTTCGTCGCGTGAGGCTGAGCCGGAGACCTTCGTGGCCGTCTCGACAAAGGCCTTGAGGGGAAGTGAGATGGCTGAGGTCTGGTCGAGCTCTGGGAAGGGCGGGAAGTCCTCGGCGCGGAGCGTGCGGATGTGGAAGGTGGCGTTGCCCGAGAGCACCTCGACGTCCTGCTCGGCGGGGCGCAGCTCGAGCGAGACCGCGCGCTGAGGCAGCGCCCGGACGACATCGAGGAACAGCCTGGCAGGCAGGACGACAGCACCCTCGCGCGTGATCTCAGCACTGAGCGGGACTCGAAGGCTGACGTCGGTATCAGTCGCCCGGAGTTCGCAGACTGAGCCGGAAGCCGAGATCTGCACGCCTGACAGCGCCTGGATCGCTGTGCGCGTCGAGGCGACGCGGGTGACGGATTGCAGTTGGTTTAGGAGCGCCTCGCGGTCCAGCGAGATCTTCACGATGAACTCCTTTGAAGGAATGTAGAAGTCATAGAGAGCGGGAAAGTTGTTGAGAAGTCCGGCTTTGTGCGGAGTTAGCGGCGAAGTTGTGTGCGGACCAACGGCTCAGTCTGTCAACAAGTGCGGTCGTCACTGTCGATAGGAGAGTGCAGTGCTGAGCTCCTGGAGGTCAGCCGCGTCGTCGTTGTTGACAGAGATGCGGTCGGAGACACGCTTGCACGCGTGGAGAACGGTTGCGTGGTTGCGGCCACCGAAGGCCTCGCCGATGCGCTGCAACGAGGCGTCGGTGAGCTCACGCGCGAGATAGATGGCGAGCTGGCGGGCCCAGGCAACGTGGCCAAGGCGGCTTGCGCCGGTCAGGTCGCTGACCGCCAGGGTGAAGTGCCGGGCGACGAGTTGCTGGATCGCGGGGATCGATGGGGGGCTGCCGTTGGTGCTGGTCGAACCGGAGCGGACAGCGATCGGGCGGATGGCATCGAGTACGGTGATCGCCAGTTGGCGAGTGATGGCCTGGCCCGTGAGTGAGTTGTGGGCGACGATGCGGATCAGCGCGCCCTCGAGCGAGCGGACGTTGTCGGTGATGCGCTCGGCGATCGCTTCGAAGACCTCGTCGTCATCGATCTCGATCTTGTCCACGGCGGCGCGCTTGCGCAGGATCGTGATGCGAGTTGCCCAATCGGGCGGCGTCAAATGTGCGACGAGGCCCGACTCGAAGCGCTCGCGCAGGCGCTGCTCGATCCCGGTGAGTTGGCTTGGCAGCCGGTCACAGGTGAGCACGAGCTGTCGACCGGCGTCATACAACGCGTTGAAGGTGTGAAAGAACTCCTCCTCCGTCTTCGCCTTACTGGCGAGAAACTGAACGTCGTCGATCAAGAGGACGTCGACGTCGCGGTAGAGGCGCTTGAAGCGACCGAGCGCCTCACCCTTGAGCGCGGCGATGAACCCGTTGGTGAAGGCCTCAACCGTGGTGTAGCGGACGGTCGTGCTGTGGTTGTAGGTGCGGATGTAGTTGGCGATCGCGTTCAGTAGGTGTGTCTTGCCCAGCCCAGGCGGCGCGTGCAGGAACACGGGGTTGTAGGCCTGTCCCGGAGCCTCGGCGACGGCGAGCGCTGCGGCGTGCGCCAGCCGGTTGCCATCGCCGATCACGAACTGGTCGAAGGTGTGACGCGGGTTGAACTCCTCACCGGGCGCCGAGTGCGCGCCGCGGCCGGCACCCGCGAGCGCCTCGTGCGCCTTGGCTGCCGCGTCGCCGGCAAAAGCGACCTTCGCGGCTGGACCGAGCACCTCCTGGGCACAGCGTTCGAGCAGCTGTCCGTAGCGACCGGCCAGCCAGCCCTCCACGCCCTTATCGGCTTGGAGTACGAGTACCGTTCCATCCCAGCCTTTGACCGTGAGGCCTGAGAGCCAGACCTCATAGATCGCGTCGCCCGCGGAGCTGCGTAAGCGGGTTTGTATGTCCTGCCAGGCAGGGGTCAGCTCGAGGTGCGTAGGCAACTCCACACGGCTCCTAACTGCTGAGTCGAGACGTATTCGTGAGGCCGGCCGGAATGCAGGCCGGGTTGGCGAATATAGCTCCGCGGTCAGGCTCCTCGCAGCCGGCCAACCCGGCCGTTGACGCAAAGCGCGGGAAAAAGCTCTCGGGATCCTGATACACCATGGGCCGGACACGTTCACGGCCGGCAGCGAGCGTTTCCCCAACGGCTGCGTATACTGCGATGCCGACTCCGGCCGCGTCCGGGAGGATTTGCCATGAAGAGGACATACCAACCAAAGAAGCGTAAGCGCGCTCGTACGCACGGCTTCCGTGCCCGCATGCAGACGCGCGCCGGGCGTGACGTGCTCAAGCGGCGCCGTGACAAGGGCCGCAAGCGCCTGACGGTGTAGGTGGTCCGTGGCGGGCGCACGTTCGCCTCGCCGTGGGCGGCTCTCCAGAAGCGCGGATTTTGATCGCGTGATGCGCAACGGCCGGTCTCATGCCGGCCGCGACCTCGTTCTGTACGTGTTTCCGCGGGGCAGTGAAGAGCCACCCAGGCTCGGCCTGTCCGTGTCCCGAAAGGTTGGCGGTGCCGTGGAGCGTAACCGCGTCAAACGACTGCTGCGTGAGGCCTTTGCGCAGGAGGCCGAGCGTCTGCCGAGCGGCGCTGATGCGGTCGTGATAGCCCGGCCCGGCGCCCGACAGCTTGCGGAGAACGACGGCCTGCACGGGATCCACGCCGCGCTGCGAGCCCTGATCGACAAGGTTGAGGGCGTCGCCGCGGGTCGCCCGTTCGAGTTCGCCGACGACCCCCCCGTGGACGCTCCAGGAAATCGCGATGGATCCAGCGACGCCGCTGCAGGAGGCGACGCCGCTTGACCTCTGCCGGCAACGCGCTCAGGGTTGCGTTCACCACGCCGATCAAGCTCTACCAGAGGACCGTCTCACCGCTGAGACCTCAACGCTGCAAGTACTACCCCTCGTGTTCCGAGTACGCCGTGCAGTCGATCATCAAGTTCGGCATACTCCGCGGGCTTGTGCTCGCCGGCTGGCGGTTGCTGAGATGCAATCCATTCAGCCGCGGTGGGTTTGATCCCGTCGAAGATCAGCGGCTCTTCAGGTCGCGGACGCCGGCGCCGGGCGCCTGACCCATGCTCATCACCGCGAACATCTTCCAGCCGCTGATCAGCGTCTTCCAGCACATCATCGTGTTCTTCCACGGGACGCTCGGGGTGTCGTGGGGGTGGTCGATCGTGCTGCTCACCGTATGCGTGCGGCTGGTATTGGCCCCGTTGGCGGTCAAGCAGTTCCACGGGATGCGGAGGATGCAGCAGCACCAGCCCGAGATGAAGGCGATCCAGCGCAAGTACAAGGCGGACAAGCAGCGCCAGCAGGAAGAGATGATGAAGTTCTACCGCGAGAACGGCATCAACCCGTTCGCCTCGTGTCTCCCGATGGTGGCGCAGTTCCCGGTCTTCATCTCGCTGTACTACATGCTGCGCAAGAACCTCCGCAGCGACATCTGCCCGGCGATCCAGCGGAATTTTCAGATGGCGTACGCACACGCGCACCACATCGCCCTGCATGCCGCCGGGGGGCAATCGACGCCGTGCAGCGGTTCAGGCCACGAGCACATCACGGGTGCCGGCTTCCTCTTCATCCACGACATCACGGCGGAAGCGGCCGGCATCACGATGATCATCCTGATCATCCTCTACGTCGGCACGCAGGTCGTGTCGACGAAGCTGATGGCGGCGCCGACGATGGACAAGAACCAGCAGCGGATGATGATGTTCCTGCCGGCGGTGTTCGTCATCTTCATCATCCGCTTCCCGACGGGCCTGATTCTGTACTGGATCACGACCAATCTGTGGACGATGGTCCAGGGGTACTCGATCAAGCGCATGATGGGCCCGCCGCCCCCGCCGCCACCAGGCTTAGTGATCGAGGACGATGACGACGACGGCGGCGGACTGGCCGGGCTGCTGCGCGGCCTTAGGCCCCGTAACGGCGACGATCCATCTAGCAAGCAACGCGGGTCGGAGCGGGCCCACACGTCGGTGATGCCGCCGCCCCCGCCACGGAAGAAGAAGAAGCGCTCCGGGCGCAGGAGGTAGCGATTGATGTCCGCCGAAGACGACGCCGAAACCATTGAATACGTGGAGGAGATCCTCGAGACGGTCGCGGAGGCGGCGGGCGTCGATGCAGAGGTCCGAGTCGAGGACTCCGGCGAGGTGATCGTTGCCGAGTTCGTAGGCGATGACTTGGCGGTGTTGATCGGCCATCACGGCCAGACGATCGACGCGATCCAGCACCTCACATATCGCATCGCGTTCCACGGGATCGATGAGCGCAAGCCACTGACCGTCGATGCGGCGGGCTACCGCGAGCGCCGCGCTGCCGCGCTGCATGCGGTTGCCGATCAGGCTGCTGAGACCGCTGTCAGCGAGCGCCGACCGGTTCCGCTCGAGCCGATGGCGGCTCAGGAGCGGAAGGTGGTGCACGAGCACCTGAAGGCGCGGTTCGACGTCGAGACCTACTCGGAGGGGCAGGAGCCCGCACGCCGGCTGGTCGTCGCGCCCCTGAACGACTAACTTGGCGTCGCCGCTGGTGGCGGTAGCGCGTCGGCGCGAGCGCTTTCCGGGGAGTACATGCTCTCATGCGACGCGCTGCGCCGCTCGGGTCGGATCAGACGAGTGCTGGCGCGAGCGATGGCTGGGTGCCGGCCAGGACGCCGCAGATCCAAGCTTTGACCTGTTCGGCGGCGGCGTGCGGGCCGAGCTCGGTCGTATCAATCGTTTGGACGGCCCACTGGGGCGCGAGCAGCGGGACGCGGTCCCAGCGCATCCCGCGCCAGCCGTTGGTAGTGACAACCTCGAGCATGTGCATCGGGTCAGACGCCTGGCGGCGCATCCACTCGGCGAAGGCGTGATGGTGGACCAACAGCGATCGAGGGTCGTCCTCGCGGGCCGCCAGACGTGTTGTGGCCTGAGCGTGCGCGGTGGCATCGAGCAGGCAGAACGCCATGCGGTCGAGACTTACCGCGGAGGGGGTAGCCGCCACCTCGACCGCTGCAATCGGGTCACCACGGAGACGGAGGTGGCGATTATCACGGTGAAGTTGAACTGCATACTGGACAGCCAACTCGGTCGTCGCCTGCCTTCATTCGAGGTTTTGGCCGATGGGTTGGGCGCTAGGTGCCACAACTCCGCACACTCGACCTGTGGTCGCAGTCGAGAGTCGAGCAGTTTCCGGGCGGTCGTCTTTCCGACCCCGCTCGCGCCGGTCACGAGCAGGAGCCCACGCCCAATATGTCGCCGCGCCAGGACGGACCGAGTCGGTTCGGTGAGGACTACTACTACCGACGCCGAGCGTCGCTACCTGAATCCGCCACCCAACCGTTTCACGTTTTTCTTGACGGTGAAACAGCCTCCTCGCTACAACTTGCTCCGTGACCGAATTGAGCGAGTTCGATCGTGGCCTGTTTGTCGGCCTGCTGATCGGCGAGGGATCATTTGGGGGCGATGGCAAGCAGCCACAGGTGACCCTGCGGATGCACACCCGGCACGAAGCCCTGTTTAAGTGGTTGATGGAGCGCTTCCCACGGTCGAAGCTGTACGGGCCATACAACCACGGCGGCCGGTCCTATTACCAGTGGATGGCGCGGGGCAGCACCCTGGTCGAGGATCTCTTGCCTCTGCTCGAGACCTATGTGCGCCCCGAACTCGATGGCCACGCCGCCGCCCGCTTCGAGGAGATGCGCTCCAAATACGCCACGTTCATCGCCCGTGAAAAGGCGCGCAGCGCCACCTTCCGGCGACCATGACCAAGCCGAGTGCGACACGGTTTCCACCGCTCGATCGTCTCATCGAGCGGTTCGATCTGACGCTCACTCAGTCGAAGCAACTACGCCACTTCGGAGCGGTGCTCGTCGACGCCGAGCATGCGCCCACCAAGGTGCGCGATCCGGCGCGCGTCAGGGACGATCACCTGGCAGACGCCCTTGTCGCGTTGGAGCTGCCAGCCGTCCGAACGGCGTCCACGTGTGCTGATCTGGGTGCTGGCGCTGGTGTTCCGGGGATCCCACTGGCGATCGCGCTCCCGGACGCCCATGTGACCCTGATCGACGGCAATGGGCGGAAATGCGACTTCATGCGGGCTGTGGCCGACGACATCGGGCTCGGAAACGTCGACGTGGTGCACGGCCGCGCCGAGGCCTGGGTTGACGGCTTGCGGCGGATGGATGTCGTCACGGCACGAGCGCTGGCTCGTCTCGATGTGGTCGCCGAGTATGCCGCTCCGCTGCTCAAGCCAGGAGGTGTTCTGATTGCGTGGCGTGGGCAGCGCAATCCTGAGGACGAGGCCGCCGGCGCCCGTGCTGCTGAGATCCTCGGCCTCTCACCAAGGCGGCCGCTGCGGGTTGAACCCTATACAGGCGCACTCAATCGCTACTTGCACGTGATGACCAAGACCGCCCACACGCCCGATCGATTTCCACGCCGCGACGGCGTTGCGCGGAAGCGACCGCTCGGGCGTTAGTAGCTCGGAATCCTCGCACTTAGCGGGAGATCGGTGGCTCGGCGTAGCCGCCCGGATGCGTCGCCCGGTAGCTTCAGGCCGGCAGATGGGCAGTATCTACGCAATCGCGAATCAGAAGGGTGGCGTCGGCAAGACGACCACCGCCGTCAACCTCGCCGCATGTATCGCGGAAGCTGGCTACGACTCTCTGCTGGTCGATATAGACCCGCAGTGCAACGCGACCGTGGGAGTTGGGCTCGAGAAGAACCTCGAGCCCAACGTGTACGAGCTGCTCAGCGGCGAGGCGACGATCGAGCAGGTGGCGGTCGCCAGCGCGATCGAACACCTCTGGGTAGCGCCCGCGAGCCCTGACCTCGCGGGCGCCAACGTCGAGCTGCCACGGATCCCCGGCTCGGAGCGCCGCCT
>JBOGYJ010000092.1:0-2981 GCA_050696795.1 Solirubrobacteraceae bacterium | reverse complement strand
ATAACGATTCTCGGTCTGCCGCGCGGTTGAACGTTCGGTTGCCCCAATCGATCGTGTGGATGAGGCTTTGGCTCTCACTGAAAGGACTCGTCGGGCCGAAGCGACCTGTCGCAAGTGGATTGCCACGCTTTCGCAACCCGCGGCTTTGGAGGGGACGGCGGCGCCTCAGTCTGCACACGCGTCGGGAGTGGAAGGCGGGTGCGGGCTGGGTTATCGTCCGGCGTCGCCGCCGATGAACCGGCCGCGGAGATGGCCGCGTTGTGGTGGCAGCGAGCCCACGCCCCCACCGGCAGGCAGGCTTGCGGGATCGTTGCCGACGCCCAGGAGGCTGCGGGTCAGTTGCTGGTTGGTGTGAAGGAGGTCCTCGAGCGCTTCGGTAGTGTGCTTAGCGGTCACCGCGGTATCGGCCGCGCCTTCGTCAAGCGCGGCGAGTACCGAGCGGCGCAACAACTCCTTCAGGAACGACGCGGTCACCCCGTCGGTGCGGGCGATGATCTCGTCGATGTCGTTGTCTGAGAGCTGCAGTGGAACGCCGCGCGCGTAGAGGGCGAACAGGCGCCGGCGCGCATCCGCGTCTGGGAGGTCAATCTCGACGGCCACGTCGACACGGCCGGGTCGTGCTGCCAGCGCTGGTTCGAGCAGGTCGGCACGGTTGGTGGTCAGCACAAACAGGAGATCGGCGTCGGCCGCGGCGCCGTCCATCGCGTTGAGAAGCTCAAACAGCACCGGCGTCGCGCCCGGCCCGAAACTCCGATCCCCGGCGACGAGATCAACGTCCTCAAGCACCAGGACGGCGGGCTCGAGGTCTCGTGCCAGCTCCGATGCTGACCCAATCGCGTGCAGCGCCCGGCCCGACAGAATCAACCGCGTGTAGGTGTCCATGCGCCCGACGAGATATCGCATCGTGTGCGTTTTGCCGGTCCCAGGCGGCCCGAACAGCAGCAACCCCCGCTTGAGGTGCTGGCCAGCCTCCAGCAGCGCCTCGCGATGATCGGCAACGGCCAGTGCGTGTCGCTCGACACGCACCAACACTTCCTCTGGCAGAACGACGTCTTCTCGCGCGGTCACGGGCAGATCGCCGAAAGTCAGCGCGACCCCGCCTCCAGGGGTCAGAGCAACGTCCAGGACGTGACCGCGGTAGACATTCAGGCGACTGCGGAAATCGTCGAGCCGAGCATGAACTGCCTGCGCTGCCTCCACCGGCAGACCGGCGATCTCAACGTTGATCGTTGGGTCGTGCTGCTCCATCGGTCCGCTGACCATCACGACGTAGCGACCAAGGTCATCACTCACTAACAACAACGCCAGTTGCAGACACGCCAACGTCGATCCAGGCCCATTCGGTAGATCCACGAGCGCCGGGGCGGACAGGCGCAGGTGACCAATGCCCTCCGCGGCGATGATCTGTTGCAGACTCGCGCCACCGTGGTGCGGTGGAACAGAAATGCCCTGCACCTCGACTTCGCGGCTCGGCTCACGCGCCCACGCATCCAGAGCCGTCTGCAGATTAACGTGCTCGAACGGACGCAACGAACGACTGACGACCGAGCGATCCGAGACGCCCTCGCCGAGGAACCCGGCGACCAAGTCCGTGACCTCACTGCGCATCGGATCAGTGGTATGGACCCACTGGATGAACGATCGAAAGGCTGCAGCGAACTCCCGCGCCTCGCTATCTGAAGCCCCTGTCATCCACCACCCACGGTAGCCAAGCGGGCCGCCGGGGTCCACCCGCGACAGAACCCCCAACTGCCCTCCGTGCCGCGCAAGGCAGGGATGGTGGTGTCACGCGCAAGATGCTCGTGGCGCTCACAGAGCGGGTCTCTCGTCACCGGTCGCTCGGGTCTCTGGCGGCGAGACTTGTGCGCGGAGTTAGCCTGGGTCCGCCGCGACGGCGGGCGGCCGTCATTTCGTTGGTCTCGTCGCTTCGACGGCTCCGTCAAGCGTCTGACCGCTGGTACGACGTCCTCGGTGTCTACGGCTGCGCCGGCTTGCCAGCGTCAATTGGTTTGGGCGGGGGCGTGGGGGTACCCGGCCGAGTGTTGAGCGACATCGTGGATGGCGATCCCGGGGTGTTTCAGCGTCACGGTGGGTGGTGACGGGGGCGGCGGTCGGGCAGTGGGGGCGACAGGATGGTGGTGATCCTGTTGATTGAGGCCCCCTCGCCGAGGCCTTGATGGGGGTGTGCGACGAGGGGGCCGTGACGCCGTTGGAGGTCGTCGTGTTGATCGTTGCAGACGATCGTGCTGTGATCGAGGCGGATCTCGCTGCTGGCCGGTTGGTGTGCCCGCGCTGTCGTGTGGGCGTGTTGGGAGGCTGGGGCTGTTCGCGGTTGCGTCGGTTGCGGACGCGGGAGGGGGAGCGGCGGCTGCGCCCGCGCCGGGGTCGCTGTCGCGAGCAGGCTTGCCAGGCGACGCATGTGCTGTTGCCGGATGTGTGTCTGGCTGGCCGGAAGGACGCGGTCGAGGTGATCGGCGAGGCGCTGCTGGCCGGCGAGGGGTATCGGCTGGTCGCGGAGCGGCTCGGGGTGCCGGCGGAGACGGTGCGTGACTGGCGGCAGCGGTTCCGGTCGGGTGCTGAGACGGTCGCGGCGCACTTCTTGTGGTGGGCGCGGGCGCTGGACGGCTCGCTCGGTCCGCTGGTGTCGCAGGGCTCGCCGGTTGCTGACGCGGTCGAGGCGATCGGCGTGTGCACGAGGGTGGCGTCGCTGGTGTTGGAGCGCCGGGCGCCGTGGTCGTGGGTGTCGGCGTTGACCGGCGGCGGGCTGCTTGCGATCAACACGGATCCGCCTTGGCCTGTGCCTGAGTGACCGCGATCCTGGCCGCTGGCTGGTGTCAAGCGAGCGGTCAGGAGGGGTTGTTGATGGACAGGACGCAGAAGGTCGGGTTGTTCCGTTACCAGTTGGCGCGCGAAGCGGCTGATGAGTCGCTCTCGCCACGGGAGCGTGGTCTGCTGGTGCGCTCGATCGCGGCCCGTGAGCA
>JBOGYJ010000091.1:0-6338 GCA_050696795.1 Solirubrobacteraceae bacterium | reverse complement strand
GCTGGCGACGGCGATCGTCGCCTGGCGACCGGCGTTGGCGATCCTTGATGAAACCCGCTACGCGGCGGGTATACATAGCGGCGTCTCGTAGCATGAGAGGTTGGATAAGCAGGATCCCGGTCCACTCAGCGAAAAGGCCTGCAGAACCCGATGCCCGTCCTCAAGAACCTCGAGAGCATGATCGCCGGAGTGGTGGAAGGCACGTTCAGTCGTGTCTTCCGCTCCGAGGTGCGCCCGGTGGAGATCGCGCGCAAGCTGGCGCGCGAGATGGAGGAGCACCAGTACGGAACGCTGTCGCGGACCTACGTGCCCAACGAGTACCGGGTCTACCTGTCGCCGCGCGACCGTGATCGCTTCGCCTCCTACGAGGACGCACTGGCTGACGAGTTGGCCGGCTACCTGCTCGAGCATGCGCGACGCGAGCGTTTTGCGCTCCTGTCGCGACCGGTGATCGAGTTCGAGACCGACGAACGCCTGCATCTGGGAGAGTTCGGGATCGAGACGGCTGTGGTTCAGCCGGAGGAGGAGTCCGAGCCGGCGTACGCCGCCGATCCCGAGCCGGTTGGACGCACGATGGTCTTCAGTGCCGCCCAGCGCATCGCCGAGCCGCTGGAGGAGAACGCCACCGTCCGTCAGCAGCGTGCTCTGCTGATCTACGGAGGGCGCCGACTGATGGTCGGTCCGCGCGGGGCCACGCGGGGGCGCAGCCGCGAGTGCGAGATCGTGATCGACGACGCGAACGTCTCCCGCCAGCACGCCGAGCTGCGTCCGCGCGGGGCTGCCTGGCTGGTGAGCGATCTCGGCTCGACCAACGGCACGCGCGTGAACGGCCGCACGATCAACGCCCCGGAGGTCGTGCGCCCGGGCGATGAGATCGAGGTCGGCTCGTCCCTGATCACCTTCGAGCTCGAGTAACCTCGACAACCGCCAGAGATGCTTCAGCCAGTCTCCGTCGGACTCAAGTTCGGTTTCCTGATCGTCCTCTATCTGTTCCTGCTGTGGGTCGCCTTCAGCACGCTGTTCGACCTGCGCCGCGGGTTCGGCGGTCGTCGCGACGGCGGTGCTGCCGTCGGCGAGGCGACCAGCATCCACCAGACGGTCGACCCGCTGGCCGCGCTCGAGGGCGACTTCGAGCCGCGCCTGGTGGTCGACCGCGCCGAGGGCCACTCGCCGGGCGTCGCCTATGACCTGATGGACCCGGTCACGCTCGGTCGCGGCAACGTGGAGCTGAAGCTCGAGGACTCGTTCGCCTCCTCCCGCCACGCGCAGATCACCCGTCAGGGCCGGACCGTCGTGATCGAGGATCTGGGCTCCACCAACGGCACCTACCTGAACGGTCAGGTGCTGAGTGGCCCGCAGCCGTTGCATGACGGCGACCGCGTCCGCATCGGCGATTCCGAGTTCACCTACTTCCAGTAATAGTGGTCTGATGCTCAGAGCCGCAGAGACGATCGTGCGCACCGATGTCGGCCGCCAGCGCCGCGGCAACGAGGACTCGAGCTTCGCCGGCGCGCCGGTGTTCGTCGTCGCCGACGGCATGGGCGGGGCGCAGGCGGGCGAGGTTGCCTCGCAGATGGTCGTCGAGGCGTTCACCGAGGGGTTGCCCGCGGAGGGCTCACCCGAGGAGCGCCTATCGGTCGTCGTCCAGAAGGCCAACCAGGAGATCCATGCCCGCTCGCGCAGCGACGCCGCCAGCGCCGGGATGGGGACGACGGTCACCGCCGCCTACCTGGACGAGGACGCGGTCGTGCTCGCTCATGTCGGCGACAGTCGCGGCTACATGCTGCGCGACGGCGAGCTCTCGCGCCTGACCGAGGATCACTCGCTGGTGGAGGAGCTGCTGCGCGGCGGCAAGCTCACCGAGGAGGAGGCGCTCGAGCATCCGCAGCGCTCGGTGATCACACGTGCGCTGGGAATCGAGCCGATCGTCGAGATCGACACCTGGACCTACCCGCTGCGGCCCGGTGACGTCGTGCTGCTGTGCAGCGATGGTCTGACCTCGATGCTCAGCGAGCAGCAGGTGCAGCAGGTGCTGGTGCAGGCGCCGGATCTGGCGCAGGCGGGCGATCGGCTGATCGCGGAGGCCAACGCTGCGGGCGGGCGCGACAACATTACCGTGGTGCTGTTCCGGGTGGAGCTCGCCTCCGGTGCGGAGACGGAGGTCGACCAGCCCACGATCATCGCACCGGCCGGTTCGGTGCCGACGGCGCAGCCGGCGCGCGCGGAGATCGCGCCACGGCCCGTCAGGCACGCCCGGCTGCAGGGTTGGACGCGGCCGCACATGCCGGGTGGCTTCGTGCAGCCCGCCAAGCAGGAGCGTCACTTCGGACTGCTCGGCAAGAGTGTCGCCGGCCTGACGGCGCTGCTGGTCGTGCTCTGCCTGATCGGCGGCGGCGGCTATCTCGCCAGCCGGCAGCTGTACTTCCTCGGGACCAACGGCCAGGGCACCGTGGTCGTCTACCGCGGCTTCCCCTACTCGCCGCTCGGGGTCCCGCTGTATGAGACCTTCTACGTCTCCGGCGTGCCGGCCTCGAGGATCCCGGCCGACCGGCGACCGGTGTGGCTCAACCATGCGATGCGCGACCAGACCAACGCGATCAGCATGATCAACGCCCTGGAGCTGGGTCACATCTCCCGATGAGAGCGAGAAACTGGGAGCTGTTCGGCCTGATTCCGGCGGCGCTGCTGGTGTCGGCCGGCTTCGCGGCGATCTACATCCAGCGCTCCAACCAGCTCTCGACGGTCTCGCTCGTCTACGGCGGACTGTTCTTCGGGCTGTGCGTGGTGGCCCACGTCTTCGTGCGGATCACGCTGCCCTACGCCGACCCCTTCATCTTCCCGCTGGTGGCGGTGCTCGCCTGCTTCGGCGTGGTCATGGTCTACCGCATCGACGGCGCCACGATCGCGCGCCAGCAGGCGCAGTGGTTCGTGCTGGGATTGGTGCTGTTCGCCGGTACGGTGCTCTGGTTCCGGGACTACCGCAAGCTCGAGAGCTATCGCTACCTGATCATGCTCGGCTCGGTCGTGCTGCTGGTGCTGCCGCGCATCCCGCACTTCGGGGAGCAGGTGAATGGTGCCTACGTCGCCGTCCACCTGCCGGGGATCACCTTCCAGCCGACTGAGTTCGCCAAGGTCGGGCTGGTGATCTTCCTCGCCTCGTACCTGCGCGATCACCGCCAGGCGCTGGCGTCCGGCCGCAGGATCCTGGGTTACACGCTGCCTCCGCTCAAGCACCTGGGCCCGCTGCTGGTGCTGTGGGGTGCGGCGATGCTCGCGTTGGTCGTGACCGGGGATGTCGGCTCGTCGTTGATGTTCTACGGCGCGCTGTTGACGATCCTCTACGTGGCGACCGATCGCATCTCCTTCGTGATCGTCGGTCTGCTGTTGTTCTCCGGCGGCGCCTGGTACCTGGCCACGCACATCCAGCACATCGACGCCCGCGTCGAGGACTGGCTACACCCCTTCGACCCGAGGCTGTACAGGGCGGCGCTCGGCTCCTACCAGATCGCCAACGCACAGTTCGCGATGGCGGCCGGCGGGCTCTTCGGGCAGGGCTTCGGCCAGTCGCTGCTCACGATTCCGGGAGCCCACGCATCGTTCATCCCGTTCCCAGACACCGACATGATCTACTCGGTCATCACCAGTGAGCTCGGTCTGTTCGGCGCCGCCGGCCTGCTGCTGGTCTACATGCTGTTCGTCGCGCGTGGATTCAAGGCGGCGATGCTCGCCCGTGACTCGTTCTCCAAGCTGCTGGCGATCGGGTTGGCCTCGGTTGTGGTGCTCCAGGTATTCGTGATCGTCGGCGGGGTCACGCGGGTGATCCCGCTGACCGGTGTGCCACTGCCGTTCGTCTCCTACGGCGGCTCCTCGATCCTGGCCAACTTCGTCCTGGTTGCGCTGCTGCTGCTGATCTCCGACCGCGCGCGCCGCCCGGTGCCGTCGTGATCAGGTCCCTGGTGCGCCCATGAACCGCTCGATCGTGCGTCTCTTCGGGGTGGTGATCCTGATGTTCACGGTGCTGGTCGTGTGGACCTCGCGCTGGACGGTCTTCAGCGCCACGGCGCTCGACAACAACCACCTGAACAGCCTCCAGTACTACGCGTCGCTCAAGATCAAGCGCGGCGCGATCCTGGCTGACGACGGCCAGGTGCTGGCCAGGTCGGTGAAGGCCAGCGGCGGCATCTGGAAGCGAACCTATCCCCGGGGGCCGCTGTTCTCGCAGGTCGTGGGCTACTACTCACCGCAGTTCGGCAAGGTCGGGCTCGAATCCGCCCGGGACTCCGAGCTCAAGGGTACGTCGAATGCCTTGACGAGCGTATTCGGCTCGTTCAACGGGACCCGGAGTGTGGGTGACGATGTCCACACCACGCTCGACCCCAAGGCGCAGGAGCTGGCGCGGCAGCAGGTCCAGCGCGTCATGTCGGCATACGGAGCAACCTCAGGCTCGGTCGTCGCGATCGTGCCGCAGACGGGTGCCGTGAAGGTCATGTATTCGAGCCCCTCCTACAACGACAACACTCCGAACGCGCCGTGCAAGCTGCCAGGTTGCAGCCAGTACTTCAACGCCACACAGGGCGGCTATCCGCCCGGGTCCACATTCAAGCTGGTCACCACCACGGCGGCGCTCGACAGCGGCAAGTACACGCCGACCTCGACCTTCAACGGCGACTCGCCGGTCACCATCTCCGGGCATCCGCTGGAGAACGACGGCAACGCCAGTTACGGCCAGGTCACGCTCACCTACGCGCTCACTAACTCGATCAACACCGTCTACGGGCCGCTGGGGCTCAAGCTCGGCGCCAACCTGATGCAGCAGTACATGCAGCGCTACGGCTTCTACTCGATTCCTTCGCTCGACTACCCGGCCAACCAGATGGTCAAGAGCGGCGAGCTGTTCTACAAGGGCTCGTGCGGCAACCGTTCCAATACGCCGAAGCTCGTGCCGGTCACGAACCCGTGCGTGGACCTGGGCCGTACCGCGATCGGTCAGGCGAACCTGGCGGTCACGCCGCTGCAGATGGCGATGGTCGTCTCGGCGATCGCCAACAACGGCAAGCTCATGCAGCCCCGGCTGACGAGCAAGGTCGTCAACAATGGCGGCCAGACGGTCGAGACGATCTCATCCCAGGAGTACGACCAGGTGATGAAGCCGAAGGTTGCCGCCGAGCTGCAGACGATGATGCGCGCCGTCGTCGAGGAGGGCACGGGCCAGTCGGCGAACCTCGAGGGGCTGAACATCGGCGGCAAGACCGGCACCGCTTCGACCGGCGGCATCCGTGACGGGCAGCCACTCGACGACGCCTGGTTCGTCGGATTCCCCGAGAACGACCCGAGGATCGCGGTCGCGGTCGAGCTGAGCGACATCGAGAACGGCTTCGGTGGCACCTACGCTGCCCCGATCGCGGCAAAAGTGATACAGACACTGCTAGCGGAACATCAATGAGCGAATTCGAGTCTGGGTACATCATCGACGGGCGCTACCGGGTGCTTCACCGCCTCGGCACCGGAGGCATGGCGGACGTCTACCTGGCCCAGGACGAGCAGCTCAACCGTGAGCTCGCGCTGAAGCTGTTGCACCGCCGCTTTGCCGAGGACGCCGGCTTTGTCGAGCGCTTCCGCCGGGAGGCGCAGGCGGCCGGCTCGCTCCAGCACCCCAACGTCGTCAGTGTCTTCGACCGCGGCAGCTTCGAGGGCACCTACTACATCGCGATGGAGTATCTCGAGGGGCGTACGCTCAAGCGCCTGATCCGCGAGGAGGCGCCGCTCGAGACGACCCGTGCGATCGACCTCACGGAGCAGATGCTGAAGGCGGCGCGCTTCGCGCACCGTCGTGGCGTGATCCACCGTGACCTCAAGCCGCACAACGTGATCGTCGACTCGAGCGATCACGTAAAGGTCACCGACTTCGGCATCGCGCGGGCCGGTGCCTCGGACATGACCGAGACCGGCTCGATCATGGGCACCGCGCAGTATCTATCGCCCGAGCAGGCCCAGGGCCACGCGGTCAGCGCCGGGTCCGATCTCTACTCGATCGGGGTCGTCCTGTACGAGATGCTCACCGGGCGCGTGCCGTTCGACGCCGAATCGGCGGTCAGCATCGCGCTCAAGCACGTCTCGGAGGCTCCGCCGCCGATGGCCGTGCTCAACCCCAACGTGCCGCCGGAGCTTGAGCAGATCGTCATGTGGGCGCTCAACAAGAACCCGGTCGACCGCCCGGCCAACGCCGATCAGTTCATCACCGCACTCGAGCAGGCAAGGACCGCGGTGCTGACCGGCGAGCGGGGCGAGGCCACGGCGAGCCTCCCCGCGCTGGCCAGCGTGGCGGTGGGCCGGTACGC
>JBOGYJ010000090.1:0-18230 GCA_050696795.1 Solirubrobacteraceae bacterium | reverse complement strand
CGCGGAGTGCATCGGTGAGGGTGAACCCGTTGGGCAGTTCGGGCTGGCAGTCCAGGGCGAAGAGTTGAAAGACGTAGGAATGTGGACCGTGTGAGCGCGGGGGCAGGGGCCCGGACCAGCCGCGGCGACCCAGGCCGCCTTTGCCGTGTTTGAGGCCGGGGATCGAACCGGGGTTGGCGAGGCCATTTTCGGGAATGCCACCGAGCGATGGGTCGATGCCGACCGTGAGCGCGTGGGTGGCGGGTGTCCTGCGGGGGGCGTCGGGGTCTTGGACGATGAGCGCAAGTTCCGCGGTGTCGGCGGGTGGAGTCGTCCAGGCGAGGGCAGGTGAGATGTTGGCGCCGAAGAGCCGGCCGCGATGCCGCTCAGGGATCGGGGTGCCGTGGTCGAACGCGGGGCTGGTGAGGGTTAAGCTCTCAGGGGCTCGCAGGTCAGGACGCGCCCAGACGAGTGCGTGGTGTCCGGCGCGCCGTTTGCGTAAGGCGAGCCCGATGGGGCTTGGCGGCATGCTCGTGGTTCCTTATCGTTGTGCTCAGCGGCTGGTCTTGAGTCGAGTGACGATCTCGTCGAGTCGGGCGAGGTCGTCGGAGTTGAGCTCGGCCAGTGCGGGCGGTGGTTCGGTGAGGATCGCCAGGCCGCGCTCAGCCGCGTCGTGTCCGTCGTCGGTGAGATGCACGAGCTTGCGCCGGTGGTCATCGGGATGGGCGGTCCGGTGGACCAGGCCCCTGGCTTCGAGCTGGTTGACGCCGACGGTCGCGGCGGGCGGGTCGACGTCGATGGCGTCTGCGATCTCGCGGAGGGTCATCGGACCGTCGATCAGCTCGATCAGCACCTCGACCTTCCCGGGACCGAGGTTGAGCGCGGCGCGCAGCGCACGCCGCCGGTCCTGTCCGGTGACGAACTCATGCAGCGCGATCCACACTCGCGACGCGGTGTCGGCGGGCGTCGCCGCTCGAGGGGTCATCGGGCGGCTTTGGGGGTACCGGGCAGCGGGAGGCGAGGGGGCGAGCGTCGTCATCAATACTGTTGTAGCACAACAACCGTCCGGCGCTCTCACATCCTCACGGGGATCCGTTGAGGTGACCAACGCGCCGGCGATCTCCTCAGAGACGCCCCCGCTCGTCCGCTCTCACGAAGACGCAGAAGCCTTGCCCGCCCTGAAGGCCCCACTCGTGACTACTGCTTCCGACGTCGAGGAGCAGTGCGCGCCCGGCGGAACGCCTTTCCCCGCGCAGATGGTATCGGACAACAGCGGCCACGAGCACCGGCTTGCTGACGTGCCTCTCTGCGCGCAGCGACGCAGGTTTCGCCCCGCGAGCGTGGGAAGTCGCGCATCGCGATCGTGATGCCGACCAGCTCTCGGCCGGGATCCGAACCGATGCGTCAGCCTGCGGGTCTAATCTCGGGCGGTGTCGTCTTCGAACTGGCTCCGCGTAGTCGGACACATCGATATGGACGCGTTCTACGTGTCCGTTGAGCTGCGCCGGCGTCCCGAGCTTCGCGGCAAGCCGGTGATCGTCGCCGGTAGCGGCCCGCGATCGGTCGTGACAACTGCCTCCTATGAGGCGCGCACGTTCGGGGTGGGCTCGGCGATCCCGGCCTCGCTGGCACGGCGGCTGTGCCCGCAGGGCGTGTTCCTGCCGCCCGACTTCCCGTATTACCGGGCCGCCTCCGCGGAGGTCATGGCGATCATCCGCCGCAACGTCCGGCTGGTCGAGGTGGTGGGGCTCGACGAGGTCTACCTCGAGCTCACCGGCCTGCCGGCGCCGAAGGCGGGGATGCGCCGGATCGTCGCCGAGATCCAGGAGAGCACCGGGCTCAGGGCATCCGTCGGGATCGGCCCGAACAAACTCGTCGCCAAGGTGGCCTCGGACGCCGAGAAGCCCGCCGGGTTCGTGGTGCTCACGCGCGAGCAGGCGTGCGAGCGCTTCGGCTCCTCGCCGTGCCGGCTGATTCCGGGCATCGGCGGCAAGACCGCCGAGCGCCTGCAGAGCCTGGGGATCGCGACCGTCGCGGATCTGGCGGCGACGCCGGTCGAGACACTGAGAGCCGCCTTCAGCGCCCGCACTGCGCTGCACCTGCAGGCGCTCGCGCGGTTCGAGCACGAGGGCGCTGTCACCCAGGAGCGCAAGGTCGTGTCGGAGTCGCGCGAGCGTACCTTCGACGAGGACGTGCGGACGCTCGCCGAGCTAGAGCTGATTCTCGAGCGGCTCGTCGACGAGCTCTGCGCGGCGCTCGCGCGTCAAGAGCGGCGCGGGCGGACCGTGGGGATCAAGGTGCGGCTCGATGACTTCTCCACGCATACGCGCGCACGCACGCTGGCGGTGCCGGTCAACCGCGCCGACGACGTCGGGCGCGTGGCGCTGGAGCTGCTGCGGGCCTTCGCGCCGTCACGGCCGGTGCGGCTGCTGGGGGTGCGGGTGGCCGGCCTCGGCACCGACGAGTCCGAGGTCGAGCAGCTGATGCTCGCGGTCTGAGGTCAGTACAGCGCGGCGGCCAGGCGCCGGCGTGCGGCGCGTGCGAGCTCGCTCTCGACACCGAGCTCGTCGAGCACGCCAACCACCACACGGCGGATCTCGTCCCGGGCACCGTCGGCGCTGGTGATCGCGTCGATCAGCAGGTCGAGGCCACGCTCGGTCGCGCCCGAGTCGAGCGCGCCGAAGGCGTCGCGCAGCGCCGGGTGCTCGCCCTGTTCGAGCGCGATCCGGGCGAGCAGCCCGTCGGCGGCGAAGCTGCCTGAGACGTTCCCGAGGATTGCCTTCGCCTGGTCGGTCTCGCCTCGCGCGAGCAGCAACCGCGCGAGTGGCAACCCCGCATCGGCACGACTCGGGTCGAGCTCGAGAGCCCGGCGCAGCGCCTGCTCATCGCCCTGGTCGACGAGCGCGTCGACCTCGGAGGGGACCAGCCCGTCGAGGAACCGCTCGACCTCCTGGGGAGGTTGGGCGCCGGTGAACTCGGCCACGACCTCGCCGTCCTTGAAGGCCTTGACGGCGGGGATCCCCTGGATCCCGAAGGCGCTTGCGAGGTTCTGGTTGCTGTCGGTGTCGACCTTGACCAGTTCGACCTTGCCGGCGCGCTGCTGCACCGCTCGCTCGAGCACCGGGCCCAGCTGGCGGCAGGGAGCGCACCACTCGGCCCAGAAGTCGACGACCACGGGCACCTGCTTCGAGCGCTCGATGACGGCTGTTGCGAAGGTCTCCTCGGTGACGTCCATCTGTCAATGATCGTAGTGGGCGCGGAGCACCACTACAGTGCCCGCTGTGGCAACTGCCTTCACGGTCCACAGCGCCGGGGTCACGCTCGCCGGCGAGGAGTCCGGAGACGGCCCTGCGGTGCTGCTGCTGCACGGCCTCACCGCCACCCGCCGCTACGTGGTGATGGGCTCCAAGCTGCTCGAGCGCTCCGGTCACCGCGTGATCTCCTACGACGCGCGCGCACACGGCCACTCCTCACCCGCGCCGCGCCCGGACGCTTACGATTACCACCTGCTCGGCGACGATGCGCTGGCGGTGATGGACGCTCGCGGGCTCGAGCGGGCGGTGCTCGCGGGGGCTTCGATGGGCGCGCACACGCTGCTCAACGTCGCGCTGCGTCGGCCCGAGCGCGTCGCGGGCATCGTCGTCATCACGCCCGCCTACAGCGGCGACGAGGCCAGCGAGCGTGAGCGCCTGGGGCGCTGGGACCGCCTCTCCGACGCGCTGCGTGCCGGTGGTGTGGAGGGATTTCTGGAGGCCTACGGGGTCCCCAGCGGGGCCACGCCGGAGTTCGCCAGGACCGTGATGACCGTCACGCGCCAGCGTCTCTGCCAGCACGATCACCTGGATGCGCTGGCCGATGCGCTGCGCGCGCTGCCGCGCTCGCGGCCGTTCGGGGCGCTCAGCGAGTTGGCGGGGATCGCCGTCCCGGCGGTGGTCGTAGCCTCGGGCGACGAGGCCGACCCCGAGCACCCCGAAGCGCTCGGGACCGCCTACGCGGAGGCGATCCCGAACGCCCGCCTGGTCACCGACCCGCCGGGTAGATCCCCGGTCGCCTGGCAGGGGAGCCAGCTCTCGCAGATCATTGTCGACGTGACCGCTGAATCGGGGCGGCTACAGCACCCAGCTTGATCCGGCTAACCGGCCCACATGGTGCCCGTGCGGTTCGACGGCGCATCCCACATGTCACCGAAGTAACGCGCCTTGAGCGTCAGCTTGCGGGCACCGCGGCCCCTGACGTGGATGAAGCGGAACGTCGTCCGGTACGTGCATGTCGTCAAGCCGACCGGCACCGTGCTGCTCCTGATCTTGTGGTGACCGCGGTAGGCGGTGAGTGTCACCGTGCCGTGGCAGCCATAGCCCGCGGGCACCGGAGCGGTGCGCGTGACCGCGCCCAGCACCAGATACACGAACGGACTGCGCGCGTCGATCCTGGGCCTCACCACGAAGCTCAGCTTCGTGTGCGGCCGCGGCCATGGGGGCGTCTGGAAGGTCGCGTCGGCCCCGTAGGTGATCGAGGCGGCGCCGTGGTTCGCCACCAGCCGGTAGTGGTAGATCTGTCCCGGCTCCAGGCCAGGCAGCGGTACCGAGACGGCGACCGGAGTGCTGCCAGCGGGGATCGTCTGGGCCGTGGACTGGAAGCCGTATGAGCTCGTCAGCCCGAAGTCGAAGCGGTAGGTCGTGGTCTGGTTGTTGGGGTTGATCACGCCGACGAGCGTGGCGCCGTAGCGGGTCACGCCCACGGCGGGGCTCGTGGTCGTCGTCGGCGCAGGGTTGCCGGTGGTCTTGAACGCCGAAACCGCCGTGCTCGACGTGCCGGCGCTGTTGCTGGCGACGAACTGGATGTAATAGGTGGTGTCGGGCGAGAGCCCGACCAGCTCGGTCGCCACCGCCACGCGCTTGGTGCCCGCGCCCGCGCTGGGGGCGGTCGCCGGCGAGACGCTGCCCAGGGCCGAGGTGGGCCCGTAGTGGAACTGATATGTGGTCGCCAGGCCCTTCGGGTTGACCGTGGCGTGCAGCTTTGCGTAGGTCTGGCCCGTGCCGGTAGTCGAACGCGCCGTCACGATGGGCGACGACGCTGCGAGCGCAATCGGCGCACAGACCAGCGCGGCCACCACGACCGCAGCCGAGATCACTTTCCGCATCACAACCTCCCGTGTGCGCCCTCCGGTGAGGGCCGTTGTCCATTGGTGGTGCTTAAACCCGCCTGTCCGGCGAGTTATTCGGTTAGGGCTGCGTTGCGACACCTAAGCCCCCGTGGTTGTCGGCTAACCGGCCGCACCGGGGGCTGCCATAACTAAATGACATAGGGGCTATAACAGCTCCCCAGGCATGGACTGTAGAACGGGTGTTTCTCGTACGGTTATAACCATTGGGAATAAGGGCACCAAAAGTCCGTTATAGGAAGCCGGCGCAGAGGTCCTGGCTATAACCGCGGGCCCCGGGCGTTATAACCACCGTGGCGTTGCTCTAACCGGCGGTTATAGCCGTCATAATCGCCTGTATACGGTTATAAACTGCTGTAAACGACCGCATGAGACGCCGACCCGCTACATAACATCCGCCTGTGATGACCGAGCACATGTACTCCGCCGAGGAAGCCGCGCAGGTCCTCGGTCTCCAAGTGCGCACCGTGCGCAACTACGTCCGCGAGGGGCGGTTGCCCGGGGTCCGGATCGGCAAGCAGTACCGGATCGCCCGTGCGGATCTAGAGGCGTTCACGGCGGGTGGCGTGGCCCGCGAGGAGCCGGCGGGAACCCAGCTGGGGGCGCACGCTTCGCGGCAGCCTGAGGTCGCCGCAGAGGTTTCGAGCGTCGTCCAGATCGAGGGAATCGAGGAGCCGGCCAGGGACAGGCTCGTGCGCACACTGACTGCGACCACGATCGCCGGTGAGGATGGGGGCAGGCGGCTGCGCGTCGAGCCGCTCTACGATGAGGAGCGCCAGCGCCTCAAGCTGATCATCGTCGGTGGTGTCGGCGCGACCGCGGAGCTCCTGCGCGTCATCGAGCTGTTCTCAAGCGAGCGCGACTGAGCAGGCGCGGCGGAGCTATCAGGGGGCGAGGCTCGCGCGACGCCGGGTGAGGAAGCGCACCTCTGCCGCATTGACCGCGTGCGCGATCGCCGCGTCGTAGGCGGCTCGGGCATCGGCCGACCGACCGAGTCGGCGCAGCAGGTCGGCACGGGCGGCGTGCCAGGCGTGGTAGGCCTGCATGTCGAGGCGGTCGAGGTCGGCGAGCGCCACCGCCGGGCCGTCGAGCTCGGCCATGACGATCGCGCGATTGAGCGCCACCACGGGCGACGGGTTCAGCGCGTAGAGTTGGTCGTAGAGGGTGCTGAGCTGCGACCAGTCCGTGTCCCTGATGTCTGGCGCGTATGTATGGACTGCGTTGATGGCCGCCTGCAGCTGATAGCGACCGGGAGCTTCGCCGCCGACGATCAGCTCGCGCACGATCGCGTGGCCCTCGGCGATCAGCTCGCCGTTCCAGCCGCCGCGGTCCTGATCGGCAAGCGAGACGAGCTCCCCGTCTGCGCTGATCCTGCTCGGACGCCGTGCGTCGGTCATCAACATCAGCGCGAGCAGCCCGCTGGCCTCGCCGGCTTCCGGCATCAGCGTGCACAGCAACCGCGCCAAGCGGATCGCCTCGCCACTCAGCTGCGGGCGCAGCTCCTGTCCGCTTCCGGGCAGATAGCCCTCGTTGAAGACGAGGTAGAGAACCGAGAGCACCGTATCCAGCCGCTCGGGAAGGTCCGCCTGGCCAGGGACGCGGTAGGCGATGTGGGTTGCCTGGATCTTGGCCTTGGCGCGCGTGATGCGCTGGCCGACCGCCGCCTCGCTCCTGAGCAGGCCCCGGGCGATCTCCTCAACCGTGAGACCGCCGACCATGCGCAGCGTCAGTGCGACCTGCGCCTCGCGCACCAGCGCTGGGTGGCAGCAGGTGAACATCAATCGCAGCCGATCATCCGACATCGGTCCTTCCATCTCTGGGTCCTCGTGATCGTCCTGGTGGGCTGCGCCGGCAACGCCGCCGCAGCCGATCGCCAGCGCTGCCGCGTATTTGTCCGCTCGTCGCGAGTCGCGGCGCAGGCGATCGATCGCGCGGCGGGTGGCCGTGGTCATCAGCCATCCGCCGGGGTTCGGCGGAAGCTCCTCCCGCCAGTGTTCGACGGCCGCCACGAATGCCTCACCGGCCGCCTCCTCGGCGATGTCGAGGCTGTGATAGCGACGCGCGAGAGTGGCCACCAGCTGTGGCCACTCGGCGCGGTGCAGTTCTGCGATCCTGGCCGGCGGCGCCTGCGCTCGGTCGTCTGAGGCCGCTGATCCAGAGGGGAGAGGCATCGGCGGTCGGTTGCCTGTGTTCATGAGCCGACAGGTGGCTCTTCCATGAACGCACGGACCTCCAGCGGCTCGTCGCAGGCCACTGCCGCCTCGCGGGCGAAGCTCAGCGCCGCATCCAGGTCGGGCACGTCGATCAGCCAGAAGCCACCGAGGTACTCCTTGCTCTCGAGGTACGGGCCGTCGGTCAGCTCCGGTTTCCCGTCACGGGCGACGACGGACGTGGTCGCGCTCTGGTCGTGCAGGCCACCGGCGAAGACGAAGATCCCGTCGTCGATCGCCTTCTGGTTTACAGCGCCCACGGCGGCGTGGATCTTGCTCATCTCCTCGGCGGGCCGGCTGCGCGAGTCGGGCCCGTTGTACACGCCGATCAGGTAGTGCGACATGGCTTGTCTCCTTTAGGGTCCGTCTGGAATTTGCCGCCGAACCCTTAGCTCGTGCGCGGTCCCAACGACCGCGCTCATCCATACCACGTACGGGAGCTGCTGGATCCGACAATTCGCAGAGATGTGGCAAGGCGGCTCGCCGATGAGACGCACTCTAGGATCAAGCGGCATGTCCGAGCCGAGTCTGCGGCGCAGAAGCGAGGGACGGTCGTTCCCCGAAGAACTGGCGCTCGCGGACTGGCGACGCCGGACCGCGGAGCTCTACGGCGAGGTGCGTCGTGTCGCGGAACCTGCGCAGGGCCACTCGCTCTGGCGAACGGGCCGCGATCGCATGTTCTCCGGGCATTCCCAGAGCCCGCTTGGGCCCGGGGATCCGCTGCGCAACGATGGGCTTCCGTATTGGCCGTATGACCCGCGCTTTCGCTTCGCGGTGCCGCTCGTGCGCGTCGACGCGAGCGCCGCGTACGAACTTCCGACGGCGCCTGGCGAGGTCACGCGCATCCGTCAGGCCGGCTGGGTGCAGTTGCCCGACCCGATCGGCGGCCGGCTGGCCGTGTGGTGGCTCGAGCAATACGGCGGCGGGATCTTCGTCCCGTTCAGGGATGCCACCGCGGGAGCATCCACCTACGGCGCCGGCCGCTATCTGCTCGACACCGCCAAGGGCGCCGACCTCGGTCTGCAGGACGGGCGGCTCCTGCTCGACTTCAACTTCAGCTACCACCCGTCGTGCCGCTACGACCCGGCGTGGCAGTGCCCGCTCGCGCCACCGGAGAACGTGCTCCCGGCAGCGATCGAGGCGGGCGAGAGGCTCTCAGCGGCTGGCACTCCCGAGTTGTAGGCGCTAACCGGCGGTCGTCTCGAATGGGCGCTGGGCTCGCGCCGCGTTCTGAGCCGGCGGGCGACGATTTTGGCTCAGTGGGGCTCCCGTCAGTCAGAGGAAGTCGATCTCGGTCGGGAAGGCCGGCTCGAGGTTGACCACCTCGAAGCCGAATCGCTGCGCCAGCCGCTGGGCCACCAACGAGCGGTGGCACGCCGCCGCCGTGGCCTCGACGCAGAGCAGCGCCGCGATCCCGTGCACCGGTAGGCGCCGCACCAGTGGTTCGAGCGGCACCAGGTCGAGAATCTCCTCCGTGTATGCCCGCACGTAAGCGGGAGAGAGATGCTCGCGCGAGCGCTTTCCGACCCCCTGCCGTGCATCCGCGCGGTACTGCAGGTGTCGCATCTCGGTGTCCGGCGCCAATTCGGGATGATGCTCATAACCGATCCGCGCCTGCGCCAGTCGCTCCTGCAGGCGGTTGGAGTTAGCCCACGCGTACTGTGGGCCACGGACGCCGCGGCGTTGGCGGATGTCGATGATCTGGGCCACGCCCGCGGCATCGAGCGCCCGCACGAAGCCGGCCCCGTCGAAGTCGTACACGCCGATCGTCGCGATCGTGGGCATGGGCCCACGGTAGCCGGACCGAGCGGCAACGCTGGTGTGCCACGAGCGCGGCAGCGTCGAGGTCGCCGATGGGCGGCTCAGCCGCGTCGACGGTGTCTACGCCAGACGTCTTGCTGGAATGGGGTCCCGGATGAGAGATCGTTCGGAAGCTCAAACAGTCTGCGTGTGCCGCAGAAGTACTCGTGAAGCTGAGCCCGGGGGAGATGCTGCGGATCTGGAAGCTGATCGGCGCCGACGGGAGGCCGTACAGCAGCACCAGTCCGGGGAGGCTCGGCGGGCACCGGGGCACCCGGATTTACGGGCGGCTTGACTGTCTCTCTGCGCTTCACGCCATCGGCCGCGCCGGTTACGTGGCTGACCGCGTCTTCTTTGCCAGCGTGCGGACGCGATCGATGCCGGGCACAGACCGTGCGCCATCTGCCTGCCCGACGCATACGCCCGCTGGAAGGCCGAGGACCGCACGGGCACCCGCGGGCAGGCCCGCTGAGGCTCAACCCTTGAACGCGCCTGCCGCCGCACGCTGTCCGATCTTGCTCAGGTGCGTGTACTCCGCCGTGCCTGAGTCTCGAAGCTCCAGCGCCGCCTGCTTCAGGGCGCCGAGCGCGGCGAACGCAAACGAGCCGCCCACCGTGATCCGCGCGGCACCCGCCGCTGCCAACTCGGCGACGGTTGGTCCTCCTGGGCGCAGCAGCACGTTGACAGGGCGTGATACCGCGTCGATGACCCGCCTGATGTCGTCGATCTGGTCAGGGCCGGGTGCGTACAGGACGTGAGCGCCGGCGGCTTCGAACGCCCGTAGCCGGGCGATCGTGTCGGCGAGGTCGCGCACACCGTGGAAGTGATTATCCGCCCGCGCGGTGAGCACGATGTCGTCGCCCGCGGCTGCCACCGCCGCCTCGACGCGCGCGGCCGCCACGTCGATGGGATAGACGCGGTCACCGGTCCAATCTTCGATTGAGCAGCCCGCGAGGCCCGCGCTGATCGCCCGGCGCACCGTCTCGTCTACTCCTTCGAGGGTTTCCGCGTAGCAGTCCTCGAGATCTGCCGTGACGGGCACGGATACGGCTGCCGCGATCGCGCCGGCCGACGAGAGGCTCTCCTCGGGACTTGGTTCGCCGTCGAGACGACCGAGCGTGGCGGCGAACCCAACACTGGTTGTGGCCAGAGCCTCGAAGCCAAGCGACGCGAGCAGGCGGGCGGACCCTACGTCCCACGGGTTCGGGCAAAGCAGCGGATCGCCGGGACGGTGGAGCTCTAGGAAGCTGGGCATGTCGGTTCAACGTTTCCTGTGCTGAGCGTGCGAAGCTCTGTGCACCCCGAGCATCTAGCCGGCGGCTTTCGTGTCGGGGCGGATGTGACGCACCTTCACGCCCAAGTCGGCCTTGAGCCAGTCGCCGTCCGCCGTAACGACCTTGTAGGTTGTAACGGCACCAAGAGCTAGGCACGCGCGGTCCGCTAACGACAGGCCGAGGTGCTTCGTCGGTTCGCGGAACGATGCGGCCTTTTCCGCGTGCGACTCGTTGAAGTCAACGACACTGAACGGTCCACCGGCCTTCTTTAGGCCGGCGATCGCCTTGGGTGTCGCGACCTGTACAACTTCGGTCCAGTTGACCGCCGAGATCAAGCCTGAGTGGCCCGTGAGTGTCTTCTCGGTCTCGGTGAGCAGCTCCGCAACGACATCGGCGCCTTCCTCATCCCGCAGGAGCGCCAACACGGCGCTAGCGTCAACGACCACCGGCAAGGCGCCGCTCCTTCTCGTCCTCGAGAGCGGCATCACGACGCCGGCCGGCGAGGAACTCGTCCACGGCCGGTCCGCTTCCAGCCATGAGGCCTCTCAAGGCGTTCACGGATGCCTCTGCGGCATCGCGCTCGTGCCGTAGCACGACCGAGCCGTCCGCCGCCAGGTCCACCGCGACTTTGAAGCCGTCGCCGATCCCCAGCGCGTCGCGTGCCTCTTTCGGGAGCAGTAACCGGCCTCTCCCATCTGGTGCAACGAGGTTACGCATCCCTAGAGCGTACCACTGACCACATACGTTACAACCGCGGACGCCGAGACATCCGACGTGAGCTGGTCTGTGAGGGGGAGACGGTCAGCCGTTACTACGGGGTCGCAACACAGTTATTGACAGCTTTGATGGCGTCTGAACGCACCTGGCAGCGCCCGTCTCGCGGCAGGCCAAGGCGACGTACTGCTTCCGATGTCCGACAGTGCGTTACGCTGTAGAGCATGACTGCGGCACGTCAGTTCTCCGCACGCCTGGATGCAAGCGTCGTGGATCGACTCGAGCGCCGCGGGGCGCGGTCGGGGCTGAACAAGTCACGGCTTGCAGAGCGATACATAGACGAGGGCATCCGCATGGAAGACCACCCCGGGATCGTGTTCCGTGATGGGCCCACCGGCCGGCGGGCAGGCCTGGCCGCCGGCCCCGACCTCTGGGAAGTCGTCGGCGTATTGCGTGCGACCGGACTTGGCGGCGAGGAGGCGCTCCAGGTCACGGCAGAGTGGTCATCGCTGAGCATGCGGCAGGTTCGCGAAGCGATCGGCTACTACAACGAGTATCCGGCCGAGATCGACGCGCGCATCCGCCTCCACGAGGACGAAGCAGATGCGGCCGAGGAGCGTTGGCGCCAGCAGCACCCCGCCGGGTGAAGCTTCTGCTCGACGAAATGATCTCGGCGGTCATCGCCGAGCAGATACGCGCCCGTGACCACGACGTCGAGGCGATCATTGAACACTCCGAGTTGCGGGGCATGATCGATCACGAGGTATTCGAGTACGCCCAGACCGGCCACCGTTCGGTGGTGACCTACAACCGCGACGATTTCCTGGAAATCGATCGTCGCTGGCGCAGCCAGGGTCTGGCCCACAACGGAGTCGTGATCCTCAATCCCGGGCGCTTCCCCCAGGGCGCCGGTTCGATCGGTGCGCTCGTTGCCTCACTGGACAGACTGCTCTCCGAGGGCGCGCCGTATGAGAGCTTCATCCACTGGCTCCAGTGATCCGGCAGAGCCGCGAAGCCCAGCATCGATGACGGCACTGTGCCGCTTTGCACACCGACAGGCATGCTCCGGTCACCGCATTCGCACCTGCCTTGTGCGGCGCGGATTACGCCTCCTCGGAGCGCGCCCGGCTGCGGGCGCACCGGAGCTCAGCTGCCTGGTGGCGCCCAGCGAAGCCCTGGATATTTGCGAAAGCCCTGGTCGAAAGTAATCAAGGTGGCGTGGAGTCCGAGGGCAGTTGCGGCTAACAGAGCGTCAGGAATGTCGTTGGCGACAAGCGACAGTGCCTCGACGAGGTCAAGGAACCGGGTCCAATCGGATGTGCCGCCATGAAGGACATGTGCGCCGGGCGCTGCGACGAGCGCACGAACGTATGCGATGGCGGCAGGTGCGGGCTCGGGGGTCACGAAGACGCGAGGATTGGTGAGTAGGCGCAACGTCGAGGCAAGAACGAAATCGGGGAGCCCGAGAGGGCCTGCTGTTGTCGCCTCGAGCCATCGATGGGCTACTTCGTGATCGGGATGGTCGATGCGACGCGCGGCGATCAGGACGTTTACGTCAGGGATCAGCACGATCAGCAGCGTCGTAGAGAGAGCGGTTGGAATGCGGGTCGATGGACGGCTGCAGGCCGCCGCCCAGCGGTGAGACGGGGATTGAGACGGGCTCACAGGGGGCCTGTTCGAGGCGCAAGAGCAGGCCCTCCGCGAGGAGGCTCGTGAGGGTGGTGTGCTCCAGGCTGGCGCGTGTCCGAGCGTCGGCGAGAAGCCGGTCGGGAAGATCAACCGTGGTACGCATGTGGGAAAGGATAGCGGCTATGCAGCAAGCTGCATAGCCAGTGTGCTGCAAGGTGGGTGCTCGACGTTGGCCTACGCCTCGTGATGGTGGGCGGCATTGCCGCCACGATCCACGGCGCCAAGCGCGCGACGAAAGACCTCGACATCTGTCCCGCCTGGGACCGTGAGAACCTGGGGGCGCCTCACCGGGGCGCTGCGTGATCTGGGCGCCGTCGAGAGAGGCACCGGGCTACTGCCCGACGTCCAGGGGCTACACAGCATGGAGACCACGTGCTGGCGGTCGCCGTTTGGCGACGTCGACACGCTGCTTGGGATACCTGACAAGTCTCAGTACGAGCGGGCTCAGTACAAGCAACTCTCAGAGGACGCTGGCGCCCTGGTGATCGCCGGGGTGTTGAAGTACATGGTGATGGGGTCTCGCCGCTGTCGGGGTGGTGGCAGCAGAGGGCGCGTCAGTGCGAGGAACCATGTCGCACCTTCGTGAGACTCGTGAGGAACGCGTCGCGACTAAATGAGAAACCCGTCGCATTTTTTCGTGAGAGCCGTGACGGCGGCCATGAGAATGTCCCAGTAGGCGGCCATCGAAACTCCCCACTGACTCTCTCCGGCCTCAACGCCGCCGCCAGCGGGAACCAGAATCGAGAGCCGGTGTCCGGATCCTCGGCGCGAAACAACAGGAGGCTGTCGAGCTGGTCGAGCAGCAAAATACGTGAGCTCGACTGCTTGTCAGGCGTTCTTCGCACCTCTGGCGAGCTCGAGGGAGCGTCGCTGTTTGGGGCTGAGGGCGCTCGGGGGGATCGCGATCGTTGAGAAGTTGAGGTCGGAGCTGCTCATGATCGAGAACGTGCGGGTCGCGGTGCCGTCGAAGTAGAACGGCCTGGTCGTGAGGCTGTGCGCATCGACGAGGTATGTCGCTGAGATGGCACCGGTCAGGAGCTGCCGTCCGG
This sequence comes from Solirubrobacteraceae bacterium, assembly GCA_050696795.1. Classification (GTDB taxonomy): domain Bacteria; phylum Actinomycetota; class Thermoleophilia; order Solirubrobacterales; family Solirubrobacteraceae; genus Palsa-465. The sequence goes on along the minus strand of JBOGYJ010000090.1, from coordinate 4,354 downwards.
CGGGTAGCCACACGGCCCAGGCGGCATCCTCGGTGGTGGTCAGCTTAACCTTTGGGTCGAGTCGGGGTGCTGGTAAGAATCGTGTCACCAGCCGCCAATTCGGGGTCGAACCGCCATGAGAGGTCCGAGGGCGGCGCCATCAGGTCGGGCTTGCGATGTTCTGAGTTCGCACTTTGCGGGGTGGCTGCTTGCGGCGCCCTTGGCTCGCCGCTAAAGATGGGCCGTGGCTGCGTCGACGTCCCTTGATCTGGATGGGCTCGTTGATCACTGGATGGTTCTCGAGGACGAGCGCCCGCTCGTGGACGCCAAGCACGGCGCGACCAGGTTGGGCTTTGCGCTGCTGCTGAAGTTCTACACGTGTCACGGCAGGTTCCCGTCGGGCTTGTCTGAGCTCCCTGATGGGGTGGTCGAGTTCGTCGCCCGCCAGCTGCGGGTCGCACCGTCGGATCTGGCGTCCTATGAGTGGACGGGGCGCACGGTCGAGCGTCATCGGGCGCAGATCCGAGAGCGGCTGGGCTTTCGGGAGTGCACCGTGGCCGACGCCGATCGACTCACCGCGTGGCTGGCGGAGAACGTCACCGAGCGAGAGCGCCGGCCGGAGCGGGTGCGCGAGGAACTGTTGGCGCGATGTCGGCGCGAGCGAATCGAGCCGCCGTCTGAGGGCCGGGCCGACCGGGTCGTCCGGTCGGCTCTGCGTATCGGTGAGGAGACGGTCTCTTCGCGAGTCGCCGGCCGCCTCGGCCACGAGTCGAAGCTCAGGATCGCGGCGCTCCTGGCTGTTGACGATGTCGAGGACGCCGTTGACGACCAGCCGCCAGCCAACGATTGGGTGGAGTTGGCGAGGCTCAAGGAGGCGGCGGGCAGCGTGAGCTTGGAGACGATGCTGGGCGAGATCGCGAAGCTGCTGGCCGTTCGCGCGGCCGCCGTCGGCCCGCGCGTGTTCATGGACGTATCGCCGGGTGTTGTCGCGGCCTGGCGGGCGCGTGCGGCGGTGGAGTCGCCGTCGCATCTGCGGACCCATCCGGAGGAGCTGCGGTTAGCGATGCTGGCCGCGCTGTTGCGTGAGCGCGAGCGTGAGATCACTGACACGCTCGTCGAGTTGTTGATCTCGACCGTTCACCGTGTTGCCGCGCGGGCTGAGAGGAAGGTGACGAATGAGCTCGTCGCCGAGTTCAAACGTGTGCACGGCAAGGAGAACATCCTCTTTCGGGTTGCCGAGGCGTCGCTGAACACCCCCGATGGAACCGTCCGCCGTGTCGTTTTCCCTGCGGTCACGGGCGGTGAGCAGACTCTGCGTGACCTTGTGAACGAGTTCAAGACGAGCGGCCCGCTGTACCGCCGCACGGTGCAGACGACGCTGAGGGCGTCCTACACAAACCACTACCGGCGAGGGCTGATCCGGCTGCTCGACGTGTTGGACTTCCGCAGCAGCTCGGCGCACCAGCCCGTGATTGAGGCGTTGGCGCTGATCCAGCGCTTCGCCGACGCAGGCAACATCACCTACTACCCACTCGGGGAGGACATCCCGATGCATCGCGGGCTGCGCGGCGACTGGGAGGACATTCTCTACCGCGAGGACACCCGCGGCCGCCGGCGGGTGGTACGGATGGTTTATGAGGTCGCGACGTTTCAGGCGCTGCGGGACGCGCTGCGCTGCAAGGAGATCTGGGTTGTAGGCGCGGACCGCTGGCGCAACCCTGATGAGGATCTGCCGGTCGACTTCGCCGAGCGCCGCGTCGAGCACTACCGGACGCTACGCAAACCGCTCGATCCCGCCGAGTTCATCGCCGAACTGCGCGGCGAGATGCGAAGCGAGCTGGCGGCGCTCAACGACGAGCTACCCAAGCTCGACTGGTTGTCGATCTCCGAGCGGCGCTCCGGCGCGATCAAGCTCACTCCACTTGACGCTCAGCAGGAGCCGCGGAACCTACGGCGCGTCAAGGGAGAGGTACTGCGGCGCTGGGGCACGGTCCCGCTGATCGACATGCTCAAGGAGACGGTGCTGCGGACGCTCTGCCTGGACGCGGTTACCTCGGTAGCCGGCGGCGGCAGCATCCGCTCGGATGTCCTGGCGGAGCGGTTGCTGCTTGCGATCTACGCCTACGGCACGAACACTGGCATCCGTTCGGTTGCCGCCGGTGCGCATGGTCACAACGAGGACGAGATCCGCTATGCCCGCCGGCGCTATCTGACCGTCGAGGCGGCCCGCTCGATCGCCGTGCAGATCGCCGACGCGACCTTCGCGGCCCGCAACCAGGGTTTGTGGGGTGCAGGGTCGACCGCGGTTGCCTCAGACTCCACCCACATCCGGGCCCTGGATCAGAACATCCTCACCGAATGGCATTCGCGCTACCACGGCCGCGGGGTGCTGATCTACTGGCATGTCGAGAAGAAGTCGATGGCTGTCCACTCCCAGCTGATCTCCTGCAGCGCCTCCGAGGTCGCCGCGATGATCGAGGGCGCAATGCGTCACGACACCACAATGAGCTTGCAGGCCAACTACACCGATTCCCACGGCCAGTCGGAGATCGGATTCGCGATCACTCGGCTGCTCGGGTTCGATCTGCTGCCACGGATCAAACAGGTCAACAAGGCGCGCCTTTACCGGGTCAGCGCCGGTGAACCGGACGTCTATCCGAGGCTGGGCCCGGCACTGACCAGGCCGATCCGCTGGGACATCGTCGCGCAGCAATACGACCAGATGATCAAGTACGCCACCGCGATCCGTACCGGGACGGCGTCGACGGAGGCGATCCTTCGGCGCTTCACCCGCAACGCGTCGCACCCTACCTACGCGGCGATGCTCGAGGTCGGCCGGGCGCAGAAGACGATCTTCATCTCCCGCTACCTGCGATCGCGCGACCTTCAGCGCGAGATCGACGAGGGCCTCAACGTGATCGAGTCCTGGAACAGCGCGAATGGCATCCTGGCCTATGGCAAACGCGGCGACATGCAGAGCAACCGCCGCGATGAGCAAGAGCTGTTCGTGCTCTGCCTGCGGATCCTGCAATCGGCGCTCGTGTACGTCAACACGCTGATGCTCCAAGACGTCCTCGCCGAGCCGAGCTGGGGCGAACTCCTGACCTCGGCCGACCGCCGCGGCCTGACACCGCTGTTCTGGACGCACGTCCTGCCCTACGGCGAGGTCAACCTCGACATGAACGCCCGCCTGGAAATCCGGCAGCCAACGCTCGACCCGGAGGCATCGGTAGGGGCGCCCGCGCTCGGGCTCGCGTCGCCAGGCGCCCTCGGTAGCGTCTACTAACCAGCGTTAGACGCCGTTCCTGGCTTCGCGGGCGGGGCTTCAGTAGTAACGGCGTGGCGTCCACGGCTGATCCGCGAGTGTCCGCTTTCAGCCAAGAGCAGAAGCCTGGACGGCGCCCGCCGAGCCCTTCGAGGGACCTGCTGTTTCGTGAAGGCAGAAGTACAGCGGTTTCGTTTGAGACTTCTGGATCGGCCCCGCCGGTAGTCGCCGCCAGCGAGCACCGATGCACGGTTCTGGCGAATTGCGAGTCTGTCGCCCGTGCGGTGATCGGACCCGCTTTTCGGGTTCGGGGGGGGGTGTTCCTGGGCTGCTCGAGTCGTGCAGGTGGTGGGTGGGCGCTCCGCTCACTGCTGGAGCGACGGCCACTGGCGCCTAAGTAGTCCGTAGACCCACGAGTCCGACACTTCGCCGTCGACGATGCAGTCTTCGCGGAGTGTCCCCTCACGCTTGAAGTTCAGCTTCTCGAGGACCCGCGCAGACGCCGCATTGCGTGTATCGACGTGGGCCTGCACCCGGTTCAGTTCGAGCGTGACAAAACTCCACTCCAGCAGCGCGTGCGCAGCCTCCGTGGCGTACCCCTGACCCCAGGCCGCCTGGTTCAGGCAGTAGCCCAATGACGCGCTGCGGTAGCCCGGGTTCCACCGAGTCAGACCACACCACCCGACGAACGCTGTGTCCGAGGCAGCCTCGATGGCCAATCGCACGCCGCTGCCTTCCACTTCTAACTGCCTACAGGCAGAAAGAAAGCGCTCAGCACGCTGAGGTTCGGTCCAGGGCGGCGCATCCCAGTAGCGCAACACGTAGGCGTCGCTATGCAACGCGAACAGAGAGTCGGCATCCGCTGCCGTGAACGGCCGCAACCGCAGCCGAGCGGTGGGCAGTGTCGGAGCCGGCAGACGCATACCCACAATATTGCCTTGCCCGAGCCGACCCCAGTACCTGACTCGCGCTGCTTGCGGAACCGTGGCAATCCACTTGCGACAGGTCGCTTCGGCCCGACGAGTCCTTTCAGTGAGAGCCAAAGCCTCATCCACACGATCGATTGGGGCAACCGAACGTTCAACCGCGCGGCAGACCGAGAATCGTTAT
>JBOGYJ010000089.1:0-3711 GCA_050696795.1 Solirubrobacteraceae bacterium | reverse complement strand
TCGGGCCGGGGCTGCCGCAGCGCGGCGGGGGTGCCGCAGCAGGTCAGGGTGCCGCAGCGCGTCGGCGGGGCCGCGGCAGGTCAGGGTGCCGGAGCGCGTCGGCGGGGCCCCCGCCGGCCGCGAGCCTTCAGTGCCCGGGGGCGCCAGCTTTCAGGGCTATAACCGCAGGTTAGAGCTGCAATTCCTCCGCAAAATGCGGCAGTTCGATCGCTCGCGGGGGACCGAGGGGGGTCAAGTGGGGGGCGCTGATGCCTCTATTGGTGATGGGACAAGGCGCAAAACTCTGGACCGAGGTCGCGAATACAGCTGAGAGCGGTATTCGCGACACCAATGCCCGGGTGGCAGAGGTCGCCCGACAGCAGGGAGGGCACATAACAAGCGCCCAGCTACACGAGGCCGGCATGACGAGGGGCGTGATCGAGACGCGTGTCAAGGCGGGCTGGCTGTTCCGCGTCTGTCGCGGCGTCTACGCGGTGGGCCATGTGCCGACCAATCCCTTGGATTGTGCGCGTGGAGCGCTGCTGGCAGCCGGGGCACGCAGTGCGCTCAGGCGGCGCTCGGCCGCGTCGTATTGGCGGCTGTACTCGGCTTGGAAGGCGCCACTCGAGCTGATCAGCCCCCAGCGGATACGAATACCCGGGCTCGAGATCAGTCGCTGCAGCTCCCTGCTGGAGCGGGACATCCGGACGATCGACGGCATCCGCGTCACCAGCCCCGCACGCACGCTGCTCGACATCGCGCCGCGCACGTACAGCAAGACCCTCCACCGTTTCCACAACGAGCTGCGCATGCGGAAGCTGATCGATAACGAGCAGCTGATCGACGTGGCCGCCCGCAACCCGCTTGATCCCGGCGCAAAGCACCTCAGAGAGCTCGCCGGCGCGAGCAAGGGCGAGGCGAAGCGCTCGGACTTTGAGATCGACTGGCCGAACTTTGCCGCCAAGTACAAGCTCCCGGCGTACGAGATGAACATCCACGTGGCCGGCGAGCGCATCGATGTGCTGTTCACACCTGACCGGCTGGTCATCGAACTCGACGGCTGGGGCACGCACGGGACGAAGCTCGCATTCGAGGATGATCGTGACCAGGATTCAGGCATCCTCGCCGCCACCGGCATCCCGACGATGCGGATCACCTACAACGGTTTGCATCGGCGCCCGCACGAGCAGGTCCGGCGCATCTACGCGATCCTCGCGCGCCGTTGACGGTCGCCCGGACAAAGGCTGCATTGGCCCGCACCCGCGAGATGACTGATCTCGTTTGACCGTCGCTTGATCTCGATTTGACCGTCGCGGATGTGGCCGGGATAACGTCGCGGATTCGGCTCGACCCGTCGGCTCGCGTAGCGCTGCTACGTCACGCCTCCCATCCGCGCCGTCCCGCTCGTTCCCCGACCACCACACTTCCGGACAAATCGAGATCAATCATCTAGCATCTCGTGCGTTCGGTTAAAGAGAAAGAAAAGCGAAGCACTCCGCCGACCGAAGGGCGGAGCAGAAGGGAATTACATATGTCTGACGCCGTGAAGCGCGTTAGTGTCGAGATCTCCGGGAAGGAGATCTCGTTCGAGACCGGCAAGCTTGCCAAGCAGGCCACCGGCGCAGTCGCCGTACGCGCGGGCGACACGATGGTGCTCTGCACCGCCGTCCTCGGCAACCTGCGCGACGCCGACTTCCTGCCCCTCACCGTCGATGTCGAGGAGCGCATGTACGCCGCGGGACGCATCCCCGGCTCATTCTTCAAGCGCGAGGGACGCGCCGGTGAGAAGGCGACGCTCACCGCGCGCATGATCGACCGTCCGATCCGTCCGCTCTTCCCCAAGGGCTGGCGCTACGAGACGCAACTGGTCGTGATGCCGATGTCCGTCGATCACGTCAACCCCTACGACATCCTGGCGATAAACGGCGCCTCCGCCGCGCTGCAGCTGTCCGGCGCGCCCGTGGCCGCCGCCGTCGGCGCGGTCCGCATCGGCAAGGTCGACGGCAACTTCGTCGTCAACCCCGACGAGGAAGATCTGCGCGAGAACACCGACCTCGACCTGATCGTGGCCGGCACCTCCGAGGGCATCACGATGGTCGAGGCGGGCGCCAAGGAGATCCCCGAGGCGGAGATCCTCGACGCGCTCGACATCGCGCACGACGCGATCAAGCAGCTCTGCGCGGCGCAGGCCGAGCTCAAGAGCCAGGCGGGCAAGCCGGGGATCGCCTTCGAGGCTCCCGGCGTGCACGAGGATCTCTACGCCCAGGTCAAGGCCTCGCACGGCGCGGCGCTCGACGCCGCCACGCAGGTCGAGGACAAGCTCGAGCGCCAGACGGCGACCGACGAGGTCAAGACCGCGATCGTCGAGAAGTACGCCGGCGATCCGGAGGGCGAGGGCTACGACGAAGCGAAGGCGCACGCCCAGCGTGCCGCCGACAAGCTCGAGAAGTCGATCATCCGCGAGCGCATCGCGATCAAGAAGATCCGTCCCGACGGGCGCAGCTCGGAGGAGATCCGCCAGATCGACGTCGAGGTCGGCGTGACCCCGCGCACCCACGGCTCGGCGCTCTTCACCCGCGGCCAGACGCAGGCCCTGAGCACCGTCGCTCTCGGCACGACGCGCGAGGAGATGCGCCTGGACACGCTCGGCCTGGAGACCTCCAAGCGCTACTTCCACCACTACAACTTCCCGCCGTTCAGCGTCGGCGAGGCCGGCCGTCTGGGCGGACCCAAGCGCCGCGACATCGGCCACGGTGCGCTCGCCGAGCGCGCGCTCGTGCCGATGATCCCGAGCCAGGAGGATTTCCCCTACACGATCCGTGTGGTCTCGGACATCCTCGAATCGAACGGGTCATCGTCGATGGCCAGCGTCTGCGGCTCGAGCCTCTCCCTGATGGACGCGGGCGTGCCGCTCAAGAAGCCGGTCGCCGGTATCGCCATGGGCCTGATCAAGGAGGGCGATGACTACATCGTCCTGACCGACATCGCCGGCGTCGAGGATCACCTCGGCGACATGGACTTCAAGGTCGCCGGCACGCACGACGGCATCACCGCGCTGCAGATGGACATCAAGATCACGGGCGTCAGCTTCGAGATCATGCGCGACGCCCTGGCGCAGGCCAAGAACGCGCGCGAGTTCATCCTCGGCAAGATGGAAGCCGTGATCGACGCGCCGCGCGGCGAGCTCTCGAAGTACGCGCCCGGCATCTCCACGATCAAGATCGACCCCGAGAAGATCGGCCTGCTGATCGGCAAGGGCGGCGAGACGATCCGCGCGCTGCAGGAGGAGTTCGAGTCCCAGATCGACGTCAACGACGAGGGCCAGGTCCTGGTCTACGCCTCCAACCGCGAGCTCGGCGACGCCCTGATCGACCGCATCCGCTCGATGACCAAGGAGGTCGAGATCGGCGACCAGTTCACCGGCAAGGTCGTGAAGACGACCACCTTCGGTGCCTTCGTCGAACTCGCCAAGGGCACCGACGGCCTGCTGCACATCTCCAACGTCGCCCCGGGCCGCCGGATCGCGACGGTCGAGGAGGTGCTCAACAAGGGCGACGAGCTCGACGTGCGCGTGGTCGAGGTCGACCGCGAGCGTGGCCGCATCGGCCTGCGCCTGGCCGACGATCCGGAGATCGCCGGCAAGAGCGCCGAGGAACTGGCCACGATCGGCGCCGGCAACGGCGGCGGCGAGCGTCGCGAGCGGGGCGACCGCCCGCGCGGGGATCGTGGCCG
>JBOGYJ010000088.1:0-6350 GCA_050696795.1 Solirubrobacteraceae bacterium | reverse complement strand
ATCTCGAACAGCCGCTGATCCCGGTGCTCGCGGATCTCGAACGTGCCGGCATCGCCCTGGACGTGGATGCGCTCGGCGCGCTGGGCCGGACGATGGAGGCGGACCTGCAGGCGCTCGGCGCCTGGATCTGCGAGCTGGCCGGCTGCGAGTTCAACATCAACTCGCCCAAACCGCTCGCCGAGGTGCTCTTCGAGAAGCTCGACCTCCAGCCGGGGAAAAAGACCGGCCGGGCGCGCGTGGTCTCGACCGCGCAGGACGTGCTCGAGGAGCTCGCCCTCGTTCACGAACTGCCGGGTCTGGTGCTCAAGTGGCGCAGCATCCAGAAACTCAAAGGCACCTACGTGGACGCGCTGCCGGCGCTCGTCAATCCGGACACGGGCCGCGTCCACACGACGTTCAATCAGGCGGTGGCGGCCACCGGCCGGTTGAGCAGCAGCGATCCGAATCTCCAGAACATCCCGATCCGCACCGCGCTCGGGCGCGAGATCCGCGCCTGCTTCATCGCCGAGCCCGGCAACCTGCTGGTCAGTGCCGACTACTCGCAGGTCGAGCTGCGGCTGCTCGCCCAGATCGCGCAGGAGGACGTCCTCAAGGAGATCTTCAAGCGCGGCGAGGACGTCCATGCCGCCACCGCGATGCGCGTCTTCAACGTGTCCGCCGACCAGATCGATCCGGGTATGCGCTCGAAGTCGAAGATGATCAACTACGGGATCGTCTACGGGCTCTCGGCCTATGGCATGGCCGACCGCCTGCACATCCCGCAGAGTGAGGCCGACGAGTTCATCAGCCGCTACCTCGAGGGCTTCCCTGCGGTCAAACGCTTCATCGAGCAGACGATCGAACAGGGCACCGAGCAGGGCTACGTCTCGACGCTGTTCGGCCGTCGCCGCCAGGTGCAGGAGCTGCGCTCGCGACGTTGGGAGATGCGCAAGCAGGGTGAGCGCTTCGCCGTCAACATGGTGATCCAGGGCACCGCCGCCGACATCATGAAGATCGCGATGGTGCGTGCCCACAGCGCGCTGGCGGCCGAGGGCCTGCGCACCCGCCTGGTGCTCCAGATTCACGACGAGCTGCTGTTCGAGGGCCCCGAAGCGGAGGCCGAGCAGGTCCGCGCGCTGGCCATCCGCGAGATGGAGGCGGCCTACGCGATGGATCCGCCGCTGGCGGTCGAGGCCGGGGTCGGCAGCGATTGGCTGTCTGCCAAGTAAGCGTCGCCGTCCTGCCGCCGGCGCGCGGCGAGCAGCTCGTTGAACGCCGCCGGCGCCATCGGCCGGTTGAGCCCATAGCCCTGGACCGCGTCGCACTTCAGCTTCAACAGCGCCTGCCAGGTTGCCTCGTCCTCCACGCCCTCGGCGATCACCTTCAGGTGCAGCTTGTGGGCGAGCTCGATCGTGGCGTAGACGATCGCCGCGTCGGTCGGCTCGTGGCACATGCCGCTGACGAACGAGCGGTCGACCTTGAGTCGATCGACCGGGAGCTGGCGCAGGTGCGTGAGCGACGAGTAGCCGGTGCCGAAGTCATCGAGCGCAATTTTGACGCCGAGCTCGCGCAGTTGGTCGAGTACCGTGCTGACGCGCGCCGGGTTGGCCATGATCGAGCTCTCCGTGACCTCGATCTTGAGCGCCTCGCCGCTCAAGCCCCGTGACTTCAGGGCCACTTCGATCTCGTCGGGAAATGCCTCGTCGAGCAGGTCGGCGACGGTCGTGTTCACCGACACGCTGATCATGTGGCCGGCCGCCCGCCATTCGCAGAGGTTGTCCAGCGAGAGCTTCAGCACGCGCCGTGTCAGCTGCCGCGAGAGCCCGGCCAGCTCGGCGGCCTCCAAGAACTCACCGGGCGGGCGCAGGGTCCCATCGGGGCGCCGCCAGCGCACCAACGCCTCCGCGCCGCGGATTCGGCGGGTATCGGTGTCGGCGATCGCCTGGAAGGCGACCTCGATCTCCTCGCCCTCGAGCGCCTCGGCGAGCTCACCGGTCATCTCCAGCCGCTCGCGAGTGTTCACATCGCGGTCGGCCGAGTAGAACTCCCAGCCGTGGCGTGAGCGCTTGGCCTCGTACATGGCGATGTCAGCGCACTTGAGCAGCGTGTCGGGGCCGTCGGCATCACGCGGGTAGGTCGCGATGCCGGCGCTCGCCGTCAGTCGTAGTGCCAGTCCGTGGACCTGCAGCGGCTCGTTGAACGAGTCGAGCAGTGCTCTGGCCAGCGCGCCCGCCTCCGCGCGCTCGCAGTCGGGCTCCAGCAGCACGGCGAACTCATCGCCGCCGAGCCGCGCCACCAGCGACTGCGGTCCCGCCGCCCGCGCAAGCCGCGGGCCGGCCAGTCGCAGCAGTTCGTCGCCGGCGTCGTGACCGAGCGTGTCGTTGAGCTGCTTGAAGTTGTCGAGGTCGAGCATCAGCGCGGTCAGCGATCCCTGGCTGCCACCGGCGAGCTCGAGGCGCTGTTGTAGCTGTGTCAGGAACATGCGCCGATTGGGCAGTCCGGTGAGCTCGTCGGTGTGCGCGGCCTGCTGCGCCTCGCGCAGCACCATCATGTCGCGCATCACCAGCGCGATCCGGAGGACCGCTGCCAGCAGCGCGATCCAGGTCAGCACCAGGGCCGTCAGGGAAACCCGGACGAAGTGGTCGTAGACGAGGATCGCGGGCGCGACCAGCGCCAGGACGACCGGCGCGATGGGGCTTGGCTGTCGACTGCTCTCCAGCTGCGGCGCCGCCTCGGGCTGCCAGGCCGCCGCCTCGGGCTGCCAGGCCGCCGCTGCCAGCAGCGCGCAGCCGGTCAGGTAGCACAGCGTCGCGGCGCTGTTGCCGGTGAGCGCGTGGCCGCTGATCTGCAGCGCCCACGTGCAGTCGCCGAGCAGCCAGAGCGCGAACGTGGCGATCATCAGCTTCCACGTACGGTCGAGCTGCCAGCCGCGGATGCTCAGCAGCGCGAACGCCAGTACGCCGATCACCATGTCGGCCACCGGGTACATGAGGTCCGTGACGACCGCGCCGTGGTCGCGCTCGGCGGCGTGCAGCAGTGGCGGCGCGATGAACGCCGTGCAGACGGCGACGGCCGCCGTCCCCGCGACCAGTCCGTCCGCCAGCACACGTCCTGAGGCTTCGCGGCGCGAGCTCGAATGCACCGAGAGTGCGATGGCTCCGCCGACCAGCGGGTACATCCCCAGCCAGAAGACGTCGGCGACCGATGGGGTGGGCGGGTTACTGAGGTACTGCAACCAGCAGTTCCACAGCACGCCACCCACGGCGTAGGAGCCAAAGCCGGCGGCGCACAGCCACCAGACGGGTCGGTTGCGGTGGGCGTACGCAGCGCGCGCGAGCACGATCGCGGCGGCGACGGTGTCGGCACCGCCGACCACCGGTCCATGCAGGGCACGCTCCCAACTCGGCGCCAGGCCGAACGCAACGTGTAGGAAGTCGGCAAAGGCCGCCGCCGCCAGCAGCGCGACGCACAGATACACGAGTCGGCGCGGACCGGGGCGCAGACCATCGGTCCGCGGCAGCAGCGCGGATGACCTGACACCCGCGACACTCGAGAGGATACCCGGGCGGGCGATCACAGCGGTCACGTCGGATTCCATGCCTGTACACCGGTAATCGGCTGCCGGCGTGGCCGGCTGAAAAGACAGGGTTCTGGTGCAACAGACGAAACCCGGCCCACCCACGGGCCGGAGGGACGGGCTAGAGGTCCGTCACGAACGACGGGTGCGCGATCGCCAGGTAGTGGTTGAACGACCAGTCGACGAAGCGGCGCTCGCCCATCGCCTGAAGCGCTGGGCCCAGCAGCCGTGGCGGCACCCGCGGGATCAGGTTCTGCACGCGCAGCAGCCACTCGAAGTTCCGCCTGTGGGTGGCGCTGAAGGCGCCGTAGCGGGCCAGCGCCGAGGCCTTGGTCTGGCGTCCCGAGATCACGTCGGCGAGCTCTCGTCCGGCGGCGATCCCGAAGTAGAACGCGGTGCGGATGCCCTCGGCCGTCAGCGGCAGGCAGTGGCCGGCGGAGTCGCCCGCGAATAACACGCCACCCTCGGTCGCCTCGCGGATGCGGTGCGGGATCCAGTTCCCCTGGTAGCCGAGCGGCTCGCGCTCGAGGTCCCTGGTCAGTTGCACCGTCGTGTCCTTGACGTGGAAGCGCGGGTCGAACGAACCGACGCCGACCCGCACCTCCGACCCGGCGGGGAAGCTCCAGCCGTAGCCGGCCGGGACGTATCTGCGGTCGATCCAGATCTCGAGCTCGTCGCCGGCGCCGCCGGGGTGTACCTCGAGCCCGCGTGAGAGGTACGCGTCAGGCGGTTGGATCGGGTCGCCACCGCCGAGCACCCGGCGCCAGCCGAGCGCATCGACGATCAGCGCCGCGCGGACCTCGCCGCGATCGGTTCGGACGGTGTTACCGGTGCGACTTTCGACCTTGGCGGTCTCGAACTCGAAGTCGCCGGGCGGGAGCCGATCCCACAGCAGCTCGCAGAGCTTGCGGTAGTCGAAGGTCGAGAAGGTCCATGGCAGTTGGTAGCGCGCGGTTGCGTGCGGGCTATGGATCACCAGCTCGCCGAAGGTCTGCAGCTGAGCGCCCATCAGATCGAGCGCCTGCAGCCACAGCGTCGGCACGCCACAGGCCGACGTCTGGCGCTCGCCGATCTCGTAGCGATCGATCACCACGACCTTGGCGCCGGTCTTGGTGAGCTCGCGCGCGACGGCCAGGCCGGCGAAGCTCGCGCCGCAGATCAGGACGTCGCAATCCTGGTCGATCGGGGTGCGCTCGGAACCGCGCTTTGTGGCTCTGGTGGGCATGGCGGCTGCCGAGTGTATGGGTCTGTCAGCGGTGGTAGCGCTCGGCTCCTCGCCGCCGCACACCGGGAGCCTTCAGCTGGCTACACTCAAGGGTCCACATGTCAACGATTACCGCTCCTAACCCCAACGAACTTCCGGACGCCAAGGTCGTCGAAGGTTCCGACGGCCTGCTGCTCGAGATCGACGGCAAGATCGTCCCCAACTACGACGCCACGATTCATCCCTTCTCGGAGGGTGATGTCGTAACCGGCCACGTCGTGCGCATCGACAACGACGAGGTCCTTGTCGATATCGGTTACAAGTCTGAAGGCGTCATCCCCGTCAACGAGCTCTCGATCCGCAAGTCGGTCGACCCCGGCGACGAGGTTTCCCTCGGCGAGGAAGTTGACGCTCTGGTTCTCACCAAGGAGGATCAGGACGGCCGGCTGATCCTCTCCAAGAAGCGCGCCCGCTTCGAGAAGGCGTGGCGCCGCATCGAGGCCGCCGCCCAGTCTGGCGAGCCGGTCGAGGGTACCGTCATCGAGGTCGTCAAGGGTGGTTTGATCAGCGACCTCGGCGTGCGCGGCTTCCTGCCCGCGTCGCTGGTCGACATCCGCCGTGTCCCGAACCTGGACGAGTACATGAGCACGACGATCGAGTGCAAGGTCATCGAGCTCAACCGTTCCCGCAACAACGTGGTGCTGTCGCGCCGCGCGGTGCTCGAGGAGCAGCGCAAGGAGGACCGCGAGCGGATCCTCGATCGCCTGCAGCCCGGCCAGGTGGTCGAGGGTGTCATTTCCAACATCGTCGACTTCGGCGCATTTGTCGACCTCGACGGTATCGATGGCCTGATCCACATCTCCGAGCTGTCGTGGTCGCATGTCAACCACCCGTCGGAGATCCTCAACATCGGCGACACCGTCTCGGTGAAGGTTCTGGACATCGACCGTCAGCGGCAGCGCATCTCGCTTGGTCTCAAGCAGACCCAAGAGGATCCGTGGCAGCGCGTCGTCGATACCTACAACATCGGTGATGAGCTCGAGGGAACCGTCACGAAGGTCGTGACCTTCGGCGCCTTCGTCGAGATCCTCGACGGTGTCGAGGGTCTCGTCCACATCTCCGAGCTGGCCCAGCACCACGTCGAGAACCCGCGCGAGATCATCCAGCCGGGCGACCCCGTCCGCGTCAAGATCCTCGAGATCGACTCGGAGCGCCGCCGCCTCTCGCTCTCGATCAAGCGTGTCGAGGGGCAGGTGCTCCCGGTCCGCCCGATCGTGGCCCCCGCCGCCGACGAGATCGACGATGTCCCCGAGCTCGGCCTCTCCGAAGAGGTCTTCGCCGATGCGCCCACCCTTGAGGCCACCGAGCCCGAGGCCACCGAGCCCGAGGCCACCGAGGCGCTGCTCGAGCCCGAGACTGCCGAGCCGGAGGCTTCCGATGAGGTGCTCGGCGAGGAGCCCGCCTCTGAGGCTGAGCCCGCGGCCACCGAGGCCACCGAGCCCGAGGCTGCCGAGCCCGAGGCTGCCGAGCCCGAGGCTGCCGAGCCCGAGGCCACCGAGCCCGAGGCCACCGAGCCCGAGGCTGCCGAGG
>JBOGYJ010000087.1:0-10162 GCA_050696795.1 Solirubrobacteraceae bacterium | reverse complement strand
GCGCTTCGCGGTGCGGTCTCGCGTTGGTGAGGGCGTCGTAGACGTCAGCCGCAGCGAGCAGTCGGGCCGGCTGGGAGAGGGCGGTGCCGCTGAGACCGCGCGGGTAGCCGCTGCCGTCGAGTCGCTCGTGGGTGCCTGACGCGAGCTCTGCGAGGGCCGCAAGGTTGCCGCGGCGCAGGATCCGGTCGGTGTAGTAGGCGTAAAGCTGCATACGTTCGCGTTCGTTTGGCGTCAGCGCACCGGGTTTGTCCCAGATCGTGTTGGGGACGCCGGCGCGGCCGAGCGCGTGGACGAGCGCGGCCCGTTGCAACCGGGTGATCTCGTCTTGCGGCAGACCTAGCTCGGTGGCGGCTGAGGCTGCGAGCTGGGCGACGCGTCGCGAGTGACCACTGAACCACGGGGATTTCAGGTCGGCGAAGTCCCCGAGCGCCGCGAGCGCCGCGTCGAGTTGGGTGCCGAGTAGGCGTGGACGGGAACCGGGCTCAGTTGCGATCACGGCATCCCAGCTGTGTTCGTCGAGACCGTCGAAGATTTCCTGTGCACTGGTGATGAGGGCGTCGACGACGTGGGGGTCCAAGAGCGCTCCCGAGAATCTACGAGCGAGCGTGACTGCCGCCTCGACGCCGTGGCAGCGGTGCTCGACCTCGACATAGTTGGCGAGCACGAAAACGCGGGCGGCGAGCTCGATCGCGTCGCCGGAGAGCCCGCGTGGCACGCCCTTGCCATCCCAGCGCGCGAAGGTGTGTTGGAGTGGATCGCAAACGCCGGTGCCGAAGCTGAGCTGCTCCGCGAGGCGGCCGGTGACCGAGCAATGCGTGCTCAACGACTCGGTGACAGCCCGCATGCCAGTCGCCAGCAGGCGTGCGCTTTCGCGAGCGCGCCGTCCGGGGCCGCCGTCTGATCCCGCCCGGGAAAGGAAGTAGCCGGCGATCGAGAGCTCGGACGGCCCGGCCTGGAACATGCCGGCTCGCAACGCCAGGTCATCACCGAAGATCTGTCGCAGCTCGTAGGAGTCAGCCGCACAGCCGACCATCGCCAACAGGCTGACCCAGTAGATGTCATCGCGCGCCGGGGTGTCGAGCCCGAGCGTGCTGGCCAGCCGCGCGGCGATGATGCAGGCACGCATCCCGTGCTCCATCGGTTGACCCAGCCCGAGGTCTGCGGCCAACGAGAACGCCGCGACGAGCTCCACCAACCGTGGTCGCAGCTCTTCAACCGATCCGCCCTGCGTCAACTTCTCGCCGGTCTCACCCTGCATCCCCGAACCGTAGCCGAACAGCCACGAGGCAGGGTTGGAGATAGGGAATGTTCCCGATGGCCAGTCTCAGGCTGCTCCGTAGGTTGCTCCCAACAAACAACCCGACAGCAGGAGGAACTATGGAGCTGTACGCAATTCTGAGACGAGGCGGCTGGCGCTCAAGCGACGAGCTCGACATCGCCGCGGCCCGGTCGACCAAGGTAGCCGACGAGCAAATGGGCGACGAGGTTCGCTGGATCCGCAGCTACGTGCTTGACGAGGGCGCCGGCGTGCTCGGCACCGTCTGTATCTACGAGGCTGCGAGCCCGGAAGCGATCCGCGCGCACGCGTCAGCCGCGGAACTGCCCGTCGACGAGGTCATCCCGATCATCGACACCGTCATCGTCCGGCCCGACCCACAACCCGTCGCGACATAACCGGTCGCCGGTCGTTCACCTCTCATCACAACCACTACCGATCGAGGAACACATGGCAAACAAGATGGTGGTCAACCTGTCAACCGGTCTTGAGGATCCCGAGCGCGTCACGATCGCGTTCCTAGTAGGCGCCGCTGCCGCTGCCAAGGGCAAGCCGACCGCGATGTTCCTGACCAAGGATGCGGTCCGGCTGGCCCTGCCCGGCCATGCCGAGGGCGTCGCTTGCGACGGTTGCCCACCCTTGGAACGGCTGTTCGTGCAGTACGCCGAGGGTGGCGGCGAGCTGATCGTATGCCCGATCTGCTTCAGCGCACGTCACCTCGATGAGGCTGCGCTCGTCGCGAACGCGCGCATCGGCGGCGCCACCCCCCTGCTCGACTGGATAGCAGACGACCCGACAACCGTCTTCAGCTACTAGACCAACCCACAAGCACCAACCAACCGCTACCGAACCGGAGTGAGTCCATGATCTGCACACTGACCGCTCGCCGCCTCAACCCCGGCGCCTACGATGAGTTTCGCGCCGCCTGGGACGCAACCTATGCGACCCACGATGAGCTTGGCCGATGGAGCCACGTCTACCACGCCCGCGACCTCACCGATCCCGCCATCATCGTCTCGCTCGGCCTCTTCGATGGAACCGCCGACGAACTACGAGCCGCCCAAGCACACATGTCGGGCAACACCACTGACCTGATCACCACGCATGTCGCCGCCACCCTGCTCGACGGCTCATACGAAGTGGTCGCCGAGCTCACGCCAAACAGTGGTGCCGCGTAAGAGCACACGGCCGGACAACAAGAGATCCCCCGCGAGCACAAGACACCGAGTTGCCGCGGCAGGGCCGACTGAGCACAATCCCGAGCATGAAGCCCGGCCACCAGTGATCGGTGCGTTCCCGTCCGTTGGGCGGGAGCGCACCGTCGCTGCCGCTCCGATAACAATCGAGCGTCCATCGCCGTCGGTCTCGTACTTTGACCTCGCTCCCTTCTCGCTGGGTTTGTCATCGGTCAATCCGGCCGGCCGCTCCGTGCCTGACCACGGCGATGCTTTCGTGTGCGCCGTAACGTCTCCCGACATGCGCCGGCCGGGGCTCGCCATCCCGCCGGCCCCCTATGCGCGACACGCAGATGTCGCGGCGATCGCTTCCACGCTCAGGACCGTCCGGACCGTACGAGTACGAGTGGATCATCGACATTTCGGTGGCGCAGTTTGCCAGCGACCGTGTGAGCGCAATGCCACGCCTGCGATGACGGCGAAGATCCGACCACCACGATCGCTCCGCTAAGAAGCGATCGTGCCGTCGTCGCCCTCCTCACGATGCCTTTGGCGACGTTCCGCTATCCCGCCTCCGCGGCGATCGGCGCCGCGGTCAGCAAGTGCTTTCGCTCGGGAGGAGAAGCTACGCAACCGCTGTCCAGCCTTCCGCTTTGTCGCCGGGGCGGGCGTGAGCCGCGGGCTGCCGCTTTTGGTCGCGGCCGGGCCGAAGCAGAACTCTTGGCGCGCGTAGTTGAGCCGCCCTGGGTGCCGGGCCTTCGTGGGACCGGAACTCCGCCTGGACTCAAGGTTCGGGACGGAAGGAGGGAAGCCGAGTCCAGTCCAGCTCGTCCACCGAGAGCCCGAAGTCCCAAAGCTCAAGCGTCTGTGCGCGCGCCTGCACCCGAGCACGGATCCGGCGAACGTGGGCATCGTCGATCCACACATCGACGGGTCGCGCGCCGAAGTCTGTCGGCCAGTCCCCAGACAGCACGCTCGACGCATGAGCTGGATCGACATCGGCCTGAAAGTGCCGACAGGAAGTTCCACGCACGGGCTCGATGCCAACCTCGGTCGCGGCGCGCACCCCGTCCAGGAGATCCGTCAGCCACAGCGGGACCGGCGATTTGTGCTTTTCGGTCGGAAGTGTGGCCAGCCGCCGTCGGGAAGCCCCGCCCCATTGTCTCCCGTCCGCATGGAGGACGGCGTAGCCCCCGAAGTCGATCATGTAGCGACGCTGCGTGAAGTCGATCACACCCTCGGCGTCGAGAGCGCGCGCCTCGTTTTTGACGAACCAGCGTGCCAGCCCGACTAGCGGAAAGAGCAAGCTGGTCGACCTAGAGCTCGCTGGCCCTGGCCACAGCGAAACGTCTCTGGCGCCCCGGGATATCACGATCCGCGCACTCCCCGCAGCACGCGTTCGGGACAAGGAGAGGGGACGGCTCCGGTTCCGTTGGCTGTGCTCATCGCTCACTGTCACTCGGAACGATCCCAATGACGTAGGACCGAGCCTAGTCGCGTACCACAGCGATGACAAGACCCTGACGACACCAGAGTGCCGCTGTGTCGCCTCGGCGGCGGCGTTGGCTCCGCTGCCTGCTCTGACAGTTCGTTGACCCGAAACACATCCCCGGGCACACCCTACGCGCGGCACGAGATCACCGAGTTTTCGTGAGGAAGCAGGTGCGCCGGATTAGGTAGCAGTGGCAGCGGATGCAGCGGCAGCGGCAGCGGACCAGTCGTTTGGGCGGCGGTTCAGGGCAATCTAGGTTGCCGTGACCGCCGCCCGTGACGTTTACGGGCCCGGTGTGATGACCGGTGCGGGTTGGTTGGAGTTGATGCACGCAGGCAGAGCACCGTCGGTGGTTCCCATCGCGAACCTCACCCCCGAGGGGGTCTGTTCTGCCGCGATGAAACCCGTGTCGCCGGCGGAAATGTTCGCATTGTCGATCGTGACCGACTGGCTCATACCGAACGCCTGAGTGGGAGCCAACAGCGGAATCCCAGTATCGGGTGCGGTGCAGTTGGGTGTCACCGGGATCACAACCGCCTTGATCCCAAGCCTCTGAAACTCCGCATTGACCTGCGGGACCGCCGTGGCGATGTCGTTCATCGTGAGCGTGTAGCTCCCGTTGCTGTTCGCGGTCAGCGCGTACGCGGGCGGGGCACCTGTAGTAGCGATCACCAGAGTTACAGCGACCGCCGCGACCAGTCCTGCACCGCCACCGGCCACAGCGATCCGCGGTGCCCGCACGAGCGTGGCCCACTGGCGTCGCAGCCAGGTCTGCCGCTCACTGGTTGCAGTCGATCCGTATAGGTCCTCGGCTGCGGCGGTGAGCTGCAAGCCGATCCGTTCGAGATGAGCCGGGAGGTGATCATCTGCGGTCATTGTTGAACTCCTTTTAGTCGTAACGAGAGAGTTTTGAGGGCGCGCGACACTCGTATCCGAGCGTTCTGCTCGCTGGTGCCCATGAGGGCGGCCGCTTCGCCGTAACCGAGCTGTTCGATCACCCGCAGCTGTAGGGCTTGTCGTCGAGCTTCGGGCAAGGTGTTGAGAGCCTCAGACAGCCCAGATGCTTGAGCGCGGGCGTCGATCTACGTTCCGAGGCGCGCGAGTTCCTCCTCGTCGTGGACAAGCTCGATGCCGAGGCGGCGGCAGATGTCAAGCTCCGCGCGGCCGCGTCGATGAAACCGGCGTGCGAGATTGCGGGCGATACCGAAGAGCCAAGCGATGGCCTGCTCGTCGCTAGTGCCGCGAAACCGGTCCAGGCTCACGAGCGCCTGTGCGAACGTCTCGGCGGTCAGGTCCGCTGCGGTCGCCAAGTCCGGCGTTTGCGTCCGCAGCCAGCGCTCCACCCCGATCGCGTTACGCCGGTAGAACTCGCCAAACGCGTCGGGATCGGCCCGTGCCGCAGCGAGCAGCTCAGAGTCGCTCTGGTTCAGCCCGTAATCGCGCATCACAAGGAAGTGCCATCTGGAGCGAAAATGTGACACGCCGCGCAGTCCCGCTGCCAGAATGTCGCCCGCTGAGAAGTCTGGTGGCGGCTTCTGCTTGTGCGCAGTATCCACACCTCGACCACGAGCCGCGCATCGCGGGCATCGCACACGTAGACCTGCGTGGCTGCGGGATGCTGCACTGGTCATCTGCTGGCGGAGCCGCGAGACTTGGTTGCGTGAGGGAACTGCTTGCCGACATAGCTGCCAAGCCGCTGATTCAACGATTCGTAACGATCGGCGTGCTGACCGGGTCGGTCGTGGGAGGAATCGTCGGACTGATCCGCGGCCTCGAGGTGCATCCGGCGACCGCTTGGTTCGCCGTGTTCGAGCTGGGAGTACTAGTGGCGATAGCGAGTGGGGCGCTCGGCCTGGGCTTCGGCCTACTGGTGACGGCGGCGCGGCGGATCAAGCGTCACGGCGCAGTGCCTCCTGTCTGAGGCGCGGCAGCTCGTCCGGCCTTCCTTTGATATCGGTGCAAGCGTCTTTCACGTCGGAACGAGCGCCCCGGTTTGCGTGGAAGGCCGCACAAGGTGTCTCAGGTCGGGTTACGCTTCGAGGATCGGCGATCGCTCGACTGATCAGAGCAGCGGGTCTGCGGAGCTTGGCGCTCTGCTGGTGTTGCTGCATGCCGCCGGCGAGCGACCTCGCACGGTCGAGGTGACCTATCGCGTCTGGCGCCATCAGCCGCGACTGAGCGCGGCCTTTCTTGCGCATCATGAGGAGCAGAAGCGCCGCGGCGCCGGCGGCAGCCTCATCACACTTCGTGGCACGGACGATGGTGAGCCTGAGCCGGATGAGCGCGAGGAGACGGTGCGGATCTGGCGTGATGACCTGATGGCTCGCGTCGAGCATCACGGTGGTGATCGCGACGGCTGTTACGCCGTTGCCGTGCCGCCGCTGTGGTGGATGTGGGATGAGCGGATCGGCGCTCAGAGCAACCAGGACGACCCCACGGTGGGTAGCAATGTCGGCCAGGAGATGGAGCTGATGTTGGACCCGACGCCGTTGTTGAGCTCTCTGCGATTCCGGGTGGTCGGTGACTCCGAGGTCGCCGGGCGAGCGACCGTGACCGCGCACGGAACGCCCCGTCATCTCACGGACGATTCGGGACGGTCGTTTGAGCTCCATCATCTCGGGACCGGTGCGGAGTACTACGAGCTTGAGGTTGATAAGCAACGCGGAGTGCTCCTGGCTGCCACAGCGGTCCGCGATGACGAGCCTTTCCACCGCATCACTACACTCGCGATCCGGTTCGATGAGCCGATCGCGCGTGAGATGTTCCGCTTTGAACCGCCGGCCGGTGAGGAGATCCAGCCGACCAGGGCCGGTTCTCGCGCACGGCATGTCACGCTCGTTGAGGCCCAGCAGCAGGCCTCCTTTACGGTCCTGATGCCTGACACGGTCCCTGAGAATTGGCAGGTGCATTGCCGGCTGATCGAGGCCTCCGAGCGCCCTGAGTCCTCCGAGCAGATCGCGCTGCACTACAACTCGACCGACGGGCACGAGAGCATCTCGATCACCCAGATGCCCGCGGGCGCGTCCAATCCCTACAAGTCAATCGGCAACGAAGAGGACTGGGAGGACGTGACCCGCAACGATCGCACGATCCGCACGCGCCCGGCCAGCTGGGGCCAAGCCCAAGCACAGCTCGAGCTCCACGGCACATTCGTGTACCTCCAGTCAGACAACCTCACCCGCGGCCAACTCGTAAGCATCGCAGCCGGCCTGCGACCCGTGCCCACCACCAGCAGCATCTAGCACCAAACTCGCTGGCAGCTTCTGGAGCCAGTGGGGGCGGTCGACGCCAGACCTCCGTTCCTGCCCGGACAGGCATCGCGGCACGCAGCCGTCGCGTTCGCCGAGCTGGAGCAGGACCGGAGCCTGGATGTTGGCGGCGTCGCTGACGGGGCGCCAGCGGCGGGCGGCAAGCAGCCAGCTGGTGTTCGCGTCGTTGCTCCAATCGCCGCTCGCGGTAAGCCGCTGGAATCCCGGGAGAGCCTCTGGCGCGGCGATGATTGCGAACGATCCCGGCGGCCCGGCGGTGGGCATCCTGACGGGGTGTCGCACGATGGTTTCGCGGACGCCTCGGGCGATCATCCGCAATCCGATCCTGAGTGGTGGTTGGGCGGCAAGCGGGTCGGTGCTCGGCACGAGCGCGACAACCGCCGCGATCCGGTTGTTGCGGGCAGCGGTCAGTAGCGCGTGGCCGCCGCCCATCGACATGCCCCAGGCGCCAACCCGGTCTGGGTCGATGTTCTCCAGGCCCCGAGCGTGCGCGACAGCGGCTTGCCAGTCGGCAAGCTGCCCGGGCAGAAACGACCAGCACCATCGCCAACATCCAGTCCAGCAAGCACGACAAGGCCGATGTGGTGGTCCCATTTCCCGGGTTGGCTCCCGGCGGGACGGCATAATCCTTTGGACGCTCACGGCATAGTCCGCTTGACACGCCGCGAGCGCGCCGCCCATCGCTCCGGCGTCAGCCGAGCGACCAGCTCCGCCAGCTCGAGCAGACCCTCGACGTGAAGCGGCGAGCGCCCCGCCGACACCACCACGACGAATCCGCCGAGACCACGTCCGGCCACTCCGCAGGCAACACGACCAGCTGACCCCCGTCGTCGAGGTAGACGCGATCCGCCCGCCAGTTCTTGCGGCGCTTGACGAACTCGAACCCGCAACCAGCGAGCGGATGAAACGGGTGCGTCACCCGCACGCGCGGTACATCAGTCAGATCTGCGCCTTCGTGCGCAGTCGACGGTTCGATCGAACGGACGCCTCGAAGGCCTCAACAGCCGCGTCCGTCTGATCAGCCACCGCAGCTACGGATTCCACAGTCCAGGCCTGCTGATCGCGCTGATCTACCTCTGCTGCACCGGAGTCTACATCCCGCTCCCCTCATGGACTTCACCACCAAAGTGACCGGAGTGCCGGAAAGCAACGATTGCGATCATGCGGCACCTGACGATCGCTCCGCAACGCTCAAGATCGAACGGTAGCCTCGCACCCGGTTTCATGTCGCGACGTGCCTATCGGCACAATCCCACGGCGGTTCCCCTATATGAAGCAGAAGTCGGGCGCCAACCGGGCGCGCCGCACTTGCTTCGTCGCCGCCCGGGGAGTCCCGGCGATGCTCCCGCTTTGCCCGTCGCCGAACTCGAAGCGGAAGCTCCCGGCTGAGGCGTGGGCCAAGTACCTCTGCGTTCGCGGACCCGTCGGTTCCGCTGGGGGCGTTCACGGCACGGGCGATGGTCTGGCGAGGGAAGCCTTGGAGTTGTCGGCGTCCTCCAGCATCAGTCGTGGTCGTGCAGGACTGGGGCGTATGAGATACCTACGACCGCGCCCTCTGGTGACTGGAGCCTGGCTACCGTTTGACCCCAAGGCTCCTCACGCGGTGGGTGCAGCAGCTCATAGCCAGCCTGCTCAAGCTCCCGTGCCGCCGGACCGACCGCCGAGGCCTCCGGGACGTCAAACTCGATGCTGACCTGCGGCACCAGCCGGTCCGCCGGCCACTGCGAGCGCCCGAAGCATGCCTCGGCGACCTGGGACAAGGGCCAAATGCCGAACGACTTGCAGCCGGCGATGTGCTCGCTGTGCTGATATTCGTCGCCGTGGCCGTCGAGCGGGAGCCCGAGCCCGTCGACGTACAGCCGTCGACTGGCGGGCGGATCAGGCGCGATCATCGCGATCGTAGAAAGGAACTCGATGTTCATATCCCGCCGTGTTGGTCATGCTGCGCCACCCGTCGATCTGGCGCGATGCCCTTCACTTCCAACCCGGCGTGCGGCCCGCTTGCTCGATCCACTTCTTCAGTTCCGGTCGCTGCGCCGCCTCCACGGTGGTCACCTTGACATATCGGGTCCGGTCCGTGGTTCCGAGCGGCGGCGGGGGGTCCAGGTCCGCGCCGCCGAGGAAGACGACGTTCACCGAAACGTCGTAGGCGGCGAGTTCGATGATCCACCCGTGATCTGATCGTCCGTAGTACGCGCGCTTCCACTTGACGGCGTAGCGAAGGCCGGGGACTGTCGCGCGGATCGACTCGTCCAACCGCTTGACGATGGGCTGAAGATCCGGCATCAGCCGCCGGAGCCAATCGTCGATGTCGGAGTGCCCCGCCGACGGATCTGGCGGCTTTCGCCCTGCATTCCCTTTGATTGCTTTCGGCATCGCCTGCCTTCCTTCTCCGGGTTCAGGCTGTCGCGGTAGGGGACACCGCAGTATCGCAACTGGACGGACCCAGCAAGAGAGACACCGGGGTTCGAACCGTCTCGGCGCACGTATCCATAACCGACTCTGCGCGCTCGGCCAGACGATGGGTGGCGCCCAACGCTCACCCCCGCCGCACGACGACCAATCCGCGCCGGCCAGAACATGCGCAGCCCTGCCGCCACGAATCGGCTCAGAGGAGGAGTCTTGCTTACCCAGCCTTCGGATTCTCCATCTTCGCCGCAGCGGGCGCTTCGACCGGGGTTCTGCTCTTCGACCTCGCCGGTCCGAAGCAGTAGCCCCGGCCCGGCTCGTTGCACCTGACCGCACGCCTGCAGATTCGTGACAGCGGCAGTCTGATGATGCCGACGAGATAGCTGGTTCTCGTCCATCGCGAGAGCGGGCTCCTATGGCAGCCGACGACCGCCAACACCGAAGCCGCTGGCGCTCGCGCAGGCGAAGCAGGGCTCCGCCGGTGACGAGTCGGCGGACAATCGCAAGTCGTCCCGCTCAGACAGTCCGGGACCGCGTTTCT
>JBOGYJ010000086.1:0-10139 GCA_050696795.1 Solirubrobacteraceae bacterium | reverse complement strand
CCTCAGGCCGGCGGGGCGCCTCAGGCCGGCGGGGCGCCTCAGGCCGGCGGGGCGCCTCAGGCCAGCGAGGCGCCGAGCGTCGCCGGCGCCCCGTAACGCGTCAGCACCTCGGGCAGGACGACCGTGCCGTCCTCCTGCTGCCCGTTCTCGAGCAGCGCGATCATGTGCCGCCAGGTGACGGCGGTGCCGTTCAGGGTGTGCAGCGTCGCGGGCCGGCCGCCGCCGGCGGGCCGTGCCCGGATCTCCAGGCGCCGCGCTTGGTAGTCGGTCGTGTTCGAGCAGGAGGTGACCTCGCGGAACTGGCCCTGACCGGGCATCCATGCCTCGCAGTCGTACTTGAACGCGGCCGATGCGCCGAGGTCGTCGACTGCGATCGCGACCACCCGGTAGGGGATGCCTAGCTCTGTGAGGATGGACTCCTCGATGGACAGGATCCGCTCGTGCTCCTCAGAGGAGAGCTCGGGCTCGACGAACGCGAACATCTCGAGCTTGTCGAACTGGTGTACGCGGAAGATCCCGCGGGTGTCCTTGCCCGCAGCGCCGGCCTCGCGCCGGAAGCAGGGGGAGAAGCCGGCATAGCGCCGCGGTAGCTCCGCGGCGTCGAGGATCTCGTCACGATGCAGCGACGCCAAGGCAACCTCGGAGGTGCCGACCAGGTAGAGGTCGTCGTTCGGGAGCTGGTAGATCTGCTGCTCGGTGTCGGGCAGCATCCCGGTGCCGATCAGCGCACGCTCGCGTACGAGCACCGGCGGGATCACCGGCTCGAAGCCCTGCTCGAGCAGCTTCGCCAGTGCGTACTGCACCAGCGCGAGCTCCAGCAGCACCAGGCCACCACGCAGGTAGGCAAAGCGCGATCCGGACAGCGCCGCGCCGCGCTCCATGTCGATCATCGGTCCGGCCAGCTCCAGGTGGTCGCGCCCGGTCTTGCCCGCCGAGCCGACCTCGCGCAGCACCGTGTCGGCTCCAGGTGCGTCCGCGGAGGGGACGTTGGGCAGGCCCAGCAGCAGCTCGTCGAGCGCGCCGCGCACGGTCGTCTCGAGGTCGGTCAGCTCGCGCCCGCGCGCGGCCAGCGTCGCCATCTGCTCGCGCTCCTCGGGCGTCGGCGCGCCGCGCCGGCCCTTGCTGGCGCGGTTCTGCTCGGCGCGCAGCTCCTCGAGCTCGGTGGTCAGGCCGCGCCAGCGGCCGTCGAGCTCCAACACTCGGTCGATCGCGTCATCGGCTACATCGCCGCGGCGCGCCAGTGCGCTGCGTACGGCGTCGGGTTCGCTTCGGATCAGCCTGATGTCGAGCATGCGTCTCCTCGCACACTATTCCAATCCCTCGGCGCCGCCGCGTAGGGGATCAGCTACCGGATGAGCTGGCGAGCTCGGGGATCGAGCCCGTCAGCGGCAGGGACGCGATCGACTTCGTGGAGCAGCGCTGCTGATTGGGCTGGATCGGTGCCTGCATGCCCGCGTAGCGGGAGACGAAGTTGGCGATCTCACGCGCCTGCCTACCGACGACGACGTTCTGCGGCATGTAGGCGCCGGAGAAGCCGCCGTTCTCGATCGCGTAGAGGATGCGGATCGCCGGGCGCTCACAGCGGACGTCGAAGTTGGGACCGTTGATCGCCTCGTAGGTGCGTGGGTTCTGGCCCGAGCCGTGCGTGCCGGCATAGGAGAGCGTGTGGCAGCCACCGCAGCGCTGGTTGAAGAGCTGGGCGGCCGCGCTGTCGGCGGCGTAGCTCGGATCCGACCTGGGAACGCCAACGTGGTTGGTCCCGCAGGCGGACACCACGAACGCCACCGCGATGGCGGCGGCCAATGATGCGGCATAGCGAGTGCTGCGGCCCATGCGGGGCGGATCATACGGAACCCTGGCGTGGGAAGGTGCCACCCCCGCCGCCCGGAAGGTGCCATCCCCGCCGCCGGGAAGGTGCCACCCCCGCCGCCGGGAAGGTGCCACCCCCGCCGCCCGGAAGGTGCCATCCCCGCCGCCCGGAAGGTGCCATCCCCGCCGCCGGGAAGGTGCCATCCGCGCCGCCGGGAAGGTGCCCTCCCCGCCACGACGAATACCGGGGTGAGCAATTCCCCGGCGCCGGTCGTAGTGACGCTCGCTCTCCCTCTCGCTGTGGTTCGCGATCGTCCAAAAGTGGCGGCAACCTCGAGATCGGCGCCGGGGCCCAACTCGCGCCTGGGCAGGCTCCAACGCATGCGGATATGGGCAATTGGCGTGGCGCGAGCTTCAGTGCACGACGGTCGCGGCGCGCGCCAGCAGCCCCACGACTACCAACGCCGCGAGCGTCATCGAGCCGATCTCGCGGCGTATGATCGCGACCACGATCTGACGCTGCTCGTCCCCCGGCAGCCGGCCCACCGCCTGCGCATCCTCGAGCTCATGGGAGTCGAGCACCATCGTCGCGGCCGACAGCTTCAGCTGCTCGGCGATCATCGCCACCACCAGCGGCAGCGCCCCGTAGAGGTAATGCAGGTTGGTGGCCTTGCGGCCCATCAGCAACAGGATCCCGCCGAGCGCCGCCTCGATCGCCACGCACGCCTGGCCGCTGCGCAGCACGCGCCAGAACCAGGAGCTTGACCTGCGGCGCAACCAGGCCACCGCGCCCAGCGCGAACGCGAGCAGGTTCAAACCCAGGGCCAGGACCCCGACGACGATGTGCACGTCCTTCACGGCTGGCGCACGATACCCCTCGATGGCCCGTCCCGTGGGAGTGCCTCCGCATCCCCAGCGCCCCTCGGCCCCGAAGCCCAGTGTTTGAGGCAAAAATCACTATCCGGTCACCAGCACGACCCACGGGACTGTCTTATGAGTCTCGGTGGTAGAAATCACGTTGTGCTTAGGGATTACCTTCCCGCGGTCGTCTTTGTGGTGCTCGGCGGAGCCGTCGGTGTGCTGTTCTCCTGCCTGAACCTGCTGACGGGCGTCAAGACCCGGCCGAACCTCAACCGCTCGAGCCCCTACGAGTGCGGCCTGCCCTCGGAGATCCAGCGCGGATTCCGCTTCGGGATCAGCTTCTACCTGATCGCGATGCTGTTCATCCTGTTCGACATCGAGGTGATCTTCATCTACCCGATCGCCGTCGAGCTGCGGTCCTTCGGCGGCTTCGCGCTCGGCGAGACGATCACGTTCGTGATCCTGCTGATGATCGCCTTTGTCTACGTCTGGCGCAGGGGTGCGCTCGAATGGAAGTAACCCGGCAACCGGCCCAGGATTTCCGCTCGCGCCAGCTGATGGCGCGCGACATGCTGCGCGGCTCGCTCGAGGGCGACGACTTCGACCGCTACGTCGAGGAGGCCGTGATGACCACCACGCTCGACCGCGCGGTCGCGTGGGCGCAGGGCAACTCGATCTACCCGCTGACCTTCGGGCTCGCCTGCTGCGCGATCGAGATGATGTCGATCGTGGCCGCGCGCGTGGACATCGCCCGCTTCGGCTTCGAGGCCTTCCGCGCCTCGCCGCGCCAGGCCGACATGATCATCCTCTCGGGTCGCGTCAGCATGAAGATGGCGCCGGTGATCCGCCGCATCTACGACCAGATGCTGGAGCCGAAGTTCGCCATCAGCATGGGCGCCTGCTGCTCGAGCATGGGCGTCTTCAACAACTACGCGCTGGTCCCCAGCGACAAGTTCATGCCGATCGACGTGCACGTCCCGGGCTGCCCGCCGCGCCCCGAGGCGCTCGCGCACGGCATCCTCAAGCTGCGCGACCGCATCCAGGGCAACGACCGCGAGGGCTGGCGCGAGCGCTACGACGCGATCGGCACGGAAGAGGTCTTCGCTCCCGCTGCCGGCCCGCTGGCCGGCAGCGAACCCGACGCGGGCGCCGGGCCGGACCTCGCGGGAGGCCCCGCCGGTGCCTGACCAGAGCGGCCTCGAGGCGCTCGCCCAGGAACTGCGCGCCTCCGACCCGGCCTCAGTACTCGGCAGCAGCCACGTGAATGGTCGCGCCGAGATCGAGATCGATCCCGCCAAGAACGTGGCGGTGATAGAGCACTTGCGCGGGCGCGGCTACACCTTCCTGGCCAGCCTGCACGGGGTCGACTACTACCCGCACGAGCCGCGCCTGGGCGTGGTCTACGAGCTGCTCGACATGAAGGAGGTCGACCGCGTCTCCGTGAAGGCGCGCGTCTCGACCGACGCGCCGCGGATCGCCAGCGTCGTCTCGGTCTGGCCCGGCGCCGACTTCCCCGAGCGCGAGCTCTACGACATGTTCGGCGTGGAGTTCACGGGCCACCCCGACCTGCGCCGCATCCTCATGCCCGAGGACTACGAGGGCTTCCCGCAGCGCCGCGATTTTCCGGTCGGCGGCGAGCCGGTGCTGTTCACCCACAACGAGCTCGACGGCTACGGCGCCGACCGATGAGCACGACCAGCGGTTACCGCAAGCAGGAAGAGTCGGTGACGATGTCGACTGAAGTCGCGGGCATGGGTGAGACGCATGAGCTGCTGACGCTGAACTTCGGCCCGCACCACCCGGCCACGCACGGCGTGCTGCGCCTGCTGGTCACGCTCGAGGGCGAGATCCTGCGCGACCTCAAGCCGATCATCGGCTACGTCCACACCGGCATCGAGAAGACTGCCGAGGACAAGAGCTACTGGAAGGTGATCCCCGTCGTCGAGCGGATGGACTACCTCTCCTACTACTTCAACGCGATGGCCTTCTGCGGCGCGGTCGAGACGCTGCTCGGGCTCGAGGTGCCGCCGCGCGCGCAGTACCTGCGCGTGATCCATCTCGAGCTCAACCGGCTGATGTCGCACATGGTATGGCTGGGCACGAGCGCGCTGGACCTGGGCGCGATGTCGATGTTCTGGTACTGCTTCCGCGAACGCGAGACGATCCTCGACCTATTCGAGATGTCCTCGGGCCAGCGTATGCACACGCGCTACTTCCAGGTGGGTGGCGTGATCGAGGACATCCCCGTCGGCTTCGCCGAGAAGCTTCAGGCGTTCCTCGACGAGATGCCGACCCGCGCCGACCAGTACGCGGACCTGCTCGAGAAGAACGAGATCCTGCTCAGCCGCCTGCGCGACACCTGCATCGTCGACGAGCAGACGCTGCTCGGCCTGGGCGTCACCGGGCCGCTGCTGCGCGCCGCCGGCAACCCCTGGGACCTGCGCAAGGCGGCGCCATACTCGAGCTACGACCACTTCGACTTCAAGGTCCCGGTCGGAACGGTCGGCGACAACTACGACCGCTTCCGCGTGCGCCACGCCGAGATCTACGAGTCGGTCAAGATCATCCAGCAGGCGCTCGACGGCCTGCCGGAGGGCCCCTTCATCGCCGATGACCGCAAGGTCGTGCTGCCGCCGCGGCACGAGCTCGCGACCAGCATGGAGGCGCTGATCCACCACTTCAAGCTGGTCACCGAGGGCTTCCGCGTGCCCGAGGGCGAGTGCTATTACCCGATCGAAGGGCCGCGTGGCGAGCTTGGCTGCTTCGTCCGCGCCGACGGCTCGGCCAAGCCCGCGCGCGTGCACATGCGCGACCCCAGCTTCGTGCACATGCAGGCGGTCGCGCCGATGGTCAAGGACGCCTACATCGCCGACTTCATCGCCACGCTGGCGATGGTCGATCCGATCCTCGGAGGTGTCGACCGATGAGCGCGATCGATCGGCGGGGCGGGCGCGGCGGGCGGGCCCCGATCAAGCGCTACGAGCACGGCTCGCGCGTGCCGGGGTGGGACCAGGAGGCCGACCTCACCAAGCCGCCCGCGACCGTACCGGACCCGGCGCTGACGCCCGTCCCGGAGGAGCTGCGCGCCGCGATCGAGGCGGAGATGGCCAAGTACCCAGACTCCAAGTCCGCGTCGATCCCGGCCCTGCACCTGGCGCAGCGCCACCACGGCTGGTGCTCGCCGGAGGCGATCGAGCAGGTCGCCTGCGTGATGCGCCTGACGCCGGGCTACCTGACCTCGGTGGCGAGCTTCTACGACATGTTCTACCTGCAGCCGAAGGCCCGCAACGATGTCTTCGTCTGCACCAACATCACCTGCTCGCTGCTCGGCGCCGATCAGTTCTACGAACACATGTGCGAGGCCGCCGCGGGCCACGACATCAGCGTGCGCGGCTTCGAGTGTCTCGGCGCCTGCGACATCGGCCCGATGGCGTCGGTCAACGGCGAGTACGTCGGTCCGTTGAATTTCGATGACGCGACGCTGATCGTGCAGGACATCGAGGCGGGACGCCCGGTGCTCGAGCACAAGCAACTGCGCCACCGCGCGGTCGCCGATGTCAAGGGCCGGGTCGATGGCTTCGACGGGATCGCGCCCGTGGGGCAGGAGGGAAACTGAGCGCAATGCCGCATCTGCTCTTCGATCGGATCGACGAACCGGGTCTGAACACGCTGCCCGTATACGAGCGGCGTGGGGGCTACAGCGCGCTGCGCAAGGCATTGGCGATGCCGCCTGCGGCGATTGTCGAGGAAATCTCCCAGTCGGCACTTCGCGGACGCGGGGGCGCCGGCTTCAAGATGGGCCAGAAGGCGTCGTTCCTGCCCAAGGGCGAGATGGCCAAGTACCTGGTCTGCAATGCGGACGAGTCGGAGCCGGGCACCTTCAAGGACCGCGAGCTGATGCAGAAGTCCCCGCACACGCTGATCGAGGGGATGATCATCACCACCCACGGGACCGGGATCCACCACGCCTTCATCTACATCCGCGGCGAGTATCAGCTGCAGGCCGACATCCTCGACGCGGCCGTGGCCGAGGCCGAGGCCGCCGGCTACCTGGGCGAGGACATCCTCGGGTCCGGCCACTCGCTGAAGCTGGTCGTGCACCGTGGTGCCGGGGCCTACATCTGCGGCGAGGAGACCGGCTTGCTGGACTCGCTCGAGGGCAAACGCGGCAACCCGCGCCTGAAGCCGCCGTTCCCCGCGATCGAGGGTCTCTACGACGGGCCGACGCTGGTCAACAACGTGGAGACGCTCGGCACGGTCCCGACGATCATCGACATGGGCGGCGCCGAGTACGCCAAGATCGGCACCGAGGGCTCGACCGGCACCAAGCTGATCTCCGTCTCCGGCGACGTGCAGCGCCCCGGCAACTACGAGATCGAGCTCGGCACCTCCAGCCGTGAGATCATCTACGGGCTCTGCGGCGGCCCCAAGGACGGCCGCGTGGTCAAGATGTGGTTCCCGGGCGGCTCGAGTGCGCCGGTGCTGCTCGAGTCCGACCTCGACCTCGCCTACGACTTCGACACGCTCGCCAAGGCCGGCTCGATGCTCGGCTCGGGCGCGATCATCGTCATCGACGAGACTCACTCCGCGCTCGAGGTCATGCAGCGGGTGGTCAAGTTCTACGCGCACGAGTCCTGCGGCAAGTGCGTGCCCTGCCGCGAGGGCACCAATTGGACCGACAAGTTCCTCGCGCGGATCGAGTCCGGCGAGGCCACGCCGATGGATCTTGACATCCTCGCCTCCGTGCAGACCCAGATCATCGGCAACTGCCTGTGCGTGCTCGGCGACGCGATGGCGATGCCGGTCGGCTCGATCGTCGTTAAGTTCCGCGAGGAGCTCGAGGCCGAGATCGACGCCGCGCGCGAGCGCGCCAACTCGACTGTCTATGCCGCGGCCTGAACAGAAGCTCATAAGCCTCACGATCGACGGTCGCGAGGTCCAGGCCGTCGAGGGCTCGATGCTGATCGACGCCGCCAAGGCGGGCGACGTCGAGATCCCGTACTTCTGCTACGAGCCGAAGCTCGGCCAGCCCGTCGGCGCCTGCCGCCAGTGCCTGGTCGAGATCGAGGGCATCCCCAAGCTGCAGACCTCGTGCTCGACGCCGGTGCGCGATGGCATGGTCGTCAACACTCAAGGCGCGCGGGTCAAGGACGCGCAGAACGCGATCGTCGAGTTCCTGCTGGTCAACCACCCGCTCGACTGCCCGGTCTGCGACAAGGGCGGCGAGTGCCCGCTACAGGACATCACCTTCGGCTGGGGCAAGGGCCGCACGCGCGTGATCGAGCCCAAGCGCCACTTCGTCAAGCCGCTGGCGCTCTCGCCGCTGATCGCGATCGACCGCGAGCGCTGCATCCTCTGCTACCGCTGCGTGCGCTTCAGCCAGGAGATCGCCGAGGACTGGCAGCTGATCTTCAGCGAGCGCGGCTCGCACACGTTCGTCGGCACCCACGACGGCCACCCCTACGTGGCGCCCTTCAGCGGCAACATCATCGAGCTCTGCCCGGTGGGTGCGCTGACCTCGCAGCCGTACCGCTTCCGCGCGCGGCCCTGGGACATCGAGGGCGCGGGCGGCATCTGCACGCTCTGCCCGTCGCAGTGCAACGTCGAGTTCACCGTGCGCGACGACAAGGTCATGCGCGTGCTCGCGCGTGAGAACCCCGGCGTCGACGACGGCTGGCTCTGCGACAAGGGCCGCTTCGCCTACCAGGCGATCCACGCCGACGCGCGCATCACCACGCCGCTGGTCCGCGACGGAAGCGGCGACCTGCGCCCGAGCAGCTGGGACGAGGCGCTCGAGGCCGCCCGCGCGATCGCCGGTCACCGTGGCCGCGCCGCGGCGCTGGTCGGCGGCCAGGCGAGCAACGAGGAGGCCTTCCTGCTCGGCCGCATCGTGCGCGAGGGCCTCAGCTCCAGCGACATCGACTCGCGCCCGTACGGGCGGGTCGACCTCGAGCTCACGCGTGCGCTGGCGGCGCCGGCGCTGCAGGCCAGCGTCCAGGACCTCGAGTTCGCGCACACCGTGCTGGTGCTCGGCACCGAGCCGCTCGACGACTCGCCGATCCTCGACCTGCGCATCCGCAAGGGCGTGCGCCGCCACGGCGTCAAGCTCGCGATCGCGAGCGCCCGCCCGAGCACGCTCGACTCAGGCGCCGAGATCTCGATCCGCTACGCGCCCGGCGCCGAGGCGGAGTTCCTCTCAGGGCTCGAGTGGGCGCTCACGCACCCCGGCTCGGGCGCCACCCACGAACTCGCGCAGCTGCTGCGCGACGGTGGCGAGGACGTCGTGATCCTGTGGGGCGAGGCGCTGGGCGCCGAGGCGCTCGCGACGCTGCTGCAGATCGCCGACCAGCTCGGCCTGGCCGGCCGTGACGGCGCCGGCCTGCTCGAAATCCCCGCCGGCACCAACGGCCGCGGCATCCGCGAGGCCGGGGCGCTGCCGGGCGCCGGTCCCGGCTATGCCGAGGTCGAGCCCGGACGCAGCGCCGCCGAGATCGCCGCCGCCGCGGCCGCCGGCGATCTCACCGCGCTCTACCTCTTCCAGGTCGACCCGCTGCGCGAGCTGCCGGACCGCGGCGCCTGGGAGCGGGCGCTGGCCGCCGCGAGCGTCGTCGTCGCCCACGCCTCGGTGTTGACTGAAGGGCTCGCCGCCCACGCCGACGTCGTCTTCCCGGCCGAGTCGAGCGCCGAGAAGGAGGGCACGATCGTGCACCCCGACGGCCGCCTCCAGCGCCTGCGGGCGGCGATCAAGCGCCCCGGGCAGGTGCGCGCCGGCTGGCAGGTGCTGGCCGACATCGCCAAGGCCACGGGCGTCGACACCGGCGTGCTCACCGCCGGCATGGCGTTCAAGCAGCTTGTGGGAGCGGTTCCCTTCTATGCCGGGCTGAGCCTCGAGGCGATCGGCGGGCGCGGTCTGCGCTGGCCCGAGACCGCGGCGGCAGCGGCGATGCCGGCGGGTGAGGTGGGCGCCTATGCGGGGCAGGCAGCCAGCGGGCAGCCTGCCCCGGGAACAGCGAAAGGACAATCCCTGCTGGTGGGCTTCTACCGCTCGATCTGGGCCGCGCCCGAGGTCGAGGTCTCACCGGCGCTGCAGTTCACCGTCGCCGAGCAACTCGTCGAGCTCTCGCCCGAGGACGCGCAGCGGCTCGGGATCGAGCAGGGTGCCGCGGTGCAGGTTGCGCAGAACGGGACGCGCCTGCGCGGGCGCGCCGCGATCCGCACCGGCGTGCCGGTCGGGAGCGCGTTCCTGGCCGCCGGGATCGCCAGCGATTCGGCCAACGCGCTGACGGAGCCGCTTGTGGAGGTCGTGAAGGCGTGAACCCCCTGTTCGCCGACATCGACTACTTCGAGCCGTGGTGGATCCAGATCGTCAAGGCGCTCCTGATCTTCGCCGTGATCTTCGGCGTGCTGCCCATACTGACCGTCTACGAGCGCAAACTGCTGGGCCGCTTCCAGCACCGCTACGGCCCCAA
>JBOGYJ010000085.1:0-3130 GCA_050696795.1 Solirubrobacteraceae bacterium | reverse complement strand
TCGACGGCGGCGGCACCGGGCGTCCTCGCGCTGTTCGCCGTCGCCGTGCTGCGCGACGTGCGCATCACCGTCGCCGCCACGACCGCGACGATCGTGGCCTACGGCCTATCCGTGATCCCTCTGCGGGGGTCGTGGCTATCGACCGCATCGACACTGGGAGCCTGGTCCCTGGCGGTCGCGGCGATCGGGGTCGCCGTCCGCGCCCAACGCGCGGCGCTGCAGGCGGCCCGCGAGCGAGCGTTGCAGGCTGAGGCGACGCGCGAAGAGGAGGCACAGCGGCGCGTGGTCGACGAGCGTCTGCGCATCGCCCGTGAGCTACACGACGTGATCGCCCATCATGCATCGGTGATCAACGTGCAGAGCGGGGTCGCCGGTCACCTGATGAGGACGCAGCCCGAGAAGGCCAGCGCCGCCTTGGTGACCGTTCGGGACGCGAGCCGAACGGTTGTCAGGGAGATGGGCCAACTGGTTGAGCTGCTGCGCAGCACCGAGCAAGGGCAGTTGGTCGAGCCCTCGCCAGGCCTCGACCAACTCGACGAGCTCCTCGCCGCCACCCGCAACGCCGGGCTCGCCCTCGACTTCGAGGCCGTCGGGCAGCCTGAGCAACGGACCCCGGCCGTCGACCTGATCGCCTACCGCGTGGTCCAGGAGGCGATCACCAACGCGCTCAAGCACGGGACGGGCACAGCCGAACTGCGCGTCGAGTTCGCCGGCGAGCTCATCGCGATCGACGTCCGCAACCCCATCGCGCCGCACGCCGACACCAAGCATGCCCCTGACCGCACCTCCCACGGGCTGTTGGGCATGCGCGAGCGCCTGATCGCCATCGGCGGCTCGCTCACGGTCGGTCCCGACGCCCGCCATCAATACCTGCTCCACGCCGAGATCCCCTTGGAGCGCACATGAGCATCCGCGTGCTGCTGGCCGACGACCAGGTGCTGATCCGCTCGGGGTTCGCCGCCCTGATCTCCAGCGCGGAGGACCTTGAGGTCGTCGGGGAGGCCGGCGACGGCAACGAGGCCATCCGCCTAGCGCGCGAGCTGCACCCAGACGTCGTGCTGATGGACGTCCGCATGCCGGGCCGCGACGGGCTGTCCGCCTCCGAGCAGATCGCCCGCGACCCCGACCTGTCTGATGTCCGGATCGTTGTCCTGACGACCTTCGAGAACGACGACTACGTCCTCGCCGCGCTGCACGCCGGAGCCAGCGGCTTCCTGGGCAAAAGCGTCGAGCCCGCCGACCTTCTCGAAGCCGTGCGCGTGGTCGCCGCCGGCGAGGCGCTGCTGTCCCCGACCGCAACGAAGGCGCTCATCGGTCGCTACCTGGCCCAACCCCGAGCGAGCCGCGCGAGCCTGGGGGCCAGCCCGCTGGAAGCGCTCACCCCACGTGAGCGGGAGATCGTCGCCTTCGCCGCACACGGCCTCAGCAACGACGACATCGCCCAGCGCCTCTACCTCTCACCACTAACGGTCAAGACGCACATCAACCGCGCCATGGCGAAGCTCGACGTGAGAGACCGCGCGCAGCTCGTCGTCCTCGCCTTCCAGTACGGGCTTGTCACGATCGGCGAGGAGGGCTCGCCGCGCGTCTCTGACGATCGAGTCTAGGGCCACCGTCGTGCCGTCAGGGCGCGTCTGGCTTCCGGCCGGTCGGCGTCCACGAGGCGCGCGCCTCAGGTCGTCTCGCGCGCCCAGGGCGGCGTGACCTCGCCGAGCTGCGTGAGGGGCGCGACCCGGTCCGGCAGCCCATTGGGCCGCCCCTAAATCTGCTCAGTTAGACGCAGTGATCGGCGACATCCACCGCGTCTAACAGGCCCAGGCCCCTAGCTAGTTCATGTAGCGGCTTGCGGAGCGCGATCGACGAAACGGTTGTTGATGTGGCCGGCGAGACCTAGCTTTGGGATACCAGAACGGGCGCCAGTTTCCTCAGTGCTCATCTCATGCAGGCTCAGTCGCCCGGACGGCTGCTACGGGGCCGGCACGGACTTCTCTCCTTCGTTCAGCCGCGACCAAAAGCGGCAGCCCGCGGCTCACGCCCGCCTGGGCGGGTAAGCGGAGGTGCGTCGCCGGTTGGCCGTCGTTGGCTGAGGCGGGGAGCGTGACGATTGCTGGCAGCCGTCCGGATTGGCCGGACGTTTCTTCGCTCCGAGAGGAGGCGCTGATGTCAGGATCGATGTTGTTGGACGCAGCGGGTGGTCGGCGGTCGCCGGCGACGACCCCGGGATATTTCAGCGGGCGCGCCCCACGGAATAAGGGGATGCAGTTCCCGGCCGATCCGCCCGGCCGGAGGAGATCATTCGCGCGATGCGCCAAGCCGGTGGTGATCGCCACGGTCTGAGGGTGCGTGCCTTGATCGCGGTGCTGTGGCGAGCCGAGTTGCGGATCAGCGACGCGCTGGCACTGGCCGAGACCGATGTCGACGTGCGCCGCGAGTCGCTGCTTGTCCGCCACGGGAAGGGTGACAAGCGTCGGGAGGCGGGAATGGATGACTGGGGGTTCGAGCAGCTCGCTGCGTGGTCGCAGCGACGGGTCGAGCTGCCGGTCGGGCCGCTGTTCTGCGTGATAGACGGACAGACGCGCGGACGTGGGTGGGCGGCGACAGCCGCCCGCTGTGAGCTGCGCCAGCTCGCAGCTGAGGCTGGTGTGCGAAGGCGGTTGTTTTTGCGCCGCACCAGTTGAGGCATGCTCATGCTGTTGAGCTCGCTCGCGAGGGCGTTGCGGTGAACCTGATCCAGCGCCATTCGTCTCGCTGCCGCATCACGCGCTCGCGCTGCACTAAGCGCCTGAGCACCAGATCGCCTCCTGACGACCGCCACCACTGTTGCTTCGAGACCACCACGACGAACAGCAGAAGCCCCCAGCCAGACTTCTCAGCGGGCGACGAAGCGGAAGCGGCCGAGGGCCGGGCGAGCTGCTCCTAGCCGCGCGAAGCGGGTTTCAGCGGCGGCTCACCCGAGGTGTCCGCGCATAGCCGAGAGTGAGACCGTTGTCGCTTGCGCTGGGTTCGCTAGATCTGTCGCGTGATCCCGCGCTGGTTCCGAACGAGGACCTGGAATCCCGCGAGCTTGAGTTGAGCGAGCCGGTCGGCTGAATCGACGTCCTGCGCCCAGTAGTCGATCAGCCTTTCGATG
>JBOGYJ010000084.1:0-3136 GCA_050696795.1 Solirubrobacteraceae bacterium | reverse complement strand
CTGCGCGACCGCGGCCTCGTCGACGGCCGCCAGGCCGCGTACGTGTGCGAGCGCTTTGCCTGCAAGCTGCCCGTCACCGAGATCGCCGCACTGGAGGCGCTGCTGTAGTCACCGGCGCCGAGGAGCTGCGCGCGCACCTGGCAGAGCGCTACGGGTTCCGTGCCCACACGCTCTTCAGCTTCGACCAGGACGTGGTCCTGCTGCGGCGCGACGACGGGCCCAGCTGGGTCGCGCGCGTGTTCGGGCCGCAGCGGTCGCGCTCGGTCGTCGAGGGCGACGCGGCCGTGCTGCGTTGGCTGGCCAGTACGATCTCCGAGCGCGTGCGCACGCTCGTTCGCGGCTGACGCCGGCGTTTGCCGTTTGGGCGAGGCGTATGCTCGGCGGCGCGATGAGCAACGTGCGAACAATCCGAGCTGTTGGAGCCGCGCTGGCGCTCAGCGCAACGCTAGCCGCCTGCGGCGGTGGTGCTGGCGGTGGCGCCAAGTCGCCGTCCGCACTCGATCCGGCGAACATGGTGCCCGCCACCGCGGTGGCCTATGCGGCGGTGGCGATCAAACCGCAGGGCCATGTCAAGGCTAACCTCATCGAGGCGATCGACTCGATCGCCGGCAAGGGCTCGGCGCAGCAAATCGAAGCCCAGTTCGTCAAGGGGCTAGGCAAGCCATGGCGCCAGCTGAAGACCTGGGCCGGGCAGCGCGCCGCGATCGCCCTCACGGCACTCCCCGCCGGTCTCACGAGCGGCGGCGCGCAGACACTCGACGCGCTCGACGACGACTTAGTGATCGTGATCCCGACCAACCATCCGTCGGCCGCCAGGATGTTCCTGGCCAGGAACATCCATGACACCCTCGAGACCTGGAAGGTCGTGGGTCACTACGCGCTCGTCGGCGGGCAGAGCGCTGTCACCAGCGCGGCGGCCACCACTGGGAAGACCTCGCTCGCCGCCGTCCCCGGGTTCAAGTCCGATATGGCGCAGCTGGGGGACGGTGAGTTGTTCGCCGCCTACGCCCCGTTGCACCAGCTCTACGAGCAGGCTCTGCCGCTGCTGAAGTCGCTTTCCCAGCACACCGAGACCAATGCGCTCAGCCAGGGCGCGAAGCAGGCGCCTCCCGGATCGTCGGTCGCGCTGGGATTGTCAGCGCTGCACAACCAGTTCCGGATGGACGTCATAGAACATGGAATCCCTCAGACGAGCTCTCCGCCCACCGGGGCGGCCACCGACGTCAGCGCGCTCCCGGCAAGCTCGTGGCTGGCGATCGCGCTCGGCGGCTCGCTGACCAAGAGCGGTGTGGTGAACAAGCTGGCCGCGAGCATCTCCAAGTCACTCTCCAGCCTCCAGGCCGCGCAGGGCATCGCCGGTCACGTTCCGAGCGGGCCGCTGGAGTTCGTCGAGCGGGACCTGCTGCCCGCGCTCGGTCCGGTGGAGCTGTCGGTGAGCGGCAGCTCGAGCACCACGCTACGAGCGGGGCTGGTGATCGATCCGGTCAACAAGAGCGCCGGCGCACGGTTGGCCGGGGCGGTCAAGCGCCTGGTCCGGGGTCTGCCGATATCGGCCAGCACCGTCGGCGGGCGGGTGGCTGTGACCTCCGGCTTCAGCAACCTGCAGCAGCTGCTGAACCCGAGCGCGAAGCTCGGCGGCAACCCGACCTTCACGCGAGCCCTGGCGCAGCTGCCGACGGGCTCGAGGGCCGGCCTGTACCTCAACTTCTCCGGGATCGCCGCGCTCGGGGCACTCGACCCGAGCGCGGGTGGCTCGGAGACCATGCGGGTTCTGCACCGACTCGACTACCTGATCGCCGGCGGGACGCACTCGCACTTCCGGCTGGTGCTGGCGACCCACTGAGACGCGGAGGCCGGGCCTCGGTCCAGCGGGACCGGGGCCCGAGCGCCAGGCTCACAGCACTGGCAGGTAGCGCTCCAGCTCCCAGGGCGTGACCTGGACGCGGTAGTCGTCCCACTCCTGGCGCTTGATCTCGATGTAGCGGTTGAAGGTGTGCTCGCCCAGTGAGCGCAGCACCAACTCGGACTGGGCGGTGAGCTCGATCGCCTCGCCCAGCGTCTCGGGCAGCTGCTCGATGCCGAGACGCCGGCGCTCCTCCGGGGAGAGGTGGTAGAGGTTCTTCTCCATCGGGTTGGGCAGCTCGTAGCCGTGCTCGATGCCCTCGAGCCCGGCCTGCAGCAGCACCGCGAAGGTGAGGTAGGGGTTGCACGCCGGGTCGGGGCAGCGCAGCTCCATGCGGGTGGCCTGCTCCCTGCCCGGGTGATACATCGGCACGCGCACCAGCGCCGAGCGGTTGCGGCGCGACCAGGCGACGTAGACCGGGGCCTCGTAGCCGGGCACCAGGCGCTTGTAGGAGTTCACCCACTGGGCGAAGATCGAGCTGATCTCGCGGGCGTGGCGCAGCTGGCCGGCGATGAAGGCCTTGCCGATGTCCGAGAGGCTGTAGGCATCATCGGGATCGAAGAAGGCGTTGTGGCCGTCGCGGAAGAGCGACTGGTGGGTGTGCATGCCGGAGCCGTTCTTGCCGAACAGCGGCTTGGGCATGAAGGTCGCGTGATACCCGTACTTGAGCGCGTACTCCTTGACCGTGATCTTGTAGGTCATGCAGCGGTCGGCCATCGTCTGGGCGTCGGCGTAGCGCATGTCGATCTCGTGCTGGCTGGGGCCGACCTCGTGGTGGGAGTACTCGGTGTGGATGCCGAGCTGCTCGAGCCCGAGCACCGTATCCCGGCGCAGGTCCGAACCCGCGTCGAGCGCGGTCAGGTCGAAGTAGCCGCCCTCGTCGAGCACCTCGGTCGAGCGCGAGTCCCTGAAGTAGAAGTATTCGAGCTCGGGGCCGACGAAGAAATGGTCGAAGCCCATGTCCTTCGCACGTTGGACCGCACGCCGCAGGATGTGGCGCGGGTCACCCTCGTAGGGCGTGCCTTCGGGCGTGCGGATGTCGCAGAACATCCGCGCGACGCCGTGCTCGCTGGGACGCCAGGGCAGCACCGCGAACGTGTTGGGGTCCGGGACCGCGACCATGTCCGATTCCTCGATCGCGTTGAACCCGGTGATGGACGAGCCGTCGAACCCCATGCCGTCGTCCAGCGCGGCCTCCATCTCGCTCGGTGTGACCGCGAAGCTCTTCAGGTG
>JBOGYJ010000083.1:0-2556 GCA_050696795.1 Solirubrobacteraceae bacterium | reverse complement strand
CAGGTCGCAGGCCAGTACGGGCGGGTGTTGCGCGCGACCTCAGATCACGCACAGGCGGTACACGAGCGTCAGCGGCTGAGCACCCATTGGGACGACGACGGGATGCTCGTCGTCGAGGGACGGCTCGCGCCCGAGGACGGCGC
This sequence comes from Solirubrobacteraceae bacterium, assembly GCA_050696795.1. GTDB lineage: Bacteria > Actinomycetota > Thermoleophilia > Solirubrobacterales > Solirubrobacteraceae > Palsa-465. Next base: position 2,413 of record JBOGYJ010000083.1, on the reverse strand, counting down.
CGCGCTGATGGCCGCGCTCGATCAGGCGGCGGCGTCGGTGCCCGAGCAGACGCGGGAGTTGGGTGCAGGCGCCGTACGTGCGCAGGCGCTGGTGGCGCTCGCCACCGGAGGCGACCAAGCAGCCGAGGTCGTCGTGCACGTCGATGTCGACACGCTGCCGGCCGACGAGATCAAGCACCGTTCCGAGCTGGCGGACGGGCCGGCTCTGGCGCCGGAGACGGTCCGGCGGCTGGGTTGCGACGCAGCGGTCGTGGCGATGATCGAACGCAACGGGGAGCCGCTCTCGGTTGGCAGACGCACGCGGGCGATACCACCGGCACTGCGGCGGGCGCTACGCACTCGGGATCGCGGCTGCCGCTTCCCCGGATGCACCCACGCCCACCACCTGCACGCGCACCACATCCAGCACTGGGCGCACGGCGGTCCGACAGAGATCGGCAACCTCGTGCAGCTCTGCTCGTATCACCACAAGCTGGTGCACGAGGGCGGATATCGGGTTCAGATCGGGATCGGCGCCGGCCTGGAGTTCAGCCGGCCGGATGGACGGGTGATCGCTCAGCGCTGCGAGGCGCGGCCGGCGTCGGGCCCCGGGATCGCAGCTCAGCACCGGGGCCGGGGGATGTCGATCGGGCCGGACACGTGCAGGCCATTGTCGGCGGGAGATCGGCTCGATTGCGACATCGCCGTCGGCGGCCTCGCGTCGAGTGAGTTCGGGCCAGAACTCCGCCCGGCGGTTGGGGCGGTCCTGGACGACCGGCCCGAGCTGGACGACTGGCCCTCCGAGCTGGACCGCTGGTACGAGCTGGAGTAGTCAGCCGCCGTAGCCGAGTTGGCGGGCGTAGTGTGCGCGGTAGGCGCGCTGCTGACCGAGGACCTCGCCCACGTAGGCGCGGGTCTGGCCCAGCGGGATCGCGCGGATCGTGAACTGGCGATGCGCGGCTCGGGCCGAGGCCAGCCAGTTATCGACATTGGTTTCGCCGCCGTTGTAGGCGGCGAGCGCGAGCACCTTACTGCCGCCATGGAGGTCGAGCAGGTAGCGCAGATAGTAGGTTCCGTAGGCGATGTTGACCTGGGGCGTGCCCAGATCCGTCACCCGAAAGGCGTAGCCGTGCGAGCGGTGGGCGAGGAACTGGGCGGTGGCCGGCTCTATCTGCATCAGGCCTTCGGCGCCGGTCGGAGAGGTGCGCGGGCGGAAACGGGTCTCGGCGTAGATCACGGCGGCGATCAGGGCGGGGTCGACGCGCTCCGCGGCGGCCTGCTGCCGGATGATCGAGGCGTACCGCAACGGCAACTCGAAGTGCTCGATCGCACGGCGGGCAAGTGGCAGCACCGTGATCACGCCGACGACCAAAAGAACCAGGACGGAGAGTGCGCCGAAGCGCCGCCGCCGGATGCGGCTGCGCGAGGTCGCGCGGTAGGTCGAGTAGTTGCGGCGCTCTTGGTTCACGGGCCTATGGGTGACGCCCATCTCAGGCTCCCGCCTCATTCGCGCCCCTCATAGTCGCAATCACCACCGAAGTCACGTGCCAAACTCTCCTGTGGTCAGCATCGCAAGGATCGACGACAGCTTGGATTCGAGTTCCTCGATGCTCCCGTCGTTGGGCACGACGAACGTGGAACGTGCGGCCTTTTCGTTCTGGGTGAGCTGGCGCGCCTCGCGCTCGGCGAGGGCGTGGTGTCCCCGCGCAGTGATGCGCCCCTTGCGGATCGACTCGTCGGCGACCACGGCGATGGTGGCGTCGTACATGCGCTCGCTACCTGCCTCGAACAGCAGCGGCACCTCCACCACCAGCGCCCGTGGTGGCGGCTGCAGGCGGATGTTGCGGTCACGCCAGTCGGCGATCTGCCGGCGCACCAGCGGCCACAGCAGTTGTTCTAGCCAGGCGCGGTCTTCCTGGTTCGCAAACACCCGGGCGGCGAGCGCGGTTCGGTCGATGACCCCATCCGGGGCGACCGCGGCACCCAACCGCGCCGTCACGGCATCGCGCACCGCGCCCGAGCTGTAGAGCTCGTGGACTACGGCGTCGCTCGAGATCACGAAAGCACCGAGCCGCTCGAGGATAGCCAGAGCCGTCGACTTGCCTGCCCCGAGGCCACCGGTTAAAGCAACGAAGGGCGGCACGGCGCTAACCGTACCGCCCTTCTCAAAGCTCAGCTAATGAGCCCGGAACCTAAGCCTCGGGCTCGGTGGCCTCGGTGGCATCGGGCTCGAGCGCCTCGGTGGCCCCGGGCTCAGCCTCGGAGGCGGGCTCCGGCTCGACCTCAACCTCAGCCTCAGCCTCAGAGGCGGGCTGGTCGTCGAGCGCCTCGGCAGCCTCGGGCTCGGCAGCCTCGGGCTCGGCAGCCTCGGGCTCGGTGGCCTCGGGCTCGGCAGCCTCGGGCTCGGTGGCCTCGGGCTCAGCCTCAGAGGCGG
>JBOGYJ010000082.1:0-7517 GCA_050696795.1 Solirubrobacteraceae bacterium | reverse complement strand
TGGTGGGGCGCGAACCGCCGTCGGACGCCGGCCGCGGCCGCCAGCTCGCGCAGCTCGGCGCGTGCCGCGGTAGCGGACCAGCGCCGGCCACGGGTCGGACCGTCGATCACGCAAAACAACGGCCCGGGCGGCAGCAGCACCCGGTGTGCCTGCCAGGCGGCCAGCTGGGCGAACCCGAACTGGTCCATGCCGGCCTCGCGGCGCTTCTCGCCCTTGCCGTGGCGCACCAGCACCGACCCCCTGGTCGGTTCGATGTCGGTCTCATTGAGCGCGAGTGCCTCGGAGATCCGCAGCCCAGCCCGCCACAGGACGGCGATCAGCGCCCGGACACGCAGCCCGTGGCGGTCATGTCCAGCTTGGCGCATAACCACCAGGATCTCCTCCGCCCGCGGCGGGTCGGGCGGATACTCCATCCCTTTGTTGTGCGGCGCACGGCCGGCCAGGAAGCCGGGGATCGTCGCCGGTGAGCGCGGCCGGCCGGCGGCGTCGAGCGGGATCACAGGATCTGACATGAACTCCTCCCAAAGGGGCAGGGCGTCCCGGCCGATCCAGGACGCAACCCCGCGATCCTCAACCCGGGCCCGTCGCGATGCGAATAGGCGGCGAGCTCATCGGGCCGAGTCTCAGGACGCCGGGGCGTCCTCCAGAATCCTCGCGTGCCACGCCTGTCTGTCTTCTACGGGATCGTGATCTATATGTACCGCCCCGACCATCCGCCACCGCACTTCCACGCCCAATACGGCGAGCACATCGCGCAAATCCAGCTCGGGTCTCTCGAGATCCTGCACGGCCAACTCCCGCCTCGCGCGCTGCGGCTGGTCCGCGAGTGGGCAGGGCTGCACGCCGCGGAACTCGAGCACGATTGGGAGCTCGCGCAGGCGCTCGAGCCGCTGGTCGCGATCGACCCGTTGCCCTAGCATTCATCGAGATGTTGCGCGTCACCGCCGTCACCCCGCTCACCCCACCGATGCTGCGCGTCGAGTTCAACGACGGCCTTATCCGCGAGATCGACTGCGGGTTTCTCATGCACGGAACGCTCGGCGAGCCGCTCAACGACCCCGGCTACTTCGCCCAGGTGCGCGTCGACGACGAGCTGCGAACGATCGTGTGGCCCAACGGACTGGACCCCTCGCCTGAGTTGCTACACGTCGACCGAATCCCGGCCGAGATCGGCTCGCAGCGCTCGGCCGCATAGCGGCAGGGCTTCCCCAACGTCGCCAGGGCGGCAGCCCCGGTTGGGCTTCTACTCCGAGCCGGCGTCGAGCGGAAGGAGCAGTCAGATTTGCCCGTCAAGCGTCGGCCGAGACGGGCTGGTGCAGCGTAAGGCCGGTCCTGCGGCCGCTCCCATCCCACGGCTCGTCGCTTTTGTCTGGGCGTGCGCTGTAGCTATCGCGAAATCAGGCCCGGTGGGTCGGTGTCGCGTGCTCGGCGCAGCTGGCGAGCGCAGCAGATCATCGCCAGTAGGGATAGCGGCTGCGCTCCTTCATCGGGTCAAACAGCTCGTGCCGTCGGGTTGCTGAGAACAAGGACAGCTCGACAATGCGTTGCCCGTCTGCCTCGTCCAGGTCTTCGAGCACATAGGGCATCGCCGCGATCACAGACGCGATCACGCGCGCCGTGCCCTTCACGCCGCGGACGCTGCGACCCTGCTGCAGGCTGATGTGGTGCAACCCCGAGCGGCGCAGCGCGCGGCACTCGTCGGCATCGCTCAATTGGTTGACGTCCAGCGTCAGGACCGCGTGATAGCCACGCCCGGCGGCATCGCTGAACAGCGGCTGGTCCAGACGCCCTTTCCACCGCAGCCCATCAACGTGGTCAAACTGGTGACCGCGGTTGAGACGGAGCGGCTGCAGGAGCTGGACCGGCATGCCCTCGTCGACGAGGACCTGCAACTACACCGCCTTGGCCACCTGCGCGGCGAAGTCCTGGGCATCCCCGATTGATGCCGGGTTCACCGACGGGTAGATCGCGATGATCTCGGCTGTCGTCGCGCCGTCATCAGCGAGACCGGCCACGAGATCGAACGGCACCCGCGTGCCCGCGATGACCGGATAGCCGGCCATCACCCTGGGGTTGACGGCAAGGAGATCGCGCGGCTTCTCAAGATCGGGCACGACGCGCCCTTCCCTCGTGGTAAACGGGGCAAGGACGTCACTCATCAGAACCTCGCTGACCACGGTGCCCGGCTGCTGCTCCAGATCCAGCAGTTGGCCAGACGGCGTGCGTACCAGGATCGAGGACGGCGTGCTGATCAGCGTGTATCGGGCCAGGTGCTCCCACTCGTTCGCCTCCAGATATCGCAACAACTCCACTGCCCGACGGACGCGCGGCAATGACTTCTCGTGGCGCAGGTAGACGATCGAACGCAGCGCCACCACGTCGGCCCACGAGTAGATGAACCGTCCGGATCGCTTCGACTCCGGCACAAGCAGAGCAGGCGCAGACGGCGTGCGCTTCCGCCAGTACGCGAGCTGGTCAACAGAGGCGCCTGAGAGCACCGACGCGATAGGAACCGGGAAGCCCACGGGAGGAGCGTACCGAGCGGCGAAGCGTCCATCGCCGCGTAGCGCCTTTTCGCGGCGCGCAGGCCATTTCCTACTCGTCATGCCCTCGGCTACTGCAGAGTCCGGCGAGCGCTGCCCACCCATCCCAGGCAGCGGTCCCGTATGCCAAGCATCACGAGTAGCTGCCCCACCGACCTACGTGCTTGCGTGCCGCTTTGTCGCCGCAGGGGCACTCTCGTCTTTGCCGCCCCTTTCCGCGAGGAGGGGTAGCCAAGCCGGCCTGACCTGTATAGGCACTGGTGGGCTACGGAAGGAACGGGAGCGTCCTGATCCGGATCCGGTCCGGGGCGATCACGACGATGCTGCCGGTCCTAAGCGCCTGTTCGAGTTGCGGCAGGTTGGCCTTCAGCAGTGCGGCTTGGTCGCTTGGTCGGCGTTGGCTTCCGTGCCGGAACAGTATGACCGACGGCCGGGTCTCCTTCCGGGCGGCCAGCAGCGTCCCGAAGTCCGTGTCGGCCGAGATCACGACACGTTCCTCATCGGCGGCACGGTCGAAGATCGCGTCGTCTGAGGCGGCTTGCATGCCGAGGTCGCGGACGTGCACGGCGTCGTGCCCGAGGACGCCGAGCTCGTGGGCGAGGATCGGCGAGAGCGCGTTGTCGATCAGGAACTTCAACCCGCGAGCGGCAGCTCACGTTCACGGACGGCTTCGGCCGCGTACCGAAGCGCCTCTGGGACGTCAGCGGGCTCGAGGTCCGGGTAAGCGTCGAGCACCTCGTCGGTGCTCATGCCCTCGGCGATCATCCCGACGACGGTCGCGACCGGGATCCGCAAGCCCCGGATACAGGGAACGCCGTCCATCTGGTCGGCGCGGACAGTGATCCGCGTGAAGGTCATCACCAGCAGCGTACCGCGACCCCCCAACTGCTCTCACAGGAGCGGTGAGACGCTCGAGGGACCAACCGCGCCCGGGTGTGGGCGCCGCCGCATGCCGGGCCAGAACCGATGAGAGGACATCATGTCCGAAACACGACTGATCGACGTGACCGGCCGTCTGCGATCACCCGCGGCGACCCCGGGACACTCGGCAGGGTGCGCCCCGCCGAACAAGGGCAGCGCTACCCGGCCAACCCGACCACCGTGGAGGAGATCATCCTCTGATGCGCCAAGCCGGACCGGACCGCAACGCAGACCGGACCCGCGGGCTGATCGCGATCCTGTGGCGCGCGCCGGCCTCAGGATCAGCGAAGCACTCGACCTCACGGAGACTGACCTCGACCCGAAGTCCGGGTCGGTGCTTGTGCGCGTGGGGAAAGCCGGCAAACGGAGGGTCGTCGGGATGGACGACTGGGCCTGGGAGCACGTCGCGCGATGGACTGAGCATCGCGTTCAGCTGCCGGTCGGGCCGCTGCTCTGCATCCTCGCCGGCCCAACCCGCGGTCGCGCTTGGTCCGCGACCGCGGCACGCGACGAGTTGCGCCGCCTCGCCGCCCAGGCCGGGGTGCGCCGGCGATTCGCGCCACGCCGGCGGCACCATTAAGCCGACCCGCTTGATATGCCGACGTTGTTGAGAATCCGCTGCTCGGGAGGGTTCGGGCCGCGAGCGTGTCGGCATTTTCAGAGGTCTTCGAGGAATTTGAGGAGTGTGTCGGGGGGTTGATAGCGGCCGGGCTTGGCGTTGAGCGGTTTGGTGCGGTCGATCGCTTGTTGCTTGTGGGTCATGTCGGCGTGGAGATAGATGTTGGTGGTCGAGATCTGCTCGTGCCCGAGCCACAGCGCGATCACGGTGACGTCGTTGCCGGCGAGCAGCAGGCGCATCGCGGCGGTGTGTCTGAGCGTGTGGGTCGTCACGTGCTTGGGCGTGAGCGAAGGGCACGTCTGAGCCGCGGTGCTCAGATGCCGCGCGAGGCGTCGTTCGATCGCGTCGCGGCTGAGGTGCTGGCCGGTGGTGGTCGGGAACAACGGATCTGTGGGAGCGCCGTCGCGTTCCTTTAGCCAGGCCTTGAGCACCTTCCGGGTGTCGGGGACCAGCGGTGTTCGCCTCTCCTTTCTTCCCTTGCCGATCGTGTGCACGTTGGCGCCGGTTGAGAGCGTGATGTCGGCGCAGGTGAGCGCGGCGAGTTCGGAGATCCGCAGCCCGGTCTGGATCGTGAGTACGAACATCGTGTGGTCGCGTCGGCCGGTCCAAATCGTCTGATCGCAGGCTCCCAGCAGCGCGTCGACCTCGGGCTCGGTGAGGTAGGTGACGAGGTTGCGTTCGGTCTTCTTGTGTGGGATCGCGAGCACCCGCTGGATCGAGGCGGCGTGTTCGGGGTGATGCAGCGCCATGTATGCGAACAACGAGTGGATCGCCGCGAGGCGGTTGTTGCGGCTGCTGACGCTGTTGCCGCGAGCTTTCTCGAGGTGGTTCAGGAATGCGGCGATCAGCGGCGCGTCGAGCTGGCCGATGTCCAGATCGCTGGGCGGCTTGCCTGTCCGGTCCTTCGCGAAGGCGAGCAGCAGCCGGAACGTCTGGCAGTAGGCGGCGATCGTGTTCGGGCTCGCGCCGCGCTGGGCGATCAGCCGATCTGAGAAGTAGGCCTGCATCGCGGGGGCAAGCGCGCTCATTGCACACCCCCGAACCGCTCGGCAAGCCGGTCGCCTGCGAGCGCCATCAGCTCCGGCGAGGCGGACAAGTACCAGTACGTATCCGACGGGCTGACATGCCCGAGGTAGGTCGAAAGGGTGGGCATGTGCTCGTCGATGTTCACGCCTGATCGGTGCCAGTCGATCAGGGTCTGCACGGCATAGCGATGGCGGAGATCGTGAACCCTGGGGCGCACGTCCTGGGTAGGGACGCCGATCCGGGTCATGATCGCTCTGAACGCCTCACGCAGAGCGTTCGGGTGCACCGGAGTCCCTGCGCTCGAAATGAAGAACGCGCGCGAGCGCGGTGTCGGGCACAGGCCGTCGCGCACCGACGCGTAGCGGCTCAACGCCTCGATCGCGGTCGGGTGCAATGGCACCAGCCGCTCACGGTCGCCTTTGGCTTTGCGGATCGTGATCACGCCGGCATCGAGGTTGACATCCCCGCGCTCAAGCGAGACCGCTTCACCGATCCGCATGCCGGACACGGCCAGCAGCCCGAAGAGAGCCTCATAGCTGGCCGCGCGCATCGGGTGGCGCAGCCGCCGCGCTTCGGCTAACAACCTAGAAATGTCCTGTTGGGAGAACAGGTAGGGGGTGGCGCGCTGACGACGAGTCGGGAACACGTCCGGCGATGGGATCTCGCTCGCCGGGTCGATCGTGTGCAGGTAGGCGGCGAACCCACGCGCGACGCGCAACCGCTTCGCCCAGTGGTTCGGATGCACGCCGACAGGCAGTCGCGCCCACCGGATCGCCAGCTCGCTGATGACCGTCTCGGCACCGGCCGCCTCGAGGTAGCCGACGAACTGCCCGAGCAGACGCTCCTCCTCTTTGAGCTTGAAACCGAGCGCGCGGCGCAGCCGCAGGTACTCATCAACGTGCGCTGGCAGACCGCTCATCGCTCCGCACCTCCCGGCCACGGCGCCGCCAACAGCCGCAGCCGCTCAACATCGACGCGCGCATATCGCGCCGTGCTCTGCAAGCTCCGGTGACGCAGGACCTGACCGATCCGGTAAAGCGGAACGTCTGCATCGACCATCTCGCACGCCGCGGTGTGCCGCAGGCGGTGCGATCCGACCTCCGCGATCCCAGCGCGCCGGCACGCCCTCCGGACCGTCGAGGCGACGGTCCCGGACGCGATCGGATCGTATGGAGCTTTGGAGCGCAGGAACACCTCCCGCCGGCTGCTCTTCGGCCGCCCACGCCGGAGATACGAAGCGATCGCCTCGCCGACATCGGCCGGCAACGGCAGGCGATCCTCACGTCCTCCTTTGCCACGAACGACCATCTCACCCGCTCGCCAATCGATGTCATCAAGCCGCAGACCAGCGAGCTCGCTGCGACGCAACCCCAGCCGCAACAACGTGATGATGATCGCGTGATCCCTGCGCCCAAGCGCCTGGCGCCGGTCACAGGCGCACAGCAACGCGCGAGCGTCCGCGCTGCTGATCCCCCTCGGCAACGACGAGCTCGAACGTCCCCTCACCAACAGCGCTGCCGGCGACAGATCCGATCCGATCACCCCCTCGATGAAGCAGAACCGCAGGAACGCTCTCACTCCGTTGACGAAGGTCTGCGTCGCGCTGACCGACACCCTCTCGGACTCGCGCAGCACCGCGGCCGTGACGTCACCAACGAGCAGCGCGGACAGCTCGCGGTCCGGCGGCAGGCCGTCCACGAACCGGCGCACACACGCCGAATACAACGCCACCGTCCCGGTCGCCAACCCTCTCTCGCAAGCCAGGTAGAGCTCGAAGCGCGCCACCAGCAGATCCGTCGGCGTGCTCGGCGCCACGCGCTCCTCGGCCGCCAGCACGCCGCGCTCGCGCAGCACATCGAGCAGGCACCGCAGTCCCGGCCGCGACCAGTGCGAGCGGTAGTGCCCGTCCAAGCGCTGCCAGGCCATGAACTCCTCGACATGCGCTTCGCGCACGTCAGCGACACCCAGCCCAATGGCTTGGAGCCAGCGACTGAAGCGCGCGACCTGCCGCACATCGCCAACCGCCGATCGCGCGGTATAGCCGCGGCGGTCCAACTCCTCCCGATACGCGCCCTCAAACGGAGCCAACGGCCCCGTCATCAACACGCCGCACACTCTGCTCGTCGGCCTGGCCATCCTGTGCTCCTCCTTGTCCCGATATCGATATCCGAGCAAGAAGAATGACCACAACCACTCGCGTTATGCCGACCTATTCACCACCAACATCCCAGCGTGCACAGACTTTCTCGTTGATAACGGCATAACCATGGAGTCGGCCTAATGGTGGGGCGCGAACCGCCGTCGGACGCCGGCCGCGGCCGCCAGCTCGCGCAGCTCGGCGCGTGCCGCGGTAGCGGACCAGCGCCGGCCACGGGTCGGACCGTCGATCACGCAAAACAACGGCCCGG
>JBOGYJ010000081.1:0-60754 GCA_050696795.1 Solirubrobacteraceae bacterium | reverse complement strand
ACCGCTCCCGCCAGCGAGCCGAGGCCGCCGACCACGACGCCGGCCAGCAGGTCGAGCGAGAGCTGAAACTCAAAGGCGCCCGGCGCGGCCAGCTGCACGACCAGGGCGAAGATGCCCCCGCCAAGCCCGGCGCACGCGGCGCTGACCACGAACGCGACGGTCTTCGTGCGCGCCACTGGCATCCCACACAGCGCGGCAGCGATCTCGTCGTCCCGGACCGCGCGCATCGAACGCCCGATCCCGCTGCGCTTGAGATTGAAGAGCAAAAACAGCACCACGAGCCCGCCGAAGCAGGCGATCCACGCCTGCCACTGCTCGGGCGAGAAGTTGGGCCCGAGGAAGCCCGGCAGCGCTGGCGGGTTGATCACCAGGCCGTTCGCGCCACCGAACAGGGCGGGGAACTGTTCGGCCAGGGCGGGCAGGCCGACCGCGAAGGCAAGCGTCGCTCCGGCCAGGTAGGGACCGCGCAGCCGGCTCGCCGCCACTCCGACGGGTAAGCCGATCACAGCGGTGGCGACGACGGCGGCGAGGATCGCGGGCAGCTCCGCCCAGCCCTCGTTCGCGACGAGTAGCGTCGTGGTGTACGCCCCGACGGCCATCAGGGCTCCATGTCCGAGCGAAACCTGACCGCTGAGGCCGATCAGGACGGTGAGGCCGGCCAGCACCACGAAGTAATAGCCGCCGTAGCTGAGCTCGAGATTGTCGTAGCTTGAGAGGTGGTAGCTGACCAGGGCGATGACCAGTCCGGCGATCACGACGAGGGCGAGCGACCGGGCGAGAGTGCTGTTGCGCAGGCTGGCCATGCGCACTTCTCCGTGAGCGTGCCGTGTGCGGACGGCGGTCATACGCGCCGCTCCGCGGATGCCGAGAAGAGCCCGGTCGGTCGGATCATGAGGACCAGGACGAGTACGACCAGCGCCGCGAGCGGTACGAGGGCCGAGCCCTCGTACCCGGCGACGTAGGAGAGCACGAGGCCGAGCACTAGTCCGCCGACCACCGCTCCGGGCGGGCTGTCAAGGCCGCCGAGCACGGCGGCGACAAAGCCGCTGATCAGGATCGGGTCGAAGCTGTTCGGCGCGATGAAGACCGAGGGGGCCACGAGCACGCCGGCGATCGCACCGCACAGCGCGGCCAGCGCCCAGCCGAGGGTGAACAGTCGGCTGACGCGGACCCCGACGAGCCGGGCCACCTCGGGCCTGAACGCCGCGGCGCGCATCTGCAGCCCGAGCGAGGTCCGGCGGAACAACACCGTGAGCCCGAGCGCGCTGGCGACCACGACCAGGACGATGAATGTGTCATCGGGCGCGAACAGCACCCGCGTGCCGCCGATGTCATAGCCGCGGATCGAGAAGGCGTTGGGGAACGAGCGCGGCGTCGCGCTCCAGATCATCCCCGCGACCCCGACCAGCACCAGGTACAACCCGAGCGTGACGATCACCGCGTTGAGCGGCGGGGCGTTCTCAATCGGCCGGATGATCACCCGCTCGACCAACGCCCCGAAGACGAGGCCCGCGGCGAGCGCGACGATGAAGCCGATGACGTAGGAGCCGGTCGAGTCGATCACCGCCGCGGCGATGTAGGTGGTGATCATCAGCATCGCCCCCTGAGCGAAGTTGATGATCCGGGTCGCCCGCCAGATCAGCACGAGCGCGAGCGCCACGGCGGCGTAGATGGCTCCGGTCGAGATCCCGTTCAGCGTGTAGTCGATGAAGTTGGTCATCCCGTGTTTCCGAGGGTCAGAAGCCGAGGTAGGCGTGGCGCAGGCGCTCGTCGTCGGCGAGCCTCTCCGGCGGCTGGTCGGCGACGACGTGGCCGAGGTTGAGGACGACAACGCGGTCAGCCACGGACATTGCCCCGCGCGCGTTCTGCTCCACCAAGAGGACCGCGAGTCCGAGAGTGTCCGCCAAGGACCGCGCCAGGCCCATGATCTGCGCGACGATTCGCGGAGCGAGTCCGAGTGAGGGCTCGTCCAGCAGCAGCACGCGCGGCCGGGCGATGATCGCCCGGCCGATCGCGAGCATCTGGCGCTCGCCGCCAGAGAGCCGCGAAGCGGGCTGGGCGCGGCGCTCGACGAGACGCGGAAACAGCTCGTAGATGTCCTGCAACGATGCCGCTTCGCGACCGCGGTGCAGTCCTCCGAGGCGCAGGTTCTCGTCCACGGTCAGCTCCGTGATGACGCCCTGGCCCTCGGGCACGTGCGCCACCCCGTTGCGCACGATCTGCTCCACGGACATCCTCGTTATGTCCGCTCCGTCGAGTGAGATCGTGCCGGCGCGTGCCCGCACGAGCCCGGAGATCGTCCGCAGCAGCGTCGTCTTGCCGGCGCCGTTTGCGCCGAGCACCGCGGTGATCGCCCCGGACTCGACCGTCAGTGAAACCGCATCCAGCGCCCGCACCGCCCCGTAGCTCGCGCTCAACCCTTCAACCCTCAGCATCGATGGCCCCCAGTGCCGCGGTCGTCTCGACCGACGCCGCCTCGGCCTCACGGCCCAGATACGCCTCGAGCACAGCCGGGTTCTCCTGAATATCCGCCGGCTCGCCGCTCGCGATGATGCGGCCGAAGTCGAGCACGATCATGCGGTCGCAGACGGAGGTCACGAGATCCATGTGGTGATCGACCAGCATCACCGAGATCTCACCGCGGAGCTGATCTATGAGCTCGGCGAGCGCTGACATGTCAGCCTCGTCGACCCCTCCGGCGGGCTCGTCGAGCAGGAGCAACTTCGGTTCGGCCGCCAGCGCCCGGGCCAGGGCGACTCGCTTCTGAATCGGGTAGGGGAGCGTTCCCGGCAGGCGGTCCGCGAACTGGGCACAGTCCGTCCGCTCCATCGCCGCGTATGCGCGATCACGCAGCGCGCGCTCGTCCCGGTCTGACGATGGCAGGCCGAGCAGCGCGCTCGGCAGCTTTGCGCGACGGAAGCGGGTGGCCCCGAGCATGACGTTCTCGAGCGAGGACATCTGGGGGAACAGGCCGAGGGCCTGCAGGGTGCGGGCGATACCCAGCTTCGCCAGGCCGGCGGGACGCATGCGGCGCACCGGCCTGCTCTGCCAGCTGATCGTGCCCGCGTCCGCCGCGACGAATCCGCAGATGACGTTGAACAGCGCCGTCTTTCCGGCGCCGTTTGGGCCGATCAGACCGAGGACCTCACGGTCCCAGACCTCGAGCGACACGTCCTCCAGCGCAGTGATCCCACCGAAGTGGACCGTGATGCCACTGACACTGAGGACTGGGGAGTCGCCGGCGCCTCGCAGCTCCGGGCGGCTGACCATCAGCTGACTCCTGCCGTTTGAGCGGTGGGCGGCGCCAACCACGACTCTCCGACAGCCGCGACGCCGAGCCGCGTGATCACAGCCGGTCCTCCTGGTAACGGGCACGGATCTCACGCTTGAGGATCTTGCGCGACGGCCCCACCGGCAGCTCGTCCAGGATGCGAACGATCCGCGGTCGCTTGTGATGGGCGATGCGGTCATGCATCCAGTCGGAGAGATCCTCGGCAGTCGTGCTCGGCGCCCGAGGGTCCAGCACGACCGCCGCCAGAACCTCCTCGCCAAGCTTCTCGTCCGGCACTCCGACCACTGCTACGGCGGCCACGGCGGGGTGGCGTGCCACCACCTCTTCGACCTCGCGCGGGTAGACGTTGTAACCGCCCCGAATGATCATGTCCTTCTTGCGATCGACGACCGAGCGAAAGCCATCTTGATCCTTGACGCCGAGATCACCGGTGCGGAACCAGCCGTCGACTATCGCGGCCGCGGTCGCCTCCGGCTCGCGGTAGTAGCCGGTGAAGACACTGTGCCCGCGGATGACGATCTCCCCCAGCTCCCCGGGATCCAACAGCTCTATCCGGTCTTCCAGATCGGCCCTGGCGATCTCCACCTCGATGCCCCACAGCGGCTGGCCGATCGTGCCGGGTCGTACGCCGAGCTCCGTGTGGTTGACGGTCACCGACGGCGAGGTCTCCGACAGCCCGTAGCCCTCCTGGATGGGGCAGCCGAACCGCTGCTCGAACCGCTCCAGCACCGCGACCGGCAACGGGGCACCACCGGATATGCACATCCGCAACTGGACGGGGGGGTCCTCACCGATGGCCTCCAGGAGGGCGATGTACATGGTCGGCACCCCGATGAAGACGTTGACCCCGTGGCGGCGCATCAGATCGAGTGCTTCGACCGCGTCGAAGCGCCGCTGCAGGACCAGCTTCGAACGCGCCAGGAAGCTCGAGCTCATCGTCACCGTTTGGCCGTACGTGTGGAACAGCGGCAGGCAGCCGAGCACGACGTCGTCGGTGCCCAGGCTGTTGGCCAAGAACGCGTTGATGAAGCAGTTCATCACCAGGTTGAGGTGGGTCAGGACGGCGCCCTTGGGCTTGCCCGTGGTGCCGCTCGTGTAGAAGAGCACGGCCGGGTCAAGCGGATGGCGGGGCACCGCGGCGTCGAGCCCGGGCTCGTCGGTAGAGCCCGCCACGAAGTCGGGGTCGACGACTCGCGGGCGAGCTCCCACGCGCTCGGCCGCGGGCAGTACGACCTGCGCATGGTCTTGCTCAACGATGATCGCGTGCGCCTCGCTGTCGCACAGCTGCGCCTCGACCTCATCGCTGACGAGCATCGGCGCCATCGGCACGACCACCCCGCCGCAGGCGAGGATCGCGTAGTACTCGGCAACGAAGTTCAGCCCGTTCGGGGCCATCAGCGCGACGTGACTTCCGGGCTCGACGCCGAGCTCGTCCCTGAGCGCACGGGCGCGAATCAAGATCTCCCGCCAGATGTCGGCATAGGTGTACGCGCGCTCGCGGTCTACGATCGCGACTCTCTCCGGATATCTGACAGCGGCCTCGCCCGGTATCGAGGCGAGGCTGAGGGTCAGCGCTTCGCTGCCGGGTCTCGTGGTCATGCCAGATGCCCACCGACCGCCGCGCGGCCGCTCAACAGATTGCGCGCAATCGCGCGGCGCTGGATCTCGTCGGTGCCTTCGAAGATCCGCCACAGGCGCGCCTCCCGGTACCAGCGTTCGATCGGCAGCTCGCGCGTATAACCCATGCCGCCGTGGATCTGCATGACGCGGTCCACGACCCGGTTCGCCATCGTGGCGCCCGCGAGCTTCGCCATCGCCGACTGGTGGCGCGGGTCCCGGCCCTGATCGGTCGTCCAGGCGGCCAGCAGGACCAGCCAGCGGGCGCTCTCCAACTCGACGGCGCAGTCCGCCAGCATCGCCTGGATCATCTGATGCTCGCCGATCGGCTTGCCGAACGTCTGACGCTGGCGCGCGAACTCGAGACCCATGTCGAGCAGGCGCTCGGCGGCGCCGATCGCCTGTGACGGGATCACGTAGCGGCCACGTTCGATCCACTCCATTGCGAGCGTGAAGCCGTCACCGACCTCGCAGAGCACGTTGCGGTGCGGGACTCTGACGTCATCGAATGACATCGAGGCCGGGCGCGCCGGACCCATCGTGTCGATCGCCGACGAGGTCCAGCCCATCGAGCGGTCGACGATGAACGCCGTGAAGCCGCCCTTGTAGCCGAGGGCACTGTCGGTCACCGCCACGACGATCGCGAAGTCGGCCTCATGGCCACGCGTGATGAAGGTCTTTTCGCCGTTCAGCACCCAGTCATCGCCGTCACGCCGGGCACGCATACGGATCGCGGTGAGGTCCGAGCCGGCGTTCGGCTCGGTCACCGCGAAGCACGAGCCGCGCGTCCCTTCGATAGCGGGAAGGAGGTACTCCTCACGCTGCTCCGCGTTCGCCTTGTAGAGGATCACGTCGGTCTCGCCACCGAAGGCGAAGGGCACGAACGTCCGCCCCACTTCGGTCCACACGAGGCTCTGCGTTACCGCCGGAAGCTCGGCTCCGCCATAGGAGGCGGGAGTCCCGAGCCCCCAGAAGCCGAAATCTCGCGCCTTCTGCTGCAGCACGCGCAGCTCCGAATGCTCAAGGGCGCTCTCATCGCGGCGCTCGCGACGAAGCGCCTCCGGCTCGAGCGGCATCACGTCGTTGCGGATGAACGCGCGCGCCGTGTCGCGGATCGCGCGCTGCTCGTCGGTAAGTGAGAAATCCACTCCTCTTCTCCCATCCTCTCCCGACTAACCACGTTAGTGGGAAATCATACTAACATTGTTCACCGACGGCAGGTCAAGCTCGCTACCGCTCTCCGGGAGAATCTGCGCAATGGACACCAAACCAGTTGCTCGTCTCACCCGCGAACGGATTGCCGCCACCGCGCTCGAGGTGATCGATTCCGAGGGCCTCGCCGCCGTCACGATGCGTCGGGTCGCCGATGCGTTGGGCGTTCAGGCCCCGTCGCTCTACAACCACGTTCGCTCCAAGGAAGAGCTCCTGGACACGGTTGCGGAGAGCGTCATGCAGCAGGTCGACGCCTCGGGGTTCGAGCAACTGGCCTGGCGCGACGCCCTCGACGCCTGGGCGTGGTCGTACTACGAGGCGCTGGTTGCCCACCCGAATCTGGTTCCCCACATGGCTGTCGCGTTCGGCCGTCTCGATGCGGGGCTGGTCCGTGCGGACCAGGTCTACGCCGGACTGCTCACGCAGGGGTGGACGCCTTCCCGTGCGACCCGGATCGCAGCCGCCATCCGCTATGCCGTCTACGGGGCAGCACTCGGGTCGTTCGCGAGTGGCTTTTCCCCCAAGGCGGCACAATTTCCACACCTTCAGGACGTGCCAAGGCTGCGTGACGCCTCATCACGCGTGGATCGCGCCGCGCTGAAGCTGCTGATCGACAGGTTCCTCGACGGACTCGAGTGCCAGGCTCCGCTCGGGTCGGCAAGCGGGAGCACCGATGGGCACTGAGGCGAGTGCGCCCAAGCACTACGACCGCAACTTCATCGGCGGCGAGTGGGTGTCTTGCGCTGACGACGCTCGGATCGAGGTCGAGGATCCGAGCACCGAGCGGCTGATCGCGCTCATTCCGGCAGGAGCCAAAGCCGACGCCGACCGCGCGGTCACGGCCGCGGCGGAGGCCCTGGACAGCTGGAGTCGAACATCGCCCGCCGAGCGGGCCGGGTACCTCCACGCGCTTGCCGACGCGCTCGAGTCCCGCGCCGAGGAGGTGGCGCACCTGATCGTCGCTGACGTCGGCTCGGTCTGGAAGACCGCCCTCGGCATCCAGGCAGCGCTGCCGGTCACCGACCTGCGCAGCTGCGCCGAGTTGCTCTCGACCTATGCGTTCGAGGAACAGATCGGAAACTCGCAAGTGGTCAAGGAGCCTGTGGGCGTCGTGGCCGCGATCACACCGTGGAACTACCCCCTGCATCAGATCACGGCAAAGGTCGGGGCCGCGCTGGCCGCCGGCTGCACGATCGTCGTCAAGCCCAGTGAGGTGGCGCCACTGAGCGCCTACGTACTGGCCGACTGCGTCGCCGAGGTGGGGCTCCCTCCCGGCGCGTTCAACCTCGTCTCGGGCACAGGCCCGGTCATCGGCGAGGCGCTGGTCACACACCCCGACGTGGACGCCGTTTCATTCACAGGGTCGCTGGCAGCCGGCCGCCGCGTCGGCGAGCTCGCGGCGCAGACCGTGAAACGAGTGGTGCTCGAGCTCGGCGGCAAGTCGGCCAACGTGATCCTGCCCGGCGCGGATCTGGCCAAGGCGGTCAAGGTCGGAGTCGCCAACGCGTTTCTCAACCAGGGACAGACCTGCAGCGCCTGGACCAGGATGCTCGTCCCCGCCCAGAGCCACGACGAGGCGGCTGCGCTGGCCGGCGCAGCCGCCTCCACCTATCGGCCCGGAGCGCCGCTCGATCCGGCGACTCGTCTCGGACCACTGGTTTCCGAGCGACAGCGGGAGCGCGTCCTGGGTCACATCGAGAGCGCGGCGCGCGAAGGAGCGCGGCTGGTGGCCGGGGGATCTGAGCGGCCCGCTGAGCTCCCCACCGGTCATTTCGTGCAGGCGACCGTTTTCGCCGATGTGCGCAGCGACATGGCCATCGCCCAGGAGGAGATCTTCGGACCGGTGCTCGCGATCCTCCCCTACGACGGCGAGGATGACGCGCTGCGGATCGCCAACGACTCGATCTACGGACTCGCCGGCGCGGTCTGGGCGCACAGCAGCGAAGCGGCGGTGCAGTTCGCGCGGCGGATGCGGACAGGCCAGGTCGATATAAACGGCGGCCGCTATAACCCGCTCGCCCCGTTCGGTGGTTACAAGCAGTCGGGGAACGGGCGTGAGCTCGGGCGCTACGGGCTCGAGGAATTCCTCCAACCGAAGGCGATCCAGGTCTGAGATGCCAAAGGCCGCAATCTTGTTTGAGGTCGGCCGCCCGCCGGAGGTCCGAGAGATCGTGCTGCCGAAGCTGCGCCCAGGTCAGGTAAGGGTCCGTATCGCCGGCGCCGGCGTCTGTCACTCAGATCTATCGATGATGAACGGGACGATCGCGCAGCCGGTGCCCGCGGTCCTCGGGCACGAGGGTTCGGGAACGGTCACAGAGGTGGGGGAAGGGGTGCGCAAGGTGGCGCCCGGCGACCGGGTGGTGTTCAACTGGAGCCCCGGATGCGGGGAATGCTGGTACTGCTTGAACGATGAGGCACACATCTGCGAACGGGCCGGCGAGAACTCGCAACTGCCATACGCGACGCTGCTCGGTGAAGGTACCCAGCTCTGTCAGGCGCTCGGGGTCGGCGCCTTCGCCGAGGAGTCGATCGTGAGTGACCGCGCCGTCGTTGCACTCCCGGACTCGGTCAGCATCGAGCACGCCGCGATTCTGGGATGCGCTGTGCTGACCGGCGTCGGTGCCGTCCTCCACACGGCTGCCGCCAGGCCGGGCGAGTCAGTCGCCGTCTTCGGTCTTGGAGGGGTCGGCCTGTGCGCCGTCCAGGGCGCGAGGCTCGTCGGGGCCTGCCCGATCATCGCCGTCGACGCCTCGCCGGACAAGGAGCAGCTCGCACTGAGCCTTGGCGCCACCGACTTCCTGGTCGCCTCCGATCAGGTTGCGCGCGAGATTCGCAACCTGACCGAAGGCAGAGGCGTCGATCACGCGTTCGAGTGCGTCGGACGGGCGGCGGTGATGCGCCAGGTGTGGTCCGCGACGCGCCGGGGCGGGCATGCGACGATCGTGGGTATCGGGAGTCGCGAGGACACGCTCAGCTTCAACGCGCTCGAGCTCCCCTACTTCGCGCGCACGCTCACCGGCAGCTTCTACGGCTCCAGCAACCCGGACCGCGACATCCCTCGCTTTGCCCGGCTCGCCGCGCAGGGGCGGATCTCGCTCGACCAGCTGGTCAGCACCCGAATCGGCCTCGACGGAATTCCCGCCGCGCTGGAGCGGCTCGAGCACGGGGAGGGTGCCCGGTCGTTGGTCATTCCCTAGATGCTGGTCGCTGCGTCTGGGAACGAGACGGGTGTTGACGTGAGAGACTGCCGCGCATGAGCGACGAGCACGAACACTCGCATGACCACGAGCACCCGCACGAGGGTCACGACCACGATCATGATCATGACCGGGCGCTGATCGTCGAGCGCATGCCGGAGGGCGCCTGGAGCGTCGATCCGCATGGCAGCGAGGTGGTGTTCAAGGCGCGGGCGCTGTTCGGGCTGCTGCCCGTCACAGGGATCTTCGAGCGCTTCAGCGGCGAGTTGGTGGTCGATCAGGCCGGTGGCGTCGGCGGCCGCTTGGTGGTGCAGACGGCGAGCATCGACAGCGGGCTGGGCAGGCGCGACGCGGACCTGCGCAGCGCCTCCTACTTCGACAGCGAGAGCTATCCGGAGATGATCTTCACGCTCGAGCAGCTCGAGCCGGGCGGATCTGAGCACCTGAAGCTGCGCGGCGCCCTACAGATCCAGGCGAGGACCGTGCCGCTGAGCTTCCCCGTGCAGGCGATCGCGCACGGCGACCACCTGCACCTCGAGGGTGGTGTGACGATCGACCTGCAGGCGGCCGGACTCGGCTGGTCCAAGCCGGGGATGGTTGGGAAGCGCGTACGCGCCGAGGCGGCGCTGACGCTCACCCGCGCGTAGTCGCCCCGCGGCTACGGGCCCTCAGTCGGGGTTGGGCGCCCACAACAACTCTCGCAGTCCGCTCGCGCGGCCCGCTGGCCGCGCGACGGCCTCACGCACCGACTCCTCGCTCCCACACACCACCAGCGTGCTGCGGGCGCGGGTCACCGCGGTGTAGAGCAGCTCGCGCGAGAGCAGCGGCGAGTCGGGCTCGGGCAGCAGCAGTGCCGCGACCTCGAACTCCGAGCCCTGGCTCTTGTGGACGGTGGTCGCGAACAGCGGCTCGACGTCGGCCAGCCGCGAGGGCGCGAGCTCGACCGTGGTTCCGCCGGCGTCGAACACCGCTCGCAGCTCCCCGTCCGCGCCGCGCACGACCACGCCGGTATCGCCGTTGTGGAGGCCGAGCTCGTAGTCGTTGCGGGTCGCGAGCAGCGGCAGCCCCGCATAGCGCGTCGCGCCCGGCTCGAACCCGGGGATCTGCTCGCGCAGCCAGGACTCGACGCTCTCAGTCCACTGCGCGACACCCAGCGGGCCATGGCGATGGGCGCAGAGCAGGCGGAACGAGGCGAGCGCGCGCAGCGCGCTCGCGGCATCACCCGCTCGCGCCGCGGCGATCATCGGCGCGTAGGCGGCGAGCGCGTGCTCGCGCAGCACCCCCGGATCCGCCGCCGGATCCGCGATCCAGGTGACGCTCGCCGCTCCGCCCGCGGGCCGAGCGCGGGCCTCGGTCGCGGTCTCGGCGTCGACCTCTCCCTCGGCGGTGAGCGCCGCGACGGTCGCGTCGGCGTCGCCCCGGCGGATCGCCTCGGCCAGCGCACCGATCGGCGCAACGCTGCGGTGGCCGCGGCGCAGCACCGCAACGCCGTCGCCGAACGACCGCTGCTCGGGCCCAGCCGACGCGTCGCCGACAACGCGGGCGAGCGTCGCCCGCATGCCCGCGCCGAACTGGGGCGCCTCGGCGGCGGGGCCGACGATGTCCCGCAGCACCGCGCCAACCTCGATCGCGGCGAGCTGGTCGGGATCGCCAACGAGCACCAGCTGGGCGTCGTCGCGCACTGCCTCCACCAGCCGCACCATCAGTGAGAGCGGCACCATCGAGGTTTCGTCGACGATCACCAGGTCGTGGGGGAGGCGGTTGCCGGCGTCGTGGCGGAAGCGCCCACCCGGCAGCCAGCCGAGCAGGCGGTGGATCGTCGAAGCGCGGACGGCGGCGCCGACCGCCTCCTGCATCCGCGCCGCCGCCTTGCCGGTCGGGGCGCACAGCCCGATCAATGGCCCCTCGCCGACGTCGCCGGCGAGCTCCTGAACCAGCCCGACGATCCGCGCGACCGTCGTGGTCTTGCCGGTGCCCGGGCCGCCGGCGATCACGGCCACGTCGCGCAGCAGCGCCACCGCGGCGGCGGTTCGCTGCTCGACGAACTCCTCATCGGGGAACGCCGCGCGGATCACCTCGCCGAGCCGGGCCAGGTCGCCGACGTCGGCGCGCATGCGGTTGCGCGTGAGGAGCGCCGCCGCCAGGCGGCGCTCCTCTCGCCAGTAGCGATCCAGGTACAGCCGCGCGCCCTCGAGCCGCAACGGCGCGACGGCGTCGGGTTCGGCGCCGATCAGCGCCACGCATCCCCGCATCAGCTCGGCATCGGCCTGCTCGAGCTCGTAGAAGGCGTGTCCCTGGCGGGCGGCGGCGACGGCGAAAGCGACGCAGCGCAGAACCTCGCGGTCACCGACCGCGCCGATCCGCCCGAGCGTCGTGGCCACATGCACGTCCGCGGCGATCAGGACCTCCTCGCGATTCAAGGCGGCCAGCGGCTCGAGCGCGCGCAGCGCAAGCTCCGGCCCGAAGGGATCACGCGCGGGGAGCTCATGGACGGTACTCATGACCCAACACCATCGACAGGTGTAGATATGTGCCTATGAGGTGAGCCGCCCGCCAGCAGGTCGCTGAGCGCGACCACCAGCGCCGCCGGCGGATGCCACGCGAACACGCCGAAGTCGGGCTCAGACGGCCCGAGCATCCCGCGCAGGAACAGGTAGCGCACGCCGGCCAGATCGGTCGACGGGTCGTAGCCGGCCAGCCGCCAGCGCAGGTAGCGGTGCAGCGCCACCGAATACAGCAGCGCCTGCAGCACGTAGTGCGAGCGCTGCATCTCCACCGCCAGCTCACCGAAGCCATAGTGCGCCGCCGACAGCGGCTCGCCCGCGGGCGCGAGCCAGTTGGTCTTGTAGTCGATGATCGCGTAGCGGTCGCGCGGGTGGGCGGGATCAAGTCCGCGCACGCGCAGCACCAGGTCGATGCTGCCGTTCAGATAGCCCCGCAGCGCCGCGGCGAGCACCGGATCGAGCAGCCGCTGCGCGTAGCCGGCGAGCACATCGTCGGCCGGCAGCAGCTCACCCAGCAGCGCCGCCACGTCCGACAGTCGCGCCGCCGTCACCGGCTGATCGCCGCCCGCCAGTGGCAGCTCGAAGCCGAGCTCGTCGAGCCGGTCGCCTCGCCCGATGCCGGCGAGCGCGATCCCTGAAAGCTCGCCACCAAGCGGGGTGGCGAGCGCGAGTGAAAGCCCCTCGCCCGCCTGCTCCGGTGAGCAGCCGAGCAGCTCGGGGCGATGGACCACCGCGCCGGCGAGCCAGGAGGTCAAAGCGCCACGGAGATCGGACGCGGCGAAATCGAGCTCCTGCAGCGCCTGGTGGATCAGCGTGCCGAGCTGCGGCCCCATCGCCATCTCCGACAGCGGCAGCTCGCTCGGTGTCGGCGTGCCGCCGACCTCGGGCTCGTCGGTGACCCCCGCCTCCTCGGGCTCGGTGGCGACTACTGCATCGTGGGCGGCGGCCGTCAGGGCGCTGTAGGAGGTGCGTCGCCAGGCCGTGTCGATGCAGCGATCGAAGCGGGCGGTCGCCAACTCGGCGTCGGCGTCGCGGGCAGGCTGCCAAGCAACGCGCTCGTCGACTCGGGCCGGCTCGAGCGCGACCGCGTGTGGCGCGAGCGCCGCGATCTCCTGAAAGCGCGCGCGCGCGTCGTCCTCGCGCGGGCGCTTGAAGCCCTGCCAGCCGACGTTGCCCTCGGCGTCCTGGGCGAACAGCAGCCGGCCGAGCGGGGACTCGCGCGCGAACCAGCCGCTTGCCCACCAAATCACCGCCCGGTGCCGGGCGCGCGTCAGCGCCACGTAGGCGAGCCGCAGCTCCTCGCCGCGTTCCTCGACGTTGTGCTGGTGCAGGTGGTTGCCGTACTCGTCGCCGGAGAGCCCCACGTCGATCGCGCGCCGGCCGTCGTCGTCGTGGAAGTAGACGGGCTGGCCCTCCTCGGCGAGGCGTCCAGCCTCCCACAGGAAGGGGCAGTAGACGACCGGGAACTCGAGGCCCTTGCTGCGGTGGAAGGTCAGCACCTGTACGGCGTCGGCGTCGGAGTCCAGACGCCGCGTGCGCTCGTCGTTTGAGCCCTCGCGCTCGGCGGCCCCGATCCGCTGGCGCAACCAGCCGGTGAGCGCCGCGACGCCGAACTGCTCGGCGCCGGCGGCGGCGTTGAGCAGCTGGGAGACGTGCTCGAGGTCGGTCAGGCGGCGCTCACCGCCGACCAGCGCCAGCAGCCGCGCGGCCGTCTGCTCGGCGCCAAGGATCGACTCGGCCAGCGTCGCGATCCCCTGCTCGCGCAGGATCCGCGCCCAGGCGTGCAGGCGCTGGTGCAGCAGCTCGAGACGGGACTCGCTGGCGCCCGCGAGCTGCGTCGCGGTCCAGCCGAGCAGCGAGGTCAGAGCGGCCGAGCGCGCGCGGGCGGGGTGCGATGGCTGCTCGAGCGCTCCCAGCAGCGCCAGCCAATCGGCGGCCGCGGCGGTACCGAAGACGCTGCCCGAGCCGCTGATCACGGCCGGCACGCCGAGCGCCTCGAGCTCGCCCTGGATCAGCCAGGCGTTGCGGTGGGTGCGCACCAGTACGGCCACGCAGCCCGGCGCGATCGGTTCGCTGCCGGTCGTGTTGCCCTCCTCGTCGCGCAGCTCGATCGTGGCGTCCGAGCCCAGTAGCCTGGCGACGTCGGCGGCGAGGTCGCGCGCGACGAACGCGCGCGCCGACTCGGCGTTCGGATAGCCGCTGGCGGTGCGCACGACGGATGGCTCGTGCACGTCCAGCAGGCGCACCCTCAGAGCAGCTTCGCCGGGGGCGCCATGCAGCCGCGGAGCCTGGTGGATCGGCGCCGCGTCGACGTGGCGGTAGATGATCCCCGGGTGCCCGAGCCGCGCCCGCCCGAACAAGGCGTCGAGTCCGTCGAGCAGCGGCCTGTCGCTGCGGCGGTTGACCGCCAGCGTGGCACGCGCGCCGGCGCTCTCGGCGGCGGCCAGGTAGGCGTAGACATCGGCGCCGCGGAAGGCGTAGATCGCCTGTTTGGGGTCGCCGATCAAGATGAGCGTTGTCTTTCGGCCCGCCGGGCCGCTGCCCGCCGGGCTTCCGCCGTCCGGGCTCCCGCCGTCCGGGCTCCCGCCGACCTGGCTCCCGCCGACCGGGCTCCCGCCGAACGCGCGCTCGACGATCTCCCACTGGATCGGATCGGTGTCCTGGAACTCATCGATCAGCACGACGCTGTAGCGCCTGCGCAGCTCGGCGACGGCGTCGGCGCCGCGCTTCCCGCTGAGCGTCGCCAGCAGCCGCGTGAGCTGGTCGTCGTGGGTCATCAGCCCGAGTGCGCGCTTGCGCGCATCGAGTTCGTCGCGCGCCGCCACCGCAAGGCGGCAGCGCATCGCCTGGGCCGAGCCCGCCGGCGAGTTGCTCGGATAGATCGGTGCGAGTGGGTTCTCGATCGCGATGCGCGAGACCTGCTCGGCCTGCTGGCGCGACATCGTCAGGCCGTCGTGGTCGCGGTAGAAACGGCGCACGTAGAGGTCGTCGATCACCTCGCGGGCGAGGTCGTCGACGCTGTCGACGAAGCTCACGCCCGGGTCGCTCTCAGCCAGCGTGCCGAGTCCGTCGAGCACCCTCTGGCAGAAGCCGTGGGTGGTCTCTATCGTCGCGGCGTCGAAGTTGGCGATCGCGTCAGCAAGCCGCCTCTGGCGCCTCTCTACCTCCTCGAGCGGCCCGCCGGCGAGCAGCTCGACGATCTCGTCGAGGTAGGTCGGTGGCGCCCCGGCGGCGACCCGTGCGATCTGCGCCTCGGTGACGACCAGCCGCTCGTGCACGCGCTCGCGCAGCTCGCTGGTGGCCACACGCGTGAACGTGACCAGCAGCAGCTGGTCGAGCGTCGCCGCGCCCTCGGCGATGAAGCGCGCCGCCAAAGCGGCGATCGTGTAAGTCTTGCCGGTGCCGGCGCTGGCCTCGAGCACGGTCACCCCGCTCGGCAGCGACCCGCGCAGGTCAAACGGCTGCGCGTCGAGGCTCGTCTGCAGCTCGGCCATCAGCCGCCGACCACCTCGCGCGCGAGCAGCGGTTGCCAGATCGCGGTCGCGAGCTCCGCCAGTCGCTCGAGGTCGAGCTCCTCGCCGAGCGCGAGCCGATGCTCGGGCTCGTCCCCCTCGCCCTCGATGCGGCGATCGTTATACCAACCCGAGCGCCACCGCTTCATCGCCGCCGCGACCGGATCCTCGCCCGACTGCAGCGCCGCCTCGGCGTAGGCGTTGGCGGTCGCGCAGGGCAGCGGCAGCGGTGCGCACAGGCCCTCCGCGCGGAGCTCAGCCAGCCGCTCGAGCTCCGCGAGCGCGGTCCTCTGGCGCACCTCGGGACTCCCTCCGAGCTGTGGGATCCGTCGTATCTGAGCCGGATCCTGGCGCCCGCCGCGGCCGATCGTGACGCCCTCGAAGGCGATCTCGGGGTGTGCGGCGCTCAGCGCCAGCAGCCGCACCCAGGCGGCGAGCCGCTGGCGCGGGCCGAGCCGTGAGTAGCTGACCGCCAGCATCAGGTGGCCGTGAATCCCCCCGACGGTGCCGGTCAGCCGGGTGCCGTCGGCAAGCACGACATTGGTCTGCTCCGAGCGCGGATGATGGCCGCCGGCGAACGCTGCCGCGGTGTCGGCGAGCACCTTGGCGGTCGGCAGGATCGAGTGGATCACCGGTGCGCCGAGCGCCCCCGGCGGCAGCGTCCCGCGCGCGATCTCCGCCCGGTAGGCGTCGCGCGGGTCGATGCCCGCCCTGACCGCGTCCAGCAGTCGCTGCCCGACACCCCAACGGGCGAGGCCGTCGAGCTCGATCGGCAGCGTATCGTCGATCTCGTCCTCCTCGCGCTGGGCCGAGACGCCCAGTCGCTGGCGCAGAAACGCGCGCACCGGGCGTTGGACGAAGGACACCAGCTGCTCGAGCGTCACCACGCGGTCGCCGCTTGCCGGTGGCAACGGCTCGGGCAGGAACGGCGGTGGTTCGTGGCGCGGCGCGAGCAGGGCGCGCGCTCCCGCCAGCGCCGCCCGGTCGAAGCTCCAGGGGCCGGCGGCGGCACGTGCCGGCTCGGAGCTGTGGGCGGCGAAGTTGCGCGGGTCGAAGGGCTGCAGCGGGTGGCGGACGACGACCAGCTCGCGCGCGCGACCGCCATCGGCGATCCGCGCGGTGGCGTCGATCGCGTCGAGCAGCTCGCCGACCGGGACGGCCGGCGGCAGCGGAGCGTTGGTGCGCTCATCGTTGCCGCTGTAGGTGACGATCAGCGCCTCCCGCGCCGCCAGCAGCGCGTCGAGCAGCAGCTGGCGATCCTCCGTGCGTGGGTCACGGTCGCCGGGCTGGCGATCCTCGAGCAGCAGGTTGTCGCCGTCGCGCGGGGTCTGGCGCGGAAAGGCCCCGTCGTCGAGCCCGAGCAGGCACACGAGGCGGTGCGGCACCGAGCGCATCGGCACGAGCGTGCAGAAGGTCAGGTGCCCGCTGCGGAAGTTGGCGCGTGTCGGGCGCCCCTCGAGCCGATACCCGAGCAGCTCCCTCAGCTCGCCAAGGAACAGTTGGACGTTGCCGGTGGCGCCGGTCCGCTGACCGGCGCCTCCCTGGGCTGGGCCGGGTCCCTCTGCGTCGAGGATCTCGGACAGGATCGCGTCGAGCTGGTGCCGTTGCCAGGACTCGCGCGCCGGGCTGGCGGTGAGCGCGTCGGCCGCGGCTGTCAGCGCGGCGGCCCAGCCGGCGAGTGACTGCGGCCCGCTGAGCGAGCGCAGGGCCGCGTCGAGCCGGTCGACGAACTCGCCGAAGCGGCCCGCCAGCTCGATCTGGCTGCTCTGGATCGCGGCTGCCGGCAACACCCCTCCGAAGGCTGCGCCGGCGTCGCCGTCCATCGCCACGCCGAGCATCAGCCGCCTGAGTCCCGCCGCCCAGGTTCCGGCGTCGACCTCGGTCAGCTTATAGGCGGCGCGGCCCGCGGCGTCGAGGCCCCAGTGGATGTGCGCGCCCGCGACCCACTCGCGGATCTGGGTGAGCTCATCGTCGTCGAACCCGAACCTCGCGCGCACCGGCGCAGCGTCGGCCAGGTCGAGCACCTCGGACGCGGTCACTCGGCTCGAGGCCAACTCGAGCAGCCGCGCGATCACGGCCAGGGTCGGTGTGGTGCGGCGCAGCGAGCGGTCGGCGAGACGCACGCGCAGGGTGGGGGGCTCGCCTGGCGCCTGCTCGGCCGGGTTGCCGGCGGGCTCGTCGGCGACCCGGCCACCGAATGCCGCCTCGATCAGCGGCGCGAACGACTCGATGTCGGGGCACATCACGATCACGTCGCGCGGCTCGAGCGTCGGGTCATCGGCCAGCCGGTGGAGGATCGCCTCGCGCAGCACCTCGACCTGGCGCGCGCGGCCGTGGCAGGCATGGACGCGGATCGAACGATCGCCGCTGATCAACTCGATGCGCGCGTCGCTCTGGCCGGGGCGCAGCGGTGGGCCAGGGGGCTGGATGTCGCTGTGGATGTCGCTCTGCAGCGCCTCGAGCAGCGTCGTCACCGGCGCCTGGGCCGGGAGTGGATGGTGCACGTCCTGGCCGGAGCCGAGCACGAGCGTCTGCAGGCCGCGTACGTCACGACCCCAGGACTCGAGCAGGCGGTTCTCGGCCTGGTCCTTGGCCCACATGGCCGGCGAGGGATGGAGCAGCATCAGGTGCACGTCACGGCCGGCGCCCAGCGCGGTCAGCACCCGCAGATGACTCTGCGGGAGTCGCGTCAGCCCGAACAGCGCGATGCGGTTCGGCAGCGTCACCAATCCGGGCTCGGCTTCGAGCGCCGCGCACGCCCCTGCCAGCCGTTCCGCCAGGCTCGGGACGCCCAGCGCCTCGCGCAGGCGCCGCCACAGCTCGGGCTGCCAGCTCGCGGCCGCCCGCTCGTCGACGTTGGCAGGGGTGGTGGGCGGGCACAGATCGCCCCGTGCCCAGGCCTCGATCAGCGCGGGGCGGCGTACGGCGTATTCGTCAAACAGGCGCGCCACATGCGCGAGCCGGGCGTAGCGCTGTTCGCGACCGCTCACCAGGTGGCGGGCCAGCGGCTCGAGCCAGGGTTCCTCGAGCGCAGCCTCGACCACCTCGATCAGCGGCCACACCAGGCGTGCGGGTTGCCACGGGTCGCGGCCGGGCGCGATCCCGCTGGCGAGCGCCAGCGACTCGGCCACGAGCGTCCCTGGGAACGGGAAAGCGACATTCGCGCAGACGCCGTCGCAGGCGCCCGGGCGGCTCCCGAGCCGCGCCGAGAGCTGCTGGGTCAGCCAGCGTTCGATCCCGCGCGTGGGCACCGCTACCACCTCGGTGGCGAACGGATCGGCGGGGACGTCCGTCAGCATCTCGGCGAGCGCCTGTGCCAACACGTCTGCCCGTTCTGCGCGATGGATCAAAAGCATGGTCGTGTGCTCTGCAGTCAAGCGCTTGCCGGGGTCGTATGGCGAGACCCAGGGAGTACGGAAGCTCCGCCGCAGTCCCTAAGGGGTCGTGACACATTTATTGACGTCTTTGACGGCGTCTGAACGCACCTGGCTGCGCCCGTCTCGCGGCAGGTACTCTCGGTACCTGCCTTGCGAAACGGTCTTGCCGGGCACGCTCAGTCACTCGTCAAATCCTGCCACTAAATGTGTCACGACCCCTAACCTGCGAGTCGATGCGAGTCGAAGGGATCGAGACCGGCGACATTGTCGAGATCGACCGGCTGGGGCGCCGGTTCCATGCGCTGGTTTCCGGGAATGCCCCGGGCGGCCTCTCGCTGCAGCCGCTGGACCGTCGCGTCACGTACCGCTCCTGCCGCGCCCGCGAGGTCGTGGGGCATTGGTCGAAGCGCGGACGGCCGCGCGCGACGACCGATCCGCTTGAGCCTGAGGTGCTCCAGCTCGAGTTCGATCTGACCCATCGGTCAGAATAAGAGTCAGATGATCCCCGGCCGTCTGACTCGAGCCGCGCATGCGGCTGCCCTGGCGTGCCTCGCGATCGTGGTCGCGTGGCTCGCCGCCGCATTCCCGGCGTCCGCCGGGGCGCGCGACGCACGTGCCGCGATCCTGCCCCCGGGCAACCCGCGGTACTCGCTGGGCGTCGGCGAATACCTTCCGGGCAGCTGTGCCGGCGTGCGCGACTTCTCATCCGCATGCATGACGGACTCGCTCGGGATGATCAACGCCGGACGCCGGAGCGAGGCGCTGGCACCGCTGCAGCTGCCCGCCAACTGGCAATCGCTCACGGTCGCCCAGCAGCTGTTCGTGCTCACCGCGCTCGAGCGCACCGCCCGCGGGCTGCCGGCCGACGGTGGGCTCAGTGCCAGCCTGAACAGCGCCGCCGTCAGCGGGGCTGATGCCGGCACGGATCCCTCCGGCGGAGCCAGCGGCCTGGACGCACTCTGGGCGGGAGGCGAGCCCAACGCGATCGTCGTGGTCGCCGATTGGATGTACGAGGACGGCCTCTTCAGGAGCGGCTTCAGCGAGAACCTGAACTGTTCCAGCGCCACGCTATCGGGCTGCTGGCAGCACCGGGACATCCTGCTCCACGATGGCGTCTCGGGCTCGTGCGGCCAAACCTGCGCGGTCGGGGCGGGATACAGCTCGAGCGGCTACAGCGGTGCGGCGGCCGCCGGCACCGGCAGCGATTCTTACGCCGAGGTCTTCGCACGGGGCGGCAGCGGCAGCGAGAGCTTCACCTGGGCGGCGGAGCGCAAAGCGCTGCCGCCCTGCGAGCAGACGGGCGACAGCTGTGCGTGGAAGGGCAGCCCGGTTGCGACCACGAGCGGCATCAAGGCGGTGGGCGCAACCCACACCGCCGCTCCGACCCACACCCACGCTCCGACGGCCACCGACGCTCCGACCCACAGCCACGCTCCGATCACCACCAAGCCCTGGTTCTCGACGGCGGTCACCAGCCGAGTGACCGCGCGCGGCCGCGTCAGTCTGAGGATCCACGTCGGCATCCGCCTCTTCCGCGTCAGCGTGGTGGCGCGTCACGGCAGAAGACACGTCACCCTGCGGGTGCGGCGCCTGTCGCGCCACTGGTACAGGGCCGTGGGCCGGCTGGCCGGGGGCACCTGGACGGCGAGGATCCGCTACCGCACGACCCGGCGCAGCCGTCGTCGGCCCACCTCGCAGATGCGGGTCACGGTCCTGTAGCTCCCCGCGAAGCCGCCGAACCCCCGGCGACGGGGGTACTAGGCTGTGCGGGCCCGGATGTCATAGAAAGGGATGCGATGCACGACGACTGGCGAGTCCAGGTGACCTGCCCGACGACCGCTACAGCGGCCAACCTCAGCGAGTTGCTGCGCGAGGGCGGCTTTCGGCACAACCTGCAGGATGCAGCCGGTGAGCGGGTGATCGTGTCGCTCGACGGCCACGAGCTGTTCCTGTATGCCGGCGCGCGCACACAGGCCGAGAAGGCCATCGAGGCGGTCAAGTCGCTCGTCGCGAGCTCCGGCGTGACCGTACGGACCGAGCTGCGCCGCTGGCATCCCGTTTCCGAAGAGTGGATCGACGCCGACCTGCCGCTGCCCGAGAGCGAGACGGCAGTCGCGGCCGAGCACGCCGAGATGATCGAGCGTGAGCGCGCCGGGCAGCAGCACCTGACCTACGCCGAGTGGGAGGTGCGCGTCAGCACCGACTCGCACCGTGAGACCGTCGAGCTCGCCGACCGGCTCCGCCAGCAGGGCATCTCGTGTCTGCGTCGCTGGCGTTATCTGCTGGTCGGAGCCGGTGACGAGGATGCCGCCAAGGAGCTCGCCGAGCGTGTCCGCGCGGTCGCCGGCGCCAGCGTCAAGATCGGGGTGGAGGCGAGCAGCAGGGTGGTCGAGGCCGAGGCGCCCAACAACCCGTTCGCGATCTTCGGCGGACTCGGCGTCTAGACGGCGATGACGAACCGGGCACTCGCCGCGGACATCAACTGCACGCGTAGGCTGACGGGCGCCTTCACGCGCTGAGCTTGCGGAGGCTCACACGGGCTCAGATCGTGAAGACGACCTTCCCGCCGGTCTGACCCGCGAGCATCGCCTCGAAGCCGCTGCGCGCCTCTGAGAGCGGCATGCTCTGGCCGATCGACGGCTCGATCTGCCGCTGGACCATCAGGCGCATGAGTCGCTCGAGCTCCCCGCGGGTGCCCATCGTCGAGCCGACGACCGAGAGCTGCAGGAAGTAGATGCGCGTGAGCTCGGCCGCCGTGGCGTCGCCGGTGGTGGCACCACAGATCACGATCAGGCCACCTGGCTTGAGCGCCTTGACCGAGTGCGACCAGGTGGCGGCGCCGGTCGTCTCCATGACTGCGTCGACGCGCTCGGGCAGGCGAGCGCCCGGCTCGAAGGCGGCGTCGGCGCCGAGCGAGAGCGCCAGCGCGCGCTTCGGCTCGCTGCGACCTGTGGCCCAGACGCGGATGCCGGCGCTCGCGGCGAGCGTGATCAGTGCGGTGGCGACGCCGCCGCTCGAACCCTGCACCAGCACCGTCTGGCCCGGTGTGACGCGACCGCGCACGAACAGCATGCGGTAGGCGGTCAGCCACGCCGTGGGCAGGCAGGCGGCCTGCTCGAAGCTGAGCTGCGGCGGCTTGGGCACGAGGTTGGCGCGCGGCACCATCACCTTCTCGGCCAGCGTGCCCTGGTGCAGCTCCGAGAGCAGCGTGCGCTTGGGATCGAGCGTCTCATCGCCGGTCCAGCCCGCTGACGGGATGACCGCATGAACCACCACCTGGTTGCCATCGGGGTCGATACCGGCGGCATCTGCGCCGAGGATCATCGGCAGGCGCTCGGCCGACAGGCCGACACCGCGCAGCGACCAGATGTCGTGATGGTTGAGTGCTGCGGCGCGGACGTCGACCGTGACCCAGCCCTCGGGCGGCGCGGGCTCCGGGCGCTCGCCGACGACCAGGCCGGCCAGGGGGTTCTCGGGATCGATCGAAGCTGCGTAGGCGGAGAGCATGGCCCTATTCATACCCGACTGAGCTGTGGGACCACTCCGCTACCTTGCGGACTCTGCTCGGGCTGCTGAAGAGAATCGCCGTGGACGTGACTTCCGTGCGGGAGTCACGCGATTTCCGCTTGCTCATGATCGGCGGCACGGTTTCGAGCCTCGGCACCCAGGCGGTGATGGTGGCGCTGCCGTTCCAGATCTACAGGCTGACGCAATCGGCCACGCTCGTCGGCCTGCTCGGGCTGTTCGAGCTGGGGCCGATGGTCGTCGTCTCGCTGGTGGGCGGCGCGATTGCGGACCGGCGCGACCGCAGGCCGATCCTCGTCGCCGCGCAGCTGGGCGTGATCGCTGTCACCGGCCTGCTCTTCGCCGTTTCGCTGGCCTTGCCCAGGCCGCCGGTGATCGCGATCCTGGTCCTGGGTGGCCTGCTGGCGGGCTGCACCGCGCTGGACGGCGTCACGCGCGGCGCGATCATCCCGCAGATCCTCGGACCCACGCACCTACGCTCGGGCCTCGCGCTCAGCTATGGGACGTTTCAGGCGACGGGGATCGTCGGGCCGGGGCTCGGCGGCATCGTGATCGCACTCGTGGGCGTGCGCTGGATGTACCTCGCCGACGCGCTCAGCTGCGTGGCGCTGCTCGCGGCCGCGCTGGCGATCGCGCCGCAGCCGCCGCATACGGCCGAGCACCATCTGTCGGTCGGCAGGGCGATCGCCGAGGGGCTGCGCTTCGTGACATCCAACAGGGCGCTGACGGGCTCGCTGGTGATCGACATCAACGCGATGCTGTTCGGCATGCCGCGGGCCCTGTTCGCGGTGCTGGCACTGAGCGTCTATCACGCGGGCGCCGGCGGCACCGGCCTGCTCTACTCGGCAATCGCGGTCGGCGGCACGATCTCGGTGCTCGGCTCCGGCTGGGTCCAGCAGGTCAACCGGCTGGGGCGCTGGACGATCGCGATGGTCTTGCTCTGGGGTTTCGCGATCGGTGGCGCCGGCCTCGTGCGCTCGATCTGGCTGGCGGCGATCCTGTTCGCGATCGCCGGCTGGGCCGACGGCATCAGCGCCGTGTGCCGCACGACAATCAGTCAGACGCTCACCCCGGACCGCCTGCGCGGGCGCATGAGCTCGGTCTACAACCTGGTCGTGAGCAGCGGGCCAAGGCTCGGAGACATCGAGTCCGGCCTGGTGGCCGGACTCGTGGGTCCACTCGATTCGGTGCTGATCGGCGGCATCGGCTGCATCGCCGGCGTCGGTTTGACACTGCTCGCGTTCCCGCAGCTCGCCGCCTACGAGGCCGACGTCGCCCTCGCGCGGATGCAGCGCGAGGAAGCGGCCTTGCTCGGCTGACTTTAGTGGTGAGCCGGTACCCGCTCGCTCTCGGCGGGCGCTGCCTCCTGTCCGGTGTCGCCGGTGATCGGCCTCCGTCGGGCCACCGGCTCGGCGGCAACGGGCTCGGCGGCCACCGGCTCCGTCGCGGCCATCGCGGGCCCCGCCACCGGCTCCGCAACCAGGGCTGGTCGCGTCACGATGCGGCCGAGCGCGAAGGCCGCAAGGCCGATGACCACGGCACCGAGCCCGTAGAAGTAGCCGATCAGCTCGAACGTCTGGCGTACGTGCCCAAACAGCGGCGCACCGATCGGGCCGGCGCCGTGCTCCCAGAGCCGGCTCACCGCCGGGCCGACGGCGAACCAGGCGCCTCCGGCCATCGCCAGCCAGCTGGCCACGGTGCCGCTCAGCCGGTGACCCGACCACATCAGCATCAGGCCGCCGACCAGCACAGTGGCGCCCGGCAGGACATCAAGCCAGAAGCGGTTCATCGTCAGGTCCCAGGTCGCGTGGGACCCGAACGCGTACCCGAAGTAGGGGCCGATGAGCGGGACCAAGCCGCCCCAGGCTCCGAGCACAACAAGAATCAAGCCACTCATGGCTCCGGTTTTGCGTGAGATACGCACGGGTGAACACCCCTTCCGTGTAGAACCAGATCTCCCTTTCTAGCTTCCCGCTTGCTGCCATAGCGAACCTCGGTACCCGCTGCTGATGGGCAGGCGTCGGCTGCGTCAGTCGGGCACCGAGCGCGTCGGGCAAGCCCC
The DNA here is from genome assembly GCA_050696795.1 of Solirubrobacteraceae bacterium. Taxonomy (GTDB): domain Bacteria; phylum Actinomycetota; class Thermoleophilia; order Solirubrobacterales; family Solirubrobacteraceae; genus Palsa-465. The sequence continues at coordinate 36,456 of JBOGYJ010000081.1, read as the reverse complement.
CGGAGCAGCGGCGAGGGGGCGAAGGATCAGCCCGCGAGCCAGTCAGCGCCCTGTCGGTACAGGCGTTCGAGCTCGGGGCCGGCGAGGCCGGGCATGTCGGGCTGGACCTCGTAGCCGACGAGCGTCTGCACGTAGGCGAGGTGGCGGTAGCCCTCCGGGAAGCGGTCGAGGATGCTCTGATCGAGCGGCGGGACGGGGACGGGGGAGACCGGGGTCAGGCGGTCGATCTCATAGATCGGCTGGCGCAGGACCATGCCCCAGCGGCCCTCGCGGCGGGCGAAGAAGTCGTAGAAGCGGCCGGTGCAGACGACGTCGCAGATCACGTCGTGGACGTTCACGCGCTGGGTGATCGTCATCTTCGTCTGCGCGATCGCGCGGTCCTGGTTGACATCGATCGTCGAGCCGCCCTGGAAGTGGAGAATGCGGACGCCGCGATCCCAGCCCTCCTGGCTGACGCGGATGAACTCCTCGGCCGGCCCCTGCCACCAGGTGGCCATCATGTGGCCATCCTCGTGCCAGACGGTCCGGAATCGCTCCCAGTTGCGGGCGTCGCGCCAGGTCGCCCAGTTCTCGACGAGCTCGCGGATCTCGCGGCGATCGGCGCCCAACTCTTCGGTCATCGGCACAGGGTAATGTGCGCGCTGGTATGAAGAGGCTCTCAGCCACCGCCACGGGTGCGGCGGCGACCCCGATCGAGCGCTGCTACCAGCATCTGCTCGATGTCGAGCGCTACCCGCAGTGGTATCCCGACGGCGCGAAGAAGGTCGAGGTGCTCGAGCGCGACGGCGAGGGTGTCGCGGTTGCGGTCGATGCCGTGCTCGCCGCCGTAGCCGGGCCGCTGCGCAAGGAATTTCCGCTGCGCCTCGCGGTGCAGCGTGTGCGCCCGACGCGGATCGCGCTGGCACGGGTGGCCGATGCTCGCGGCGACCATGAGTCGCTGACGATCGCCTGGGCGTTGCGGGCGCTCGATGATTCGCAGACGGAGATCACGGTGGAGCTCGATGCGGTCCTGAACGTGCCGCTGTTCTTGCCGGTCGACCCGGTCGCGCGGGAAGTCGCGAACGGCTTCCTACAGGCCGCGCTGCGCTCGTTGTAGCGGCCTGAGGCCGCCCGTCGCGCTCCTGTGGGGGCTGTCGCCCATTCGGTTGTCGCCCATTCCGAATAGCAACGGTGAACTGACCTTTCGAGAGGGCCTGCCTCGGCTTCTCAGCTGATGTTCGCGCCGATCAGCCTGCCCATCATCCGCACCCAGCCGTTGCCGAGCAACGACGCGTCCCTGCCCTCGCTGCTGAAATGGATCGGGAAGCAGGCGCTCGAGCCGCTCGAGCCGCGGGAGCCGGTGGTGACCTGCACCTGCGCCTCGGCCACCGACGTGCCGCCGGCGTTGCGGAAGACGACCGTCAGCTGAGGCCCGAGAATCACGAACATCGGGCAGACGCCACGGCGCTTGGCCCTCGGCAGTGCGTTGGTAGCGGAGATGGCCTCTCTCAGGGTCGCGGCCCTGGTCAGCGTGCGCTGCACCGGCTTGCGGGAACCCGAGACGGTCTTCAACGGATAGGTCAGCCTGACGCTGATCCGCTTGACGCCGCGGGGTAGGCGATTGCTCGCCAAAGCGGGCGCGGCCAGCATGAGCAGCAGGCCGCAGGTGACGATTGCAGCTGGTACACCCGACCGCGAGGACGGGCCGCTCGCGCGTACTTGTAACCGCCGCATACGCAAAGGGTAGAAAGGGCATGCACGCACTCGAGCCGGCCGTCATCCTCAGTTATCGTGGGGAGATCGACGGTCAGCGATCTGACGCAGGCGCCCATGTCACCCCCCGGCCGGGTGGTTCGCTCCAGCCCGTGCTGGAACCTGCGGCGCACACGCGGAAAGCTCCCTGGCCAGTGAGTGTGACTACGAGGCCGACGACTCTGCCTGGTCGAATCCGAACGAGCCGTGGTATCGGTGGAGCAGCTGTCGCTTCAGTCGGTGCCAGCCTCCCGCAGGCGATCGTGGAGTCCTCGGAGATCGAGGCGCGCCTGGGTCTCGCCGCCGACTGGATCGAGCGCCGCACCGGCATCCGGCAGCGCCACGTGGCAGCGCCCCACGAGCGCCTCGAGACGCACGCGACCGCAGCCGCGGCAGCGGCCCTCGAGCAGGCCGGCATCGACGCCACCGAGGTGGACATGGTGCTGGTCGCGACCAGCACCCCCGACGAGATCATGCCCAACTCGGGGCCTCTGGTCGCAAAGGCGCTCGGCGCCACTCGCGCCGGCGGTTTCGACATCGGCGCTGCCTGCTCCGGCTTCCTGGCGGCGCTCCAGACGGGCGCATCGATGATCGACGCGGGTCGCGCCGAGTGCGTGGTCGTTGTCGGCGCCGACTTCATGACCCGCGTCGTCGACCCCGCCGATCGCGGGACATCGGCGGTGTTCGCCGACGGCGCCGGCGCCGTGGTGTTGCTCGCCACCGGTGAGAACCGGATCGGCCCGATCCTGCTCGGCAGCGAGGGCGACAACGAGGGCATCATCTACGTCGGCCGCGAGGATCAGACGATCCGCATGGCCGGTCACGAGACCTTCAAGATCGCGGTGGCGCGGCTCTCCGAGACCACCGCCGAGGCGACGGCCGCGGCCGGCCTCGAGCTCGACGACGTCGACCTCTTCGTCTACCACCAGGCCAACGCACGGATCCTGACCGCGGTCGGCGAGCGGCTGGGCCTGCGGTCCGAGCGCGTCGTCGATTGCATGTCCGACCTTGGCAACACATCGGCGGCGACGCTTCCGCTCGCCCTCGACCACAGCGTCCGAAGCGGACGCTTGCGGCGGGGCGACCTGGTCCTGCTCGCTGCATTTGGCGCCGGCTTCATCTGGGGCGCGACCGTTCTGGAATGGGGAGTGGCAGCATGAGCGCAGTGCTTTCGAACAGCGACCTGGAAACCCGGACGCCGATCGAGCGCCTCGACGCGCTCTGCGATCCAGGCTCGCTCGACGTGATCCGCACCGAGGTCGTCTCTGGCCACATGGGTCTCAAGGCCCGCGCCGGCGACGGTGTGGTCGGCGGCTCCGGGCTCGTCGACGGCCGCCCCGTCTTCTGCTACGCGCAGGACAACACCTACGTCGGCGGCTCGCTCGGTGAGATGCACGCCAACACGATCGTGCGCGTGATGGAGCTCGCCGACCGCGCCCGCGCTCCCGTCGTCGGCTTCGTCGGCTCCGGTGGCGCGCGCATGCAGGAGGGCGTCCGCGCGCTCGGCGGCTACGGACGCATCTTCCGCCAGACGGTGGCGCTGTCGGGCAAGGTCCCGCAGATCTCGATCATCAGCGGCCTCTCGGCCGGCGGCGGCGCGTACTCGCCGGCGCTGACCGACTGGATCGTGATGACCAAGGATTCGAGCATGTTCCTGACCGGCCCCGCCGTCGTGAAGGATGCGATGGGCGAGGACGTCACCGCGGCGCAGCTCGGCGGCCACAAGGTGCACGAGCGCAACGGCGTCGCGCACTTCGTCGCCCCGTCCGATGCCGATGCCGCGCTGCTGGCACGCGACCTGCTCGGCTACCTGCCGAGCCATCGCGAGCTCGAGCTGCCGATCGTCGATCCGCGCCCCGCCGGCGCGCTCGACCCGTCGGTGCACGTACCTGAGAACCCCCGCCAGGTCTACGACGTGCGCTCGGTGATCGCCGGGGTCGCCGACGGCGGCGATCTGCTCGAGGTCGCCCCGAACTGGGCGCGCAACCTCGTCACCGCCTTCATCCGGATCGACGGCCGCTCGGTCGGTGTGATCGCCAACCAGCCGCGCTACCTGGGTGGCGTGCTCGACACGCATAGCTCCGAGAAGGGCGCGCGCTTCGTCAACCAATGCAACAGCTTCGGCGTGCCAATGCTGGTGCTGGTCGACACCCCGGGCTTCATGCCGGGCTCGAGCCAGGAGCAGGGAGGCGTGATCCGCCTCGGCGCGACGTTTGTGAATGCCTTCGCCAAGGCAACTGTTCCTAGGGTGACGGTGATTTTGCGCAAGGCCTTCGGCGGCGCCTTCATTACGATGAACTCCAAGGATCTTGGCGCGGACTACGTGTTCGCGTGGCCGCAGGCCGAGATCGGCGTGATGGGCGCGAAGCCGGCCGTCGGCATCATCCATCGCCGCGAGCTAGCCGCCGCCGAGGATCCCGAGAGCGTGCGGGAGGAACTGGCCGAGCGCTACGCCGAGATGCACCTGCGCCCGCAGGTAGCCGCCGCGACCGGTCACATCGACGAGCTGATCGCCCCCGAGCAGACGCGCCAGCGCGTCGCATGGGCGCTGCGCTCGCTGGACAGGGCACGGCGGTGAGCAGCCCCGGGCGTGTCTTTCTGACCGGCGCCACCGGATTCGTCGGGATGGAGGTGCTGGTGCGCTATCTCGAGCGCGGCAGCCGCGCCGTGACCTGCCTGGTGCGTGCCGAGTCCGACGCGGCCGCGCGCGCCCGGCTCGACAAGATCCTCGACCAGCTGATCGCCAACGGCGCCGAGCTCTTCGCCCACCGCGTCGAGGCCGTCGCCGGCGAGATGACCGCAGAGCACCTCGGGCTGAGCACGAAGCTGCGCGAGCGCCTGGCCGGCGAGGTCACGACGATCGTCCATTGCGCGGCCAACGTGTCCTTCGATCAGACGCTCGAGAGCGCCCGCACAGTCAACGTCGGCGGTACCCGCCGCATGCTCGAGTTCGCCACGCTCGTCCAGCATCACGGCGGCCTCGACCGCTACGCCCAGGTCTCGACGGCGTATGTCGCGGGCACCCACACCGGTCGCTTCACCGAGGACGACCTCGACGTCGGCCAGGGCTTCCGTAACACCTACGAGCAGTCGAAGTTCGAGTCCGAGAAGATGATCCGCGCCGAGGCCGATCACCTGCCCTGGATCGTGCTGCGTCCGAGCATCGTCGTCGGTGACCGCTCGAGCGGCTGGACGGCGGCCTTCAACGTCATGTACTGGCCGCTGCGCGCGCTCTCCACGGGCCTCTTCCGCGCCGTGCCGGCGATGCCCGAGTCGCCGCTCGACGTCGTCTCGATCGACTACGTGGCCGACGCGATCTACGAGCTGGCCGAGTGCCCGCTGGATTCCGCCCACAAGACCTTCCACCTGACCGCCAGCGAGGACGCCTCGACCTTCGCCGAGATCGTGTCGCTGGCCGCGCGCTATTTCCGCAAGCCCGAGCCGCAGACCGTGCCGCCCGCCGAGTTCGCCGCCGGGATCAGCGCGCTCTCGCCCGCGGCGATCGAGGCCAGCCGCATCTACTTCCCCTACTTCGCGATCGCGACCGTGTTCGACAACGCCCGCACGCGGGCGCGGCTGGCGCAGGCCGGCATCCACTGCACGCCGCTGCGCGAGTACCTGCACCAGCTGCTCGACTTCGCCACCCGCAGCCGCTGGGGCAAGCGCCCGATCGCGCGCGCCGAGGCACCGACGGGTTAGGGCGGCCCCCTCGCCGCTGCTTCGAGGGCCTATCCCCACGGGGTCAGCGGGCGCTAGGGTGACCTGATGCCTGGACCCGTACAGACCGACGAGCTGCGTCGCTTCGAGAACGGCGGCGGCGCCGTCCCGGTCGAGGCGCTCGAGCTGTTCGCCGAGGTGCTCTCGCAGTCCGAGCACGAGGCCGCGATCGGGGACGATTTCTACGACCGCCTGTGCAGCGCCATCTGCCGGCTGGCGCACCTGCGCCGTGCGATCATCTTCCGCTATGACCCCGCCAGCCGCCAGGTGCGTGCGGCCGGCGCGTATGGGCTCGATGTCGAGCCCTTCACCGAATTCCAGCTGTCGGTCGATACGGCGCCGTTCGCCGCCCAGGCGATCCGCGAGGACCGGGTCGTCGAGACCAGCGGTGACGTGCGCGAGCAGCTGCCGGTCGAGTACACGCGCTTCGTGCCCGAGCCGGCGCGCATGGTCTGCGGGCCGATGGTGGCGGCCGGGCGCGCCGTCGGCGTGATCCTGGCCGAGCGCGGCATCGACGCGCCGCCGCTCGAGGCCTCCGAGCGCCACCTGCTGTGGACGCTCGGCAAGGCTGCGGCGCTGGCCTCGGTCGCGCGTAACGTCGCCACCCAGACCGAGACGGCGCGGCAGCTGCGGCAGCGCATCGATCTGGCGCGCGAGGTGCACGAGGGCGTGATCCAGCGGCTGTTCGGGATCTCGATGGTGCTCGACGGCGCCGGCGACCTGCCCGCGGAGGTGCGCGTCCGCTGCGCCAGCGAGATCCAGGCCGCGCTCGGCGAGTTGCGGGACGCGATCCAGCGGCCGCTGGGGCGCCGTTCGCGCGCCACCCAGACGACGTTCGCGGCGGAGCTGGCCCGGGTGGCCAAGGTCAACGCGGACTTCAACCTGCGCTTCGACGACGACACGGTCGCGAACGTTCCCGACGAGCTCGAGCCGCTGGCCCAGAGCATCCTCGCCGAGGCGCTGCGCAACGTGCGCAAGCACGCCGAGCCGACCCAGGTGCGGGTGCGCACAGCGCGCGTCGACGGGGCCTTCGTGCTCGAGGTGACCAACGACGGCGTCCCCCCGGGCCGCGCCCACCAGCCCGGCATGGGTTTGCGGCTGGCCGCCTTCGAGGCGCTGCAGAGCGGTGGCATCGTCGAGTTCGGCCCGCTGCCAGACGGCAGCTGGCAGGTGCGTCTGGTGGTGCCTCACGATGGCTGAGTCCTCGGCGAGTGCGGTCACCCGCAGCGCCCAGCGCCTGCGCGTGCTGGTGGTCGACGATCACGACGTTGTGCACTGGGGCTTCCGGCTGATGCTGACCCGGCAGCCCTGGGTCGAGCGCTGCGTCACCGCCTCGAACGGCGATGACGCCGTCGAGCTCGCGCGCCGCTACCGCCCGCACGTGTCCGTGGTCGACCTGTTCATCGGCGAGGAGTCGGGCGCGCAGGTCTGCGAGCGCCTGCGCGAGGCCGAGCCCTCGACGCGCGTGCTGCTGTTCTCGGGCGCGGGGGAGATCTCGGCCAGCGCGGCGCGCGCGGCCGGCGCCTCCGGCTTTGCCTACAAGGACTGGCCGGCGGCCAAGATCGCCGGCGCGGTGCGGCTGGTCGGGCTCGGTGGGACCGTGTTCGAGCGCCAGGACCGCTCCGGGGTCTTGGGCCTGTCCGAGCGTGAGCGCGAGGTGCTGCACCTGATGGCGGCGGGCTCGACCAACCCCGAGATCGCGACGGCGCTGCACCTCAGCCCACACACGATCAAGGAGCACACCAGCTCGCTCTACCGCAAGCTCGAGGTCCGCAACCGCACCGAGGCGGTGCAGCGGGCCCAGCGGCTCGGCCTGCTGGCCTGAGCTCGCCCGGTGGTGGACCGACTCAGTCGGTAGCTCCCAGCGCGCCACAGGCCGCGGCCCGCGGTGCCACCGTGACGTTGCTCAGCTCCCAATCAGCGTTCGGGCTCTTCTCGCAGGTCGCCAATGGAGCAGCGTGATGTCGACGGCGAATCGCACGAACCCGATGGTCTCGTGGGTTCAGGCGAAGGCGCCGAGGCGCTCGAGCACGGGTTCGAGCGGTCCCCGCAGATCCGCGGCGACGTAGCCGGCCTCGCTGTTTTCGCCGGCCAGGCGCTCGAGCGTCCGCGCGAGCTGCAGGACCGCGGCGTCGCGCGTGAGCTTCTCCAGCGCCAGGGCCTGGCCGGCGCGGCCAATCGCCTGCGCGGCAGCCGGGTTGTCACGTGTCCACTCGAGCCGCTCGACCAGGTCGGACAGGTCGCGCTTGACCGGGATGTAATTCTGCATCGGCTCGAGCTCTCCCCAGTACCACTCGTGCCACGGACGATCATGGATGAGGACCGGTCGCCCGGAGTGCAGCAGCAGCTTCAGGCGGCCGCTGTAGCCGTCACCTTCGACGTCGATCAGGGAGCTCCAGCGGCCGGTCTGCTGCGGGAGCGTGAGCTGGCTGCCGTCATCTAGCTCGATCAGATCCGGGCGTGCCGCTGCGATCTCGAGCAACTGGTGGCGACGCTCCTGCTGGATCGGGTCTCCGATCCAGCCACATCTGGCCTGCTGCGGGGCTGCCGCGCCGGCGTCGGCCACCTCCCAGGTGGTCTCGGCATAGTCGGCGATGCCGGTCTCGGGCCAGCTGTCGAAGACGAAGTCGGGGATCGCCACATCCTCATAGCCATCGGCCGCGGAGAAGCCCAAGCTGATGCAGCCGCGGTCGGTGCTGCAGGGACGGTCGCTGGTGCTGATGGTCAGCGGCCCGAGCTCGGGCAGGCCGTAGATGTCATCGGTGAGCTCGAGCAGCCGCACCATCGCGTCGTGGCGCGACTGGAAGCCACCCCAGTCCAGCACGGCCAGCTTGCCCTGGCGCTTCCAGATGAACAGTCGCTCCCAGAAGACGCCCTGGAGTACGGGGTCAGATACGCGGAAAACCTCCATCGTCGGCACCGTATCGGCGGATACGGTGCCGACAACTGCAACGACTAATGCAGTAATGCATGCAGGTCGCCGACCTCGATCACCTCGCCGGTGCTGATCCCGGCCAGCAGCAGCGTGTCGATGTCGCGTGCCTGGAGCTGATCGTGCAGGTCGGTCGTACTGAAGGCGCCGACGCGCTGTTTGCGCACGACGATGTCGCCTCCTGCGGTGCGCTCGACTCGTGGATCTGCGTCGCCGATGCGTCGGCGTGCATCACCGCGCTTATGAACTTCTTGCATGCCGCTGCTTGTGTTGATGCCATGGCCAACCCTTCAGATCTCGCAAAGGCCCTGGACGTTCTGCGCTACGTCGTCGTGCTGATCGCGATCGCCGGGTTCGCGGTTGCGCTCTTCGGGTAAGGCGCCCGCTGCTCAGGTCACGACCCCTAAACTCCCCTTCGTCATGGCGGACCAGCGAATGACCCAGCGCGCCGCGATCGTGACCGGCGGCTCACGCGGAATCGGCCTGGCGATCGCCGAGGTGCTCGCGCAGGACGGCTACGCGCTGACCCTGACCGCGCGCCGCCCGGAGCCGCTTGCCGCGACGGCGGCGGCGCTTGCGCAGCGCGGATTCGAGGTCCATCACGTAGCTGCCAATCTCGCCGAGGAGGAGGGCATCCGCGCGATCGTCGCGGCTCACCGCGAGCGCTTCGGGCGGCTCGACGTGCTCGTCAACAACGGCGGCGTCGGCGTCGGTGCCACCGCCGGCGAGCACCAGACCAAGCTGATCGACATGCAGCTAGACGTCAACCTGCGGGCGATCGTGCTGATGTATCGCGAGGCCCTCGGCCTGCTGCGCGTCGCCGGCGCCGAGCACGGCTGTGCCCAGGTCGTCAACGTCGCCTCGATTGCGGGCAAGCAGCCGGCGGCGTGGTTATCTGTCTACTCGGCCGCCAAGGCGGGCGTGATCGCCTACACGCAGGCGATGAACCGCGAGCTTGCCGATGACGGCATCCGCTCGGTCGCGCTCTGCCCGGGCTGGGTCGACACGCACATGACCGAATTCATCAAGGGCGAGGTGCCGGCTGAGCAGATGATCCGTCCCGCCGACGTCGCCTCGGCCGTGCGCTTCGTGCTCGGGCTCTCGCCGGCGGCGGTTGTGCCGGAGATCGTCTTCGAGCGCTCCGGCGGCGGCTTCTAGGCGGTCGGTTCAGTACCAGCCGTGGCTGATCTGCGGACCGTTCGGGTACGACTGTGCCTCGTCGGCGCGGATTACGTGCATGACCGCGTTGATCAGCGCGAGGTGCGTGAACGCCTGCGGGAAGTTGCCGAGGTGGCGACCGGTGCGCGGGTCGATCTCCTCGGCGTAGAGCCCGAGGGGGGAGGCGTAGCCCAGCAGCCGCTCGCACAGCTCGCGGGCGCGGGTGAGCTCGCCAACCTCGGCCAGCGCCGAGACCAGCCAGAACGAGCAGATCAGGAAGGTGCCCTCGCGCCCGTTGAGGCCGTCGTCGGTCTCCTCGGTGCGGTAGCGCAGCACCAGCCCGTTCTCGGTGAGCTCGTCGGCGATCGCCATCACGGTCGCGCGCATGCGCGGATCGTCGGGTGGCAGGAAGCGCAGCAGCGGGATCAGCAGCATCGCCGCGTCGAGCGAGTTGGTCTCGTAGTGCTGGACGAACACGCCGCGCTCGTCGACGCCGTTCTCGCAGACGTCGGCATGTATCTCGTCGGCGGCCTCCTGCCAGCGCTTGGCCAGATCCCAGTCCTCGCGGATCTCGGCCAGGCGGGCGCCACGGTCGCAGGCGACCCAGCAGAACATCTTCGAGGACGTGAAGTGCTTGGGCTCGCCGCGCACCTCCCAGATGCCGCGGTCGGGCTTGCGCCAGTTCTTGATCGCCATCTCGACCTGGCGGCTGAGGATCGGCCACACGCGCTCGTCGAGTGAGTCGCGCGAGCGGGTGTGCAGGTAGACCGAGTCCAACAGCGCGCCCCAGACGTCATGCTGGGCCTGGCGGTAGGCGTCGTTGCCGATGCGCACCGGGCGCGCGCCCTCGTACCCTGAGAGGTGCTCGAGCGTCGTCTCCTCGAGGTTCAGCTCGCCACCGGGCCCGTACATGACCTGCAGGTCCTCGTGGCCACCGGCGACGTCGGCGATGAAGTAGAAGAAGTCGTTGGCCTCCCAGTCGAAGCCGAGCGTGTAGAGCGCCCAGAGCATGAACGTCGAGTCGCGGATCCAGCTGTAGCGGTAATCCCAGTTGCGCTCGCCCTGGGGGGTCTCGGGCAGCGAGGTGGTGGAGGCTGCGATCAGGGCGCCGGTGGGGGCGTAGGTGAGCCCCTTGAGCGTCAGCGCGCTGCGCTGCAGGTGCGTGCGCCAGGGGTGGTCAGGGAAGCTGCCGCGGTCGACCCAGTGCTGCCAGTGGTGGGCGGTCCACACCTGGCGCTCGTAGGCCTCCTCGAAGTTCTGCGGGGGCGGGTGCTCTGACCAGTAGAGCGCGCTGTAGATCTGCTCGCCCTCCTTCATACGGTGCCGTGCGGTCGCGCGCGGCCCCTCGAAGCCGATCCGCAGGTTGGTGCGCATACCCAGGCGGATGTCGCATCCCGGTGCCGTGGCCGTGCCGTCGCTGTAGCCGTCGCCGGTGTACTCCCAGTGCACCTGCTTGGTGCCGTACTCGAACACCGGCTCGCAGTCCATGATGATCTCGACCTGGCCGTTGACGCAACGGATCGTGCGCAGCAGCACGTGGTCGGCGTCGTAGTCGGTGGGCGCGCGGCGGTGCGTGCCGGAACGGTCGTCCTCGTGGTGCCAGCCGCCGATCAGCAGCGCATCACGGACGATGATCCAGCCCGAGCCGGTGCCCCAGCTGGTCTCGAGCACCATCGTGCCCGGGAGGTAGCGGCGCGCGGCGGGGACGCTGATCCCGGAGGGGCCGAGCCGGAAGGAGCCGGCGTCGCGATCCAAGATAGCCCCGAAGACGCTGGGCGAATCGATGCGCGGCAGGCACAGCCATTCGATCGCCCCGCCCGGCGCCACCAGTGCCGTGGTCTCGCAGTCCGACAGGAACCCGTATTCCGCGATCGGCGGGAACGGGCTGCCACCGAGCAGCGGTGCGGGCATGGCATTGCGCATGCCGGGCATCGCGCTCAGGTGTGCCGAGAGCGGCGCTGTGTGGGTGGAGCTGTCGAACGGTTCGTTCATGCCTTAATCATCGGCAGATTTCCTCCGAGCTTAGGCCCGGGAACATTGGTTATTCGTTTCAGAACGTGAAGCGGCCGTTTGCGACCCGTCATCATGGGGTCAATGAGCGTCGGCGGGCATGGGATCGGAGCGCAGCATGGGGCCGGCGGGGCCGGTAACCCTATGCGCCAGTTCCGCACGCCCAAGAAGGAGACACCGACGCTGATGGATCCTACTCGCGAGCGCGACGGCCACCGCATCCTGGCGCTGTTCAGCCCCTACCGCAGACGGCTGACGACCGTGGTGCTGATGATCATCGCCTCGGCCGCGATCAGCATGCTCAACCCGTTCCTCGTCCGGTGGGCGCTCGACGACGGCCTGCTCGGCAAGGACGACACGGTTCTCACCCTGACCGTGCTGGGGATGATCGCCGTTGCCCTGGTCACCCAGGCGGCGAGCGTCTGGCAGACGTATCTCTCCAACGCGGTCGGCCAGCGCGTTATGCACGACCTGCGCGCCGCCGTCTACCACCGCCTGCAGAAGATGTCGCTGGCGTTCTTCACGCGCACCCGTACCGGCGAGGTGCAGTCGCGCATCTCCAACGACATCGGCGGGCTCGACAACGTCATCACCACGACCGCGACGACGATCGCGGGCAATGTCACGACGGTGATCGGCGCGATCGTCGCGATGTGCATCCTCAACTGGAAGCTGGCGGTGATCTCGCTGTTCTTCGTACCGCCGTCGGTGTGGATGACGCGTCAGGTCGGCAAGCTCCGCCGGCGGATCACCACCGAGCAGCAGAAGCGGCTGGCGGACATGAGCGCACTGGTCGCCGAGTCCCTGTCTGTCTCCGGGATCATGCTCGGCAAGACGATGGGCCGCGGCGATGACCTCGCCGACCGCTTCACCGGGGAGTCGCGCGGCATCGCCGACCTCGAGGTGCGCGCGCGCATGGCGGGCCGCTGGACGATGGGCACGATCCAGTTCGTCTTCGCGGTCACGCCGGCGATCATCTACTGGTTCGCGGGGCAGTCCTTCGCTTTCGTCGGGCAGTCCTCGATCACGATCGGCACGGTCGTCGCGTTCACGACGCTGCAGACGCGCTTGCTGTTCCCGATCCAGTCCTTGCTGAGCGCCGGCACCGACGTCGAGGCGTCGCTGGCGCTGTTCGACCGCATCTTCGAGTACTTGGATCTGCCGATCGACATCCTCGAGGCTGACGATCCGGTGGTTCTGGACGCGTCGCGGGTCGTGGGCGAGGTGCGCTTCGAGGGGGTGTCGTTCCGGTACGGCGGGGCTGCCGAGCCCCAAGCCGGCAGCCCCGGATGGACGGTGCATGACATCGACCTGACCGTGGCCGCGGGCACCCGCACCGCAGTGGTCGGCGAGACGGGCGCCGGCAAGACCACGTTGGGCTATCTGGCCGCGCGCCTGTACGAGCCGCAGCGCGGCCGCATCACGATCGACGGCGTTGACATCCGCGACGTCTCGCTGGACTCGCTGGCCGCGACCGTAGGTGTGGTCTCGCAGGAAACCTACCTGCTGCACGAGAGCGTGCGCGAGAACCTGCGCTTTGCGCGGCCCGATGCGACCGATGAGGAGATCGAGGACGCTGCGCGCACCGCGCGCGTGCATGACCTGATCGCCTCGCTGGCGGACGGGTACGACACCGTGGTGGGCGAGCGCGGGTACCGGTTCTCCGGTGGAGAGAAGCAGCGCATGGCGATTGCGCGGACGGTTTTGCGGAACCCGCCGGTGCTGATCCTGGACGAGGCCACCTCTTCGCTTGACACCCAGACCGAGGCTGCGGTGCAGGCGTCGCTGGAGGCGCTGGCCGAGGGACGCACCACGATAACCATCGCGCATCGCCTATCCACGGTGCGCGACGCCGACCAGATCGTGGTCTTGGACGGGGGCGCGATCGTCGAGCGGGGAACGCACGAGGAGCTGCTCGAGCGGGGCGGTTTTTATTCCAATTTGGTCACTCGGGACATCGCCGAGGAGCCGCTGGGGGGTTAACCGAGCGTTCTTCCTGCCTCTTGTTCTATATGACGAACTTTTGGCAGGAAGAAAGGGTCGAGCGACTCGTTCGGCGCCAGCATGGTCGGGTTTCGGCGGCACAACTCGTGGCGCTCGGCCTGTCGCGGACGACGATTCACTACTGGACGCGGTCCCGATACCTCACGCGGGTGCTGCCGCGCGTCTACGCGGTTGGCCACACCGCCGCGAGCCATGACGCGGATCTCTGGGCCGCGGTGCTCTACGCCGGGCCGGGCGCGATGCTCTGCCACGCCTCGGGCGCGCACCATCGTGAGCTGATCATGTACCCGCCCGACGTGATCCACGTCTCGACTCCCCGCACGAAGATCAGGTCGATCCGGGGCGTCATCCAGGTGCACACCGGCCGCGCGCTGGCACGCGCGAGCCATAAGGACATCCCCACCACCTCGATCGCCCAGACGCTGCTCGACCTCGCCGCCAACCCGCGGGACTTCAAGCTCGTGCGCCGCGCGTTGGCGGTGCTGGACTACCGCGATGAGCTCGACCTGGCGGCTCTCGGTGCGATCTGTGGCAAGGGACGCCCTGGGAGCCGGGCGTTGAGGGAGGCCCTGGCGATCCACCAGCCCGAGCTGGCACGCACGAACGGCGAGTTGGAGGTTGCGCTCCTGTGTCTCTGCGAGCGGTTCGGACTGCCGGTCCCGCAATTCAACCGCTGGTTCTACGGCTTCCCCGTGGACGCCTACTGGCCGGAGCAGGACCTCGTGGCCGAGGTCGATGGCATCGGGAACCACTCGAAGCCGGGCCAGCTTCGCGTGGACCGCCGCAAGGAGCTGACCCTCCGCAAGCACGGCCACCGTGTGGTTCGCTACGACTGGGACCTCGTCAAGCGCGCGTGCGAGGAGGTCTATGCGGACCTCGTCCGTCACGGCGTCGTCCCTCGCGGCGCGGGCTGACGGGGTCGTCCCTCGCGCCGCGCGTTGACAGGGTCGTCCCTCGTGGCGCGGGCTGACAGGGTCGTCCCGCGCGCCGCGGGCTGACAGGGTCGTCCCTCGCGGCGCGGGCTGACACGGTCGCCGGCCGCAGCATCCGCTAAAGCGCTCCAGCCGGCGAGTGCTGTTCCCTAGTCTCTCTGGTATGACCTCTCCGCTCTCAGCCACGCTCTACAGCGACCCAGCCTGTCCCTTCGGTTACTCGGAAAACCCGGCACTGCGCGTGATCGAGTGGCGCTATGGCAGCCAGATCAATTGGCGCCTCGTGCTCGTCGGCCTCAGCGAGGACACATCGCGCTACGAATCGAACGGTTATACCCCGCTGCGCAGAGCTCAGGGAGACGTCCGCTTCCGTGAGCAGTGGGGGATGCCGTTCAGCCTGATCGTCAAGTCTCGGCTCGCGGCCTCGTCGCGAGCCTGCCGCGCCGTCATCGCTGCGCGGCGCGAGTGGCCGGGCAGCGAATGGGCGGTGTTCCGCACGCTGCAGCTCGCAAACTTCAACACGCCGCTGCTGTTCGACGAGGACGAGCAGCTGCGCGACGTGTTGAGCGTCGTCGACGGCGTCGATGCCGATCGCATCGTCGCGCTGATCGACTCGCCGGAGGTGCTCGCCGACTACGAGGCCGACAAAGCGGAGACGCGCACCGCGGCGGGTTCGCCGACCGAGTTTCAGGGCAAGGCGGGCAACAGCGACGGCCACGTCCGCTACACCGCTCCGTCGGTGGTCTTCACCCGTGCTGCTGACGGCCTGCGGCTCGAGGCCGGCGGGATGCAGACGGTCGAGGCCTACGACGTGCTGGTCGCGAACCTCGACCCGACACTCGAGCGCAAGGCGCCGCCGGCGGATGTGGGCGAGTTGCTCGAGTACTTCAGCTTCGGGCTCACCACCCAGGAGGTGGGAGCGCTGCTGACGGTCAGCAACGACCTGCCCGACCGCCGTGGCGCCGAGCGCGCGCTGCTTGCGCGGGTGGCCGAGGGCCACGCCGAGCGCCATCCGCTCGGGGACGATGCGCTCTGGACCGTGCCGGGGGGCCAACGGACACCGCGGCTAGCGCACGAAGCGGAGCGGCAGGCTGTCTAAGCCGTAGATCCGGACGGCGTGCCACGCCGTGATCGGCTCGTCGCGCAGGGTCTCCTCGGCGACGTTCGGCGCGAGCTCGCGTGGCCGCTCACGCAGCGTATTGATCTGCGGCAGCTCGAGTTCGGTCACGAGTGTCATCGGCGGCAACTTCTCAGATCCAGGGGTTGGCTGCCAACTCGCGGGCAACCGCCTCGGTTACGTGTAGCGCCTGCTCGACCGTCCTGTAGTCGATGTTCTCGGGTGTGTCGGAGAGCAGGTGGTAGTTCGAGAGTGCCTTGTGCCGGTCGATCGAGATCAGCAGTGCGGTGGGATAGCGCGCGTGACTCGGGATCACGGCGTCGGTTGAGTTGCGTGCGCGCAAGCCGCGACGCAACGGGGCGCCCGAGCGGTCGGCGACGCGCGCGACCAGATCGCGGAAGCGGCGGTCGTAGTAGTCCTCCATCACCACTGGACCTTCGCCCTCGCACATGGCCAAGATCGGAGAACCGACCGTGTCGAGCGTCAAGAACCAGGTGCGGTCCTGAGGCAACGTGGGAAAGTGCTGCTTCGCGAAAGAGTTGATCCCGCCCTGGATCACCTCCTCGGCACCACACGAGACCAGCATCACGCGCAGTCCGCGGATCGGTTCGTCGTGCAGCCGTTCCGCGAGCGCGACCAGCACCGACACGGCCGAGAGGTTGTCGTTTGCGCCCGGCACCACCGGGCTCGCATGGATGTTGGCCATCGTCGCGGTGGTGGTGGCGGCGACGGCACTGCCGGCGGCCACCAGTGACCTGCGCCGAAGCGCCGCTCCCAGCGTCACGGCTGCCGGACCGGCGAGCACCAGCCACCAAAGCGGGAACGAGGTGTCTAGACGTTCGACGAGTCCGGGGAACTCGTGGGCGAGCCATGCCTGGAAGCGCGGATCGAAGATCAGCCCGGTCGAGGCGGCGTCGTGGTGTGCGAGGACCACCAGCGTGCGGTCGGCGTCACGGTCGCCGGTGATCGCGACCACGTTCTGGGTGGGTAGCGGCTTGGTCAGCCGGCGGCGGAATACGCGGTGGGTGTTGGCCACGTCGTCGGCGATCGCTGCTCCCGCGAGCGCGGCCAGCGCACCTCCGGCGAGTCGCCCCCGCCTGCGCAGCGCGACCAGGCCCGCAAAGGTGGTGAGCGCGGCCAGCATCCCGATCGGCTTGGCGTAGCCGTCGTGGTACTGAGCGGCCTCGACGGTCGCATCACAGCCGGCAGCACGGAGACGCTCGGCGATCCAGGCAGCTGCCTGGGCCTCTCCGGGTGACCCGGGGGGGCGCTCGAGTGGGGCGAGTTGCTCGATCACCTCGCGTAGGGCCGGATGGATGGTGGGCACGGCCATCCGGCGAGACGGTACAGAGCACCCAGCGGGAGGGGCACGGTGACCGGCGTAGAATCGAACCAGGATGCTGTCGCCGTTGATGAACGTCGCAGTCGCCCGCGCCGCCCAGCGGCTTCCCGGGCTGAGGCGCGTGCCCTTGGCCAGTCTGGTGGTGCTGGCGGAGCTCGCGATGCTGGCCAAGGTTCACTTCGAGCGCCTGACCCCAGCGGAGCGCCGCCGCATCGTGCTGCTGCTCAAGGAGGCCAAGGGCCGGCCGCAGAACCTGCCAGAGCGCGAGCGTCGCGAGTTGGGCAAGCTGGTGGCCAAGGCCGAGCCGAGGGCCTTCGCCAACGAGGCGGTCGAGCGGTTCTCACCGCTCACGGGCCGCCGGTAGCCGATTACGGCCTGGGGTTGCCGCCCCGCTGGGCGGCAGTGCAGGTCAGTCGGTGATCAGGATGTGCCCTGGCTGGCCGGCGACGCGATCAATCCACGCGCGGATCCACGGGTAGGGCTCGAGGTCGAAGCCGCCCTCACCGGCCACGTGCGTGTAGGCGTAAGCGCTGATGTCCGCGACCGTGTAGCGGTCACCGACGAGGAACTCCTTGCCGGTGAGGCCGCGCTCGAGTGCCTCGAGGCCCTTGCGTCCGCCCTCCTGCTTCTGGCGCCAGAGGCCCTCCGGAGGCTCCAGATCGAAGAGCCTGAAGAAGCGGGCGACGGCCAGGTTGGGCTCGATCTCGTACTGCTCGAAGAACTGCCACGCAAGCGCCTGCTGGCGCTCATAGGGGTCGACGGGCATGAAGGGCGTGCTCTCAGCGAGGTAATCGATGATCGCGTTGGACTCGAACATCGAGCGTCCGTCATCCAGCACCACCACGGGCACACGCATGACGGGCGTCAGGTTGCCGATGAGGCCGGGTCGGTCGGCGCGGTCGACGACGTCGAGCTCGTGCAGGTCGAGCTTGATACCCAGGTGCACCGCCAGCAGGCGGACCTTGTAGCAGTTGCCGGAGACCGCGCTGTTGAAGAGGAGCATGGAGCGGGAGGCTACAGGCAGCCGCGCGAGCCGCTCACGAGCGGTGGGCTGACCTGGCGGTCAACGAGACTTCGCGGCGGGTGGACTAGCCGCCGACGGAGACGAGCTCGGCGCCCGGCATGCGCGAGCCCGCGCGGGGCAGGGTGGTCGAGCTGCCTGAGCCGGCGAAGTGGATGAAGCTCGTGGGCCATGGCTCCCAGGAGGAAGCGTCGCGGTAGACCCGCTCCCAGCTGTAACCGTCGTTGGCGGTCCCCATGCCGCTCTGGGAGACGTCGATGTAGCTGCCGTCGGGGCCGATCGCCTCGACCACGGCCACGTGACCGTAGCCGCCCATGCCCTGCGCGTCGGAGCCCCACACGGCGACAGAGCCCGCGGTTGGTGTCTGGTCGACGGGGATGCCGGCCTCGGATGCGTGGTCGGACCATTGGAACGCGTCACCGAGCAGCACGCCTGGTGTGGGAACACCGTAGATCTGGGACTCGAGGTAGGCGGCGTAGTTGGTGCAGTTGATGCCCGGGTACATGGACCACCAGGACTCGGCGGCGGCGTTCTGGTATCCGTGGGTGGTCAGCCCTGGGGCGCTGCACGGCGAGTAGCCGGCGCACAACAGGGAGCTGTCGGCGCGAGCGACGCTCGAGAACCACAGCGCCAACGCACACAGGGTGGCGCCGATGGCCGCGACGCGCAGTGTCGTTCGACCGGCGGTGGCGGCGCTCAGCGGCCGCAGGCACCCCTCTCCCACAGGTGTCATGCCGCCGGATAAAACCGCATCCGGCGGCGGAACGTCGAGTGGTGAGCCGCACAACGTAAGAGTGGGCGGCTTCTTGCAGGGACTTCGTGGCGCTTATAGAAGTGGCCTTCTGGGCGAAACGGTTGGGTTGTCGCGGCCTGCGACAGTCGGTTGGACCCGCGCTCCAACTATCTGATCATCGCCCATTTCACCGACGACTCTTGCCCAGCCTCATAAGAACGATCGAGACCGACGTATGTGTCGTCGGGGCGGGTCTCATCGGCCTGGCGCACGCGCACGAGGCCCGGCGACGCGGCCTGGGCGTGGTGCTGTTGGAACGCGGTGCGCGCGCGACGGGGGCGAGTGTGCGGGACTCGGGCCATCTCTTCTTCTCAGCATTGCCCGCGGGTCGGGCGTTGGATGCCGCGCCGCTGGCGCGTGAGCGCTGGATAGACCTCGCACGCCGCGCCGGCGCCCGCGCGGATGAGGGCGGCACACTGATCATCGCCCACCGACCCGAGGAGCTCGCAGTGCTGGAGGCAACCGCCTGCGACCCGGGGCGTCACGCGCGCATGCGCTCGCCGAAGAAGATCGGAAAGCTCGCGCCGATTCCCGTCGACGGGGTGCTTGGGGGCCTTCATGCGAAGCAGGACCTCCGTATAGATCCCCGCTCGGCGACCGCTGCCCTGGCACGACTGCTCGGCCGAGATCCAAGCGCGCGGATCGAATGGGGCGCCCACGTGCACGAGATCGAGCCCGGGGCGGTTCACGCCGGCGCGCTGCGCGTCCGAGCCGGAGCGATCGTGGTCTGCCCAGGAGCGGACTACCAGATGCTGCCGCGGGCGCTGTGGTCACAGGAGAGCTCGCTGACGCTGTCCCGTTCGCAGATGCTGCGCCTTGCTTCACCGGTCGGGCACGGCTACCGGCAGACGCTAACCACGGGCTCGAGTCTGCTCGGATATCCCGGCTTCTGCGCCGCGGGCGCCATGCAGTCGCTCGGGGAGCGGCTCGAGCTGGAGTCGCCCGAACTCGTCGAGGGCGGCGTAAACCTGGTTGTGGCACAGCTCGGTGACGGGGACCTCGTCGTAGGGAGTACAACAACGTACGCAGACGCTCGCATGCCGTTCTCCCGTGAGCGCCTTGACCTGCTGATGCTCGGTCAGGCGCGCAGTCTCCTGGGTTTCACTCCGGATGTGCGGCAGCGCTGGAGCGGTACACACGTGCGCTCGAGGCGCAGTCCCGATGACTTTCTCGTGACGCGCCCGATGCCGGGCGTGCGTTTGGTGCATGCAGTGAGCTCGACTGCAAACTGCCTGTGTCACACACAGGCAGCAACGGTGCTCGACGAGCTGCTGAGCGGGCCGCCGCACGTGGATATGTACATAACAGTACATGACATCCGGAAGGCCGGGACTCGTATCGGTGGTGTGCGTGATCACGCGCGCGCATTCGGCCCGCGCACTGAGTAGGCCTTACGCGAACGCCGCGTCCGCTTCCGCCTACCGCCACGCCACCGCTTCCGCCCGCGGCCACGCCACCGCTTCCGCCCGCCGCCACGCCACCGCTTCCGCCCGCCGCCACGCCACCGAGGCTCGTGCGGCGAATGCCGCTCAGCCGGGCCGCCCGTTCACTGGAGCTCGAGCGGCTGGGCGAGCCGGACCGGTGGACCCGGCGGTGGTGGCAGTTCCGTCTCATGCGTTGCCGCTCCGAGCTGTCGCGCAAGCCATATGACATCGCGCCAACCACCGGCCTTCCAGCCGATACGCCGATACACACCAACCTCGTCGAAGCCGAGCGATCTGTGCAGCGCGACGCTGGCTGGGTTGGGCAGGGAGATGCCGGCGAGCATCATCCGGTAGCCCTGCGCCTCCAGCAACGGAAAGAGTGCCTGATAGAGCGCGCGACCAAGGCCGCGGCCGCGAAAACCCTCGCCCAGGTAGACGCTCACCTCACACGTCCAGCGGTAGGACAAGCGCTCACGATGTACGCCGGCGTATGCGAACCCTGCGATGCGCTCCCGCTCGTCGGCGACCAGGAAGGCGTGGGTGCGACTGACACGCGTGATGCGTTGCCGGTACTCATCGAGCGACGGTGCTTCGCGCTCGAAGCTGATCGCTGTGCCATCGGCGAACGGTCCGTAGACGGCGAGGCAGCCGGCGGCGTCCTCGGGTTTGGCGTGACGGATCAGCATCGCATCGCGGAATCTAGTGACGGGGGTAAAGTCGACGCGGGATGGCACGCGATCACGACATCGTCCTGTTCGGGGCCACGGGCTTTGTCGGTGAGCTGACCGCGCAGTACCTGGCGGAGCACTCCCCGGAGGGTACGCGGGTCGCGCTGGCCGGTCGCAGTGCCGAGAAGCTCGAGGCGCTCCGCGAAGCGGTTCAGCGTCCCGGGTGGGGGATACTCGTCGCTGACGTCACGAACGAGAGCTCGATTCGAACGCTCGCCGAAGCGGGCCGGGTGGTGATCTCGACGGTTGGCCCGTACCTCCGCTACGGCGAACCGTTGGTGGCCGCATGTGCTGCTGCCGGGACCGACTACGTCGATCTGACGGGAGAATCGGAGTTCATCGACGTCGTGTATCTGCGTTACCACACCGTGGCGAAGGCCAGCGGAGCGAGGCTGGTGCACTCCTGCGGCTTCGATTCGATCCCATATGACCTTGGGGCACTCTTTGCGGTTTCGCAGCTGCCGGATGACGTTCCGATCGCTCTGCGCGGGTTCGGAGCCGCCAGCGGCTCCATCTCCGGGGGCACCTTCCATTCGGCCGTCGGGCAGATGGGTCGGATCAAGGAGGGAGGTCGCGTCGCGCGGCAGCGCCGCTCCGTCGAGCGAAACGCCGATGATGGGCACCTCGCGGAAGGGCGGAGCGTCCGTGGAATCCCGGGACGACCTCACAACGAGCCGCTGGCCGGGGGTTGGGTGGTGCCAGTCCCGACGGTCGACCCGCAGCACGTGCTGCGCTCGGCCCGTCTGAACTCGGCGTACGGCCCTGACTTCAGCTACTCGCACTTCATCGTGACCAAGAAGCTGCGCACGACGATCGGCTTCGGGGTCGGCGTCGGCATCGTCACAGCACTCGCGCAACTCGAGACGACCCGAAAGCTCTTGTTGAGGTTGAAGGCTCCGGGCAGCGGGCCGTCAGAGGAGCGCCGCGCAAAGTCGTTCTTCCGTGTGCGGATGGTCGCCGACTACGGCCTGGGCAGTCCGCGCGCGCGGCTGATCACCGAGCTCCGCGGCGGTGATCCCGGCTACGGCGAGACGGCCAAGATGCTGGCAGAATCGGCGCTGGCGCTGGCCTTTGACGACAACCTGCCGCAGCTCGGCGGTGGTCAGTGGACGCCGGCGCTGGCACTGGGCCAGCCGCTGATCGACAGACTCGTGCGCGCCGGAATCGAATTCAAAGTCGTCGAGCAGGCGTCGTAGAGCACACGCGATGGGGCCCAGCACACCGCCCGCGACGGAGCCCAGCGCACCGCCCGCGACGGGGCCCAGCACACCGCCCGCGACGGGGCCCAGCACACCGCCCGCGACGGGGCCTAGCGCAGCTCTGAGGACTGCCTGCCCAGCAGCTGCCGGGCGATCACGAGCTGCTGGATTTGCTGCGTGCCCTCGAAGATGTCGAGGATCTTGGCGTCGCGCGCCCATTTCTCCAGCAGCTCGTCCTCGCCGTAGCCGACCGTGCCGCAGAGCGCCACGCAGTGCAGGGTGACATCGGTGGCCACGCGGCCGGCCTTGGCCTTGGCGATTGACGCCGCGACCGTGTTCGGCACGCGGTTATCTGACATCCAGGCGGCCTTCAGCGACAGCAGGCGTGAGGCCTCCCAGTCGGCCTCGAGCTGGATGAACTCCGCCACCGCCGCGCTCTGCGTGGTCAGCGGACGGTCGTAGTCGATCTGCACCCCGGCCTCCTCGAACAACTCGCGTGTACGCTCGAGTGCCGCTCTGGCGACGCCGACCGCCATCCCGGCAACCATCGGTCGTGTGTTGTCGAAGGTCTGCATCACTCCGGCAAAGCCCTCGCGCGCGGTCGCGATCTCCGGCGAGCCGAGCAGGTTGACTTTCGGTACGCGACAGTTCTCAAGAACGAAATTGGCAGTGTCAGAGGCGCGAATACCAAGCTTGTGCTCGAGCCTGTCGAGTTTCAGGCCTGGATTGTCACGTTCGACGACAAATGACTTGATCGCGCCGCGCCCGACCGAGCGGTCAAGCGTGGCCCAGACGACGATCAGCTCGGCTCGATCGCCAGATGTCACGAAGATCTTCTCTCCGTTGAGCACGTATTCGTCACCATCAAGTACGGCCGTGGTACGTATAGACGCGGAGTCGGAGCCGGCTTCCGGTTCGGTAATCGCCATCGCTGCCCACTTGCCGCCGAAGCGCTGGAGCTGCTCGGGTGTGGCGACGGCGCGGATTGCCGCCTGACCGAGGCCCTGACGCGGCATCGTCAGCATCAGGCCGACATCACCCCAGCACATCTCGACCAGCCCGATCAGGCTGGCGAGGCTGCGGCCGTTGACGTTTGTGTCCGAGCCGGGGTCGGGAGGCGCCGGATCCGGGGTGTCGCTTGTGTTGAACCCGGCCTGCTGGGCATTGGCCTGGGCGACGAGCTCGGCGAGCGTGTCGAGCTCCACCGGATAGGTGTGCTCGGCCGTGTCGTATTTGCGGGAGATCGGCCGCAACACGTGCAGCGCGGCCATGCTGGCCTGGTAGGTCAGGGTGTCTAGCTTCGCCGGCGTCTCGAGGTTGATCATCGGGGCACCAGAGTCGCGAGGTCGGGCGCGAGCGGCTTCGGGGTCGTGGGGCCGAGCGCGGGCGGTTTCGTGGTCGCGGGACCGAGCGCGGGCGGTTTCGTGGTCGTGGGGCCGAGCGCGGGCGGTTTCGTGGTCGGGAAGCCGGTCATCAGAGGAGCAGCGCCCCTTCGAGCATCCCGGCGGCGCGCAGGTCACGGTACCAGCGCTCGACGGGGTGTTCCTTGGTGTAGCCGTGGCCGCCGAGCAGTTGCACGCCGTCAGAGCCGATGCGCATCGCGTGCTGGGCCGCAAGCGCGCGCGAGAGCGCGGCTGCGCGGATGAAATCGTGGCCGGTCTCGGCAAGGCCGGCTGCGCGATAGGTCGCAAGCCTCAGGGATTCGAGCTCGATCGCGATGTTGGCGACCATGAACGCGACCGACTGGCGGTTCGAGATCGGCTCACCGAAGGCCATCCGCTGGTTCACGTAGCCGCTCACGTAGTCAAGCACCGCCTGGCCCGTGCCGACGGCCAGGGCGCTCCAGCCGAGCCGGCAGAGCGCGATCAGCTCACGGTAAGCCTGAGGGTCAGCCTCTCCCACAAGCGCAGATGCCGGAAGCCGCACGTCCTCGAACGAAACACGTGCGGTTGCGGCCGCTCGCAGACCCATCCCTGGGTCGGCAGTGGCGCTCACGCCGGTGCTACCGGTCTCCACGATGAACAGTGACGGCGCGCCATCGAGCGCGGCTGCGACGAGCAGCAACTCCGCCTCAGCCGCCCGTGGCACGAGCGCTTTGACCCCGGCCAGCACGAAGTCCCCGGAAGCCGAACGCGTGGCGCGCGTCTCGAGCGCAAACGGGTCGAACAGCACGCGAGGCTCGGACAGCGCGATCGCGGCGGCCGGTGGCGACTCGCCGGCAAAGGCCGGCAGATACTCGGCCTGCTGCTCGGCATCACCCCAGAGTCCCAGCGCGGTGGCGACTCCCGCCGGAGCCAGGCACGCCAATGCGATGCCCATGTCGCCCTCGGCCAACGCCTCGGCGATCAGCGCCGCCGTGACGGTCGAGCGACACTCGAGCACACCGCCGTGAGCCTCGGGAACCCCCAGTGCCGCCAAGCCGAGCTCCGTCGCGGTCGCGAGCAGCTCCGCCGGAGTGCAACAAGCATCGTCTGCGCCCAGCGCCGCCGGGCGACAGGCCCTGAGCGCGAAGTCGCGCACCGCCTCGACGAGCATCTTCTGCTCATCGGTCGGTGTTACATCGAATGAGGTTCCCGGTTCGGCGGTCGGCTGCCGCGCCGGTTCAACCGGGTTTCGCTCAGAGGACATCGTCCACGTTTCGTTTGGGGGACATCGTCCCTGATTATCTTGTTCTTACGATTTCGACGTCATGCTCACCCAGCAATGCGAGTACTTGTAGTTGAAGATGAGCGCCGCTTGGCGGATGCGATCGCCCGCGGCCTGCGGCGCGAGGGAATGGCCGTGGACCTCGCCGGCGATGGCGGCGATGCGCTGGTCAAGTCACGTGTCGTCCGCTACGACGTGCTGGTGCTGGACCGGGACCTACCCGTGGTCCATGGGGACGATGTCTGCAGATTGGTGCGCGCCGAGCGTCCGGAGACGGCAATCATCATGCTCACCGCGGCCAGCGAGCTGGAAGATCTGGTTGAGGGGCTCTCACTGGGCGCTGACGACTACCTGACCAAGCCCTTCCGCTTCGCCGAGTTGGTGGCGCGGATCCGAGCGCTCAGCCGCCGCACCGCGCCGAGCAGGCCGCCGCTTCTCAGACACGGGGACCTTGAACTCGATCCGGCCCGCCGCAGCGTCACGCGGGGCGGGCGCCAGATCGACCTGGCCCGCAAGGAACTGGCCGTACTCGAGACGCTGATGACCGCGGATGGCGCGACCGTGTCTGCCGAGGAGCTCCTGGAGCGCGTCTGGGACGAACACACCGACCCATTCACGAACGTGGTGCGGATGACGATCATGACCCTGCGCCGTAAGCTGGGAGAGCCAACGGTGGTCGAGACCGTGATCGGCGTGGGATACCGTATGGCCTGAGATGAGGCGGGCACGCACGATTCGGCTGCGTCTGACGCTGATCTACGGGAGTGTCTTCCTGATCAGCTCGGCAGCGCTGCTGACCGTCGGTTTCCTGCTCGTCCGCCACAACCTCGACCACCACCACACATTCCGCTCGGAGGTGGTGGGGCTCGGCGCTGCGCTCTATCACTCGTTGTTCGGACGGCCACTTGGGCAGCCAGCCCCGGACATTCGTGCCTTCCAGGCTGGCTACCACCAGGCGGTTGATGCCGCGCTGCACCGGCTGCTGCTCGAGTACGTAGGCGCACTCGTGGTGATGACCGGTGTCTCGGTGGCGCTGGGCTGGTGGATCGCGGGCCGCGCATTGGCGCCGCTGCGTGCGATCACCGCCGCGGCGCAGCGTGTCTCAGGTGAGAACCTGGGGGAGCGCATCGCGTTGCAAGGTCCCGACGACGAGCTCAAGGAGCTTGCCGACACCTTCGACGGCATGCTGATGCGGCTCGATTCCGCCTTCGCCAGCCAGAAGCACTTCGTCGCCAATGCCTCGCACGAGATGCGCACCCCGCTGGCGATCATGCGCACCGAGATCGACGTCGCGCTCGCCGATCCGCATGCGGGCGTCGGCGAGCTGCGGGCGATGGGCGAGGCCGTGCGGGACACGATCGACCGCAGCGAGTCGCTGATCGCCGCGCTGCTGCTGCTCGCGCGCAGCGAGGGCGTCCACGCTCGCGGGGAGCCGGTGGACCTCTCCGAGCTCGTGGGCGACTGCATCACCGACCTGCACCACAGCGCGCAGACCGCGGGGGTGAAGATCGTCACCTCGCTCGAGCCTGCGGTGGCGCGTGGTGACTCGGCGCTGCTCGAGCGGATGCTCGCCAACCTCGTCGAGAACGGGATCCGCCACAACCACCGGGGCGGCGAGCTCAGCGTCATGACGTCGACCAACGACGGGATGGCCAGGGTGCTGGTCCGCAACGGCGGGGACGTGATCGATCCCGCGGCAGTGCCGTCCCTGACCGAGCCGTTCCGGCGCCTGAGCCGCACCGCGGGTGGCTTCGGCCTGGGCCTCTCGATCGTGCGCTCGGTGGCCGAGGTGCACGGCGGCACGGTCGAGCTCAGTGCTCCCCTGGAGGGCGGGCTGGATGTGTTGGTGCGGGTTCCGGCCGGCCCGATCGGGCCGGCGCCGGGTCGTAGACAGCGCAGCCTCACAAAGAGCTGACGAGACCACCGGTCCACCGGCCGCCAAACGCATGTAACAGCCAGCCGGCGCGCGGCCCCTGCGCCAGTCACGCATACTCACCGGGATGTCAGCCGCACGTGAGGTTCTCTGGGCGCCCTCAGCGCAGCGCGTCCAGCACGCGGCGGTCGAGCGCTACCGGGCCTGGCTCGTGGACACCCGTAACCAGCAACTCCCCGACTATCAGACGCTGCACCGCTGGTCCGTGGAGAACGTCGAGGCCTTCTGGGAATCGATCGTCGAGTACTTCGGGGTGCGGTTCACGACGCCGCCCACCACAACCCTGTCGAGCCACGAGATGCCCGGCGCCCGCTGGTTCGAGGGCGCGACGCTGAACTATGCAGAGCACCTGTTCAGAAACCGCGACCCGCGGGCGCTCGCGATCCAGCACACCTCCGAAACCCGCCCGCCAAACAGCTGGACTTGGGGCGAACTGCAATGCGAAACCGCTCGCATCGCGGCAGGATTGAAAGCCCTCGGCGTACGACCAGGCGACACGGTGGCCGCCTACATGCCGAACATCCCCGAGACGGTCGCCGCGCTGCTCGCCTGCGCCAGCATCGGCGCGATCTGGTCATCCGCCGCGCCGGAGTTCGGCGCCCGCGCCGTGATCGATCGCTTCAGCCAGATCGAACCGAAGGTGCTGCTCGGCATCGATGGTTACCGCTATGGCGGCAGGGACTTCGACCGCGCCGCCACCGTCGAAGAGATCGTCGTAGCGATTCCCTCGCAGCCGCACCTGGTCCGCTTCGGCTACCTCGACCAGAGCGGCTGGCCGACCGACTTCCCACCAGCGTCCGGAAGCTCGCCTGCCAAAGCGCAGGCGGGCGAGCTGGAATGCACGCCCGTGCCGTTCGAACATCCACTGTGGGTGCTCTACAGCTCCGGCACCACCGGCCTGCCCAAGGCGATCGTCCACAGCCAGGGCGGGATTCTGCTCGAGCAGCTCAAGGTCTCAAACCTGCACCTCGACGCCCAGACGGGCGACAAGGTCTTCTGGTTCACCACCACCGGCTGGATGATGTGGAACTTCCTGGTCGGCGTGCTGCTGACCGAAGCCTCGATCGTGCTCTACGACGGCAACCCCGGCCACCCCGACCTGGGCGCCCTGTGGGACCTTGCGGAAGACACCGGAATGACCTGCTTCGGGACCAGCGCGGCCTTCATCGCCGCCAGCATGAAGGCGCACGTCGTCCCACGGCACAAGCGCGACCTGAGCCGTCTGCGCGCGCTCGGTTCGACGGGCTCGCCGCTCGCGCCCGAGGCGTTCCGCTGGGTCTATGAGTCCGTGGGCGAGGACCTCTGGCTGTTCTCGACCTCGGGCGGGACCGACGTGTGCACCGCCTTCGTCGGCGGCGTACCGACGCTGCCGGTGCGCGCCGGCGAGCTCCAGGCGCGCTCGCTGGGCGCCGCGGTCGAGTCCTGGGACGAGCAGGGCAACGCGCACACCGACCAGGTGGGCGAGCTCGTCATCACGCAGCCGATGCCGTCGATGCCGGTCGGCCTCTGGGGCGACGCTGGCGGCGAGCGTTATCGCGAGAGCTATTTCGCGACCTACCCCGGGGTCTGGCGCCACGGCGACTGGATCGAGCTGACCGGCGACGGCGCCGCAATCATCCACGGTCGCTCGGACGCCACGATCAACCGCGGCGGGGTGCGCATCGGCACGGCCGAGATCTACCGCGCGGTGCTTGCGCTCGACCAGATCCGCGACGCGCTCGTGGTCGACCTGCCACGGCCCGGTACCGACGGCTGGATGGAGCTGTTCGTGGTGCTGCAAACAGGCACCGAGCTCGACGACGCCCTGCAATCCACCATCCGCAGCCAGCTGCGCCGGCAATGCTCGCCGCGTCACCTGCCCGACGCGATCACCCCGATCGCCGAGGTGCCGCGCACACTCTCGGGCAAGGCGCTCGAGGTGCCCGTCAAGCGCATCCTCACCGGCATGCCCGTGGAACGTGCCGTCAGCCGGGAGTCACTGGCCAATCCCGGCGCGCTGGCGCCGTTCATCGAGCGCGCCGCCGCAGAGCAGTAGTCGCGGGCTTGCAGAAAGCCCGGACGGCGCGACTCTTATGAAGCTCTAGCAGTGCCCCGCCACGATCATGGGCAGAGGGTAAGAGACCAAGCAAGCTTCGACAGGAGAATACCCACCACCATGTCCCGCCTCATGAAAGTGCTGCCTGTGATTGCAGGCGCGGTCGCGGGTGCGGTCATCGCGCTGCTCGTCTCCAACGGCGGCACGAACAAGACGGTGATCGAGCAGGTCGGCTCGTCCGGCTCGAGCTCGATCCCGACTGCCAACAGCACGACCACCAGCGGCCTGAGCGTCAACCAGATCTACAAGATGGACAGCCCCGGCGTCGTCGACATCGTCGTCAAGTCGGTGCAACAGGGCTCCAACAACGGCTTCTTCAGCACCCCGTCGCAGACCACCCAGGACGAGGGCGCGGGCGTCGTCTACGACAAGCAGGGCGACATCCTCACCGACGAGCACGTCGTCTCCGGTGCCTCCAGCGCCACCGTCAACTTCCAGGATGGCCTCAGCCTGCCCGCGAAGGTGCTCGGCACCGATCCCTCCAGCGACGTTGCGGTACTCAGGGTTGACGCCAAGCCGTCGGAGCTGCACCCGATCCCGTTCGCGAACTCGGACCACGCGCAGGTCGGAGATCCGGTGGTCGCGATCGGCAGCCCCTTCAGCCTGCCCGAAACCACCACCGCGGGGATCGTCAGCGCTGTCGGCCGCACCATCGAGGCGCCCAACGGCTACCAGATCCCGGCGGCAATCCAGACCGACGCGGCGATCAACCCCGGCAACTCGGGCGGCCCGCTGCTCGACGGCAACGGCCAGGCCCTCGGGCTCAACGACCAGATCCAGACGAGCAGCGGCGACAGCTCCGGGGTCGGCTTCGCCACGCCGGGCAACACTGACGTGCAGGTGGCGAACACGATCATCGCCGGAAAGAAGGTGGAGCACCCCTACGTGGGCGTCAGCCTCAATGGCTCGACCACCACCCCGGGGGCCGAGATCGGCGGCGCCGGCACCGGCTCGAGTGAGGCGGTCGTCCCGGGCTCGCCGGCCGCCAAGGCCGGGCTTGTCTCGGGTGATGTGATCACCAAGGTCAACGACACGCCGGTCACCAGCAGCGATGGCTTCATCTCGGTGATCAGCGGCTACAAGCCCGGTGCCAAGGTGAAGCTGACGATCGTCACGCCGAGCCACCAGACCACCCGCGTCACGGTCACGCTGGGCGTACGGCCGGCCTCAGCCCCGAACGCCGGCTGACTCGTCAGGGATGGCGGCGGCCCCGCTTGGCCGCCGCCTACCGAGCCCCGGCCGGTTCAGTCCGCCCCGCGTCAGTCCGCGCCGGCTCAGCTGATCGTCGGCAGCCCGGAGGCCGAGGCCTGTGTCCGCTCCATCAGCTCGCGGTGTACGGAGCGCGTGCGGCCTGTGCGGCGGTTCCAGGTGCCGTCGGAGGCCAGCGTCCAGGCGGTCGTGTCGTCCGCCAGACAGCGGTCGATCGTGTCGTTGAGCTCGGCCTGCAGCTCGGGGCGCTCGATCGGCACCAGCAGCTCGACGCGCGCGTCGAGGTTGCGCTGCATCAGGTCGGCTGAGCCGATGTACATGACGCGCTCATCGCCGAATTCGAAGGAGAAGATGCGCGAGTGCTCGAGGAAGCGCCCGACGACGGAGACGACGTTGATCGTCTCGCTGACGCCGGGAACCCCGGGGGTCAGGCAGCAGATGCCGCGGACGCTCAGCTCGATCGGCACGCCGGCCTGCGAGGCGCGGTAGAGGCCCTCGATGCAGCGCTCGTCGACCAGCGAGTTCATCTTCATGCGGATGCGGGCGTGCCGGCCATCGCGGCGCGCGGCGATCGTGCGCTCGATCAGCTCGAGCAGCGGCTCGCGCATGAAGTCCGGCGCGACCAGCAGCTTGCGGCCGCGTCCAGGATGGGCGTAGCCGGTCAGTGCGTTGAACAGGTTCGCTACCTCTTGGCCGGTTTCGCGATCTGTGGTGAAGAACCCGAAGTCGTCGTACAGCCGTGCGTTCTTGGCGTGAAAGTTGCCAGTCCCGATCATCACGTAGTGGCGCACCTCGTCGTGCTCGCGGCGGACCACGAGGATCGTCTTGGCGTGCGTCTTGAGGCCGGGGATACCGTGCACCACGTGCGCGCCGACCTCTTCGAGCTCGCGCGACCAGCGGATGTTCAGGCGCTCGTCGAAGCGCGCCTTGAGCTCCACCATGCAGACCGCCTGCTTGCCGTTCTCGGCGGCCGTGACCAGCGCCGGGACCAGCTCCGAGTCATCGGAGGTGCGGTACACGGTCATCTTGATCGCCAGCACGTTCGGGTCCACCGCCGCCTGCATGACCAGACGCTCGACGCTCGCCGAGAACGAGTGGTAGGGGTAGTGCACGAGGAACGCGCCCTCGCGCATCTGCGCGAAGATGTCCGCCTGCTCGCCGGTGTCGTCGGGGCGTGGGCGCAGGGCGGGATGCGTCAGCGGCGCCCACGAGCGCTGGCGCAGCTCCGGGTGGCCCTCGATCCCGACGATCTGCCAGAGGTCCGAGAGGTCGAGCATGCCTTGCTCGTCGTAGACCTGGTTGGCGACCAGGTCCAGCCAGTCGACCAGCCGTTCGCGCAGCGCAGGCTCGATGTCGCTAGCGACCTCGAGCCGCACCACCTCGCCGAAGCGCCGGCGCCGCAACTCGTCCTCGACCGCGGCGAGCAGATCGTCGGCCTCGTCGGAGATATCGAAGTCGGCATCCCGTGTCACGCGGAAGAGGCTGTGCGAGACGACATCCATGCCGGGGAAGAGCTGGTCGAGGTGGTGGGCGATGATGTCCTCGAGCGGCACGAACGTGTCCCTGTCGATCTCGACGAAGCGCGGCAGCACCTCCTTGGGCACCTTCACGCGGGCGTAGAGCTCGGTTTCGAGCGCCGGGTCGTGCAGGTGCACGAGCAGGCTGAGTGAGAGATTCGAGATGTAGGGGAAGGGCCGGCCAGGACCGATCGCCAGAGGTGTGAGCACTGGGAAGATGTGCTCGAGGAAGTGGCGCTTGAGCCGCTCCGGGCTGGCGCCCGACTCGGTGCAGGAGACGATCCTGATCCCCTCGGCGGCGAGGGCGGGCGCGATCACGTCGCTGAACTGCCGCGAGTGGCGCCGGTCGAGCGCGCGCGCCTTGCCGGCGATCTCCTCCATCAGCTGCGTTGCCGTCAGGCCATCAGCTGCGCTGCGGTCGACGCGTGCCTCGATCTGCTCGTGCACGCCCGCGACGCGGACCATGAAGAACTCGTCGAGGTTGGAGGTGTAGATCGCCAGGAACTTGAGGCGCTCGAGCAACGGCTGGTGGTCGTCCTCGGCGAGTTCGAGTACGCGTTCGTTGAAGGCCAGCCAGGACAGCTCGCGATTGGTGTAGAGCGCGGGGCTGCTCAGGTCGCGTGCTTCGTCGTCACCACCGCCGACGTCTTCCTGGGTCAGCATCGAGTCGGTCATGCGTCTGCCGGTCCGGCGATCGCCGCCAGCTCGGTGGGCGTCAGCAGCAGGACCAGCTCGCCGCGCCGTACCGCCGCGATTCCGCCCTTGCGCATATGCAGACGCGCGCCGGTCATGTCGCGCAGCACATTGGAGATCGCCGGGTTGTGCCCGACCAGCAGCGCCTCGCCGAGGCCGGCCGTGAGCCCCTCGGGGTCGTACGTCGATCCGGCGATCGCGGACTCCGCGATGACCTCGACCCCGAGCCGCTCGCAGGCGAGCTGTGCAGTCTCCAGCGCGCGGCGCTTGGGGCTCGACAGGCAGCTGTCGAGCTTCACGCCTAACCTGGCGAGTGCGAGCCCCACAGTACGGGCTTGCTCGATCCCGCGCGAGGTCAGCGGCCGCGCCTCATCGGGACGGCCCTCAGCTGCCTCGGCGTGGCGCAACAACCAGAGCATGCTTCGAAGACTACGCCGCGCGTCGCGACCGGCCACAGGATCCCGTGCGTTCGGGACGGGCGCCGGCGCTGGCGCCTATCACCCGATCACCAGCGGCCGGTGGAAGGTCCGCTCGAACGCCTCGTCGTCGCCGTAGCGCTCCACGCTCCAGCGCGGCAGCGTCAGGTCACCCTCGGCGAGCAGATGCAGCGAGACGCCGTCGCCGTTGGAGCGCAGGTGCACCCCGCTGACCGACTGGTCGCGTCCACGCTCGAGGTGCTCGGCCAGGCGCAGGATCAGCGCGCAGCGGTCGAGCATCTCATCGTCGCCGTCGCGGGCGAGCTTGGACCACTCGCCGAGCTTCGGCACCCCCTTGCGGTGGTAGCGGGTCATCTGCGCGATCAGAGCGCGCTCGCGCGGATCGAAGCCGGGCAGCTCGGCGCTGACGATCAGATAGCGCGAGTGCTTGTGGTGATCGCCGTAGGAGATGGTCATACCGACGTCGTGCAGCATCGCGGCGGCCCACAGCAGCTCGGTCTCGCCCTCCGCGGGATCGAACAGGCCGCCTGAGGCAAGCGACTCGTGCATCTGCAGCGCCAGGTGGGCGACATGCTCGGTGTGCGGGAGATCGGACTCGTACTGGACCGCGAGGTTCCGGACCGCCGCCCGGCGCACCTCCGGGAAGCGAGGCTTCTCCTCACCGAGGATCGTGCGCGCCAGGAAGATGCCGTCACGCAGGCCGGACTTGGTGGCCTCGATCCCATCGAAGCCACCAAGCTCGACCACCGTCTGCAGCGCCACGGCCGCGGCCAGGATGATGTCGCCGCGTCCTGGCTTGATGCCGGGGACGCCGCGGCGCTCGCCGACGGGTAGCGCCGCCAGCGTGCCGACGAGCTGCTCGAGCGCCGCGGCGCTCACGACAAACCCCTGGATCCCGATGTCGGTGCCACCCGCGGCGCCGAACTGCGCCCGCTGGGCGGCGGCGGCGAGGTTGCGCACGGCGCCGCCGGTGCCGACCAGGCGGCCACCGCGGCCGCTCAGCCAGTCGGCGGCGGCGAGTTCGGCGGCGAGGTGGTCGCGCAGGCGTTGCAGGTCCTTCTTGCGCGTGCCTTTGTCGGGGTCGCCGCCGGAGAGGAAGGCCTCGGTCATCCGCACCGCGCCGATCGGGAGCGAGACGCTGGCGCGCTCGCGCCGGTTCTCGACCTGGATCAGCTGCATGCTGCCGCCGCCGATGTCGAGCACGACACCATCGCCGAGCGTGGTTGAGTTGATCGCGGCGACATAGCCGTAGTGCGCCTCCGCGGCGGTCGAGAGGACCTCGACCTCATAGCCGGTTGTTTCGCGCACGC
Source organism: Solirubrobacteraceae bacterium (assembly GCA_050696795.1). Taxonomy (GTDB): domain Bacteria; phylum Actinomycetota; class Thermoleophilia; order Solirubrobacterales; family Solirubrobacteraceae; genus Palsa-465. The sequence continues at coordinate 2,508 of JBOGYJ010000081.1, read as the reverse complement.
GCGACAGGAACCGCTCGCCGTTGTTGGCGTCGCGGATCGCGCTGGTGGCGAACACGTGCACGTCATCGTCGCCCAGCCCGTTGGCGTGGCAGAAGCGCGCGAAGATCGCGAGCGTCTCGAGGCCGCGGTCCATGGCATCATCGCTGAGGGCGCCAGTCGCGGCCATGCCGCTGCCGATGCGCACCGACTCGTAGAGCTCGTCGGTCTGCTTCCACCACTCCTGCGGTGCATCGGGGCCGTAGCTGTAGATCACCAGCCGCCAGGAGTTCGAGCCGAGGTCAATCACCGCGACATGCCGCGGCTCGCTTCCGCTCTGCGCGGCCGCACGCGTGCTCCTCCAACTCATGCACTCATGATCCGCTCCCGCGCGGACGGGAGCCGCTCATCGGCGGCCCGGCGTCCTCCGATTGCGAGCCGCTCGCGCAGCGTGGCGCGGCGGGAGAGCCAGCGGATCGCGTCCGTGAGCGCGACCGGGTCATCCGGCACGAGGAAGCCGCTGCGGCCGTTCTCGATCAGCGTGGCGGCCTCGCCGCCGTCGACGGCGAGCACGGCGACGCCCTCGCGCTGGGCCTCGACGATCGTCGCCGCCGTGTCGGCGCCGGAGGTGGGGGAGACGAGCAGATCGGCCTGGGTGATCAGCTCGCTGAGTTGGGTTGCGCTCAGCGGCCCGAGGAAGGTGGCGGCATGGCCGAGGTGGTGCTCGAGCCATTCGCGCTCGGCGCCATCGCCCCCGATCAGCAGCTGCAACCGAGGGTCGTGGTCGCGGGCCGCGAGGAACGCCTCGGCGAGAGCGCGCACGCGATGCTGCTCATCGAGCGGACCGACGTAGATCAGGTGGATGTGGGCGAGAGCACGCTCGCCACTTGCGGGAAGTTGCATAACAGCAGCATTGCTACCCACGTATGCGGGTTCGTGACGTCTCGGGGAAGCGGCGGTGAAGATGGTGTGAACGGCCGCCGGCCGCCGTCCCGCTGGACGGCGGCTACGTTGACGGTGCGCCGCGCAGGAAGCGGATCGCGGTCAGCACGGCGAGGAGCGTCATGAGCACTGCGCTGCCGACGCACCACTCGCAGATCTCCTTCAGCGTGAACACCTCGCGGTACGTCAGGTACACGCTGAAGCCGAAGCCGATCAGGGCGATGCAGAACCCGGCGCCACGCCCGAGCTCGCCCCTGACGAACAGCGAGCCGAGGATCGACAGATAGCCCAGCAGTCCCAGCCACACGATCGGAAGCCCGTCGAGCGTCGAGTAAACCGATGATTGCACCTGCTCGCAGCTCGACTTTCCGTGGCTGCCGCCGATGCACGCCAGCGCGCCGAGGCCGTGATAGTGGACGTAGGTCAGGTAGGCGGCCTCGAGCGTGCCGAGCAGGGCGATCAGGAGGATCGCCTTGCTCAGGCGGCTCGTGTCCGCGAGCTTGACCGGGGGGCTCATGCGCGCTGCGATCGAGCTCCGTCTTCGGCTAGCCGACGACAGCCTTGATCGCGGCCACGTAGCCGCTGTAGCCACTCGTGGGCAGGCCGATAATCGGGCTGGCTGCGCCACGCGGCCCGCTGATCACAACCGTGGGGGTGGACACCTTTTTCGGACCGCCATCGGCGTTGATGCCCTGCTGACTCTCCACGCTGAGCTGGTTCTTGAGTTTGGCCAGCTTGCGGTCGGACATCCACTTCTTGAAGTTCAGCCCCGGGATCTGCTTGGCGATCCCCTGTAGGTAGCTCTCGGTGACGTAGTTGTTCCGCTCCGGGCCCTGCTGGTTGTACATCAGCTCGATGAAGTACCACTCCTTCCCCTGCAGGCCGGCCGCCTCGGCCGCCACCTGCTGCTGCACGAAGGCATTCCTGTCAGGGTTCGCGCCAGAGGCGGTCTCGAGCGACCGGTAGACGAACTTTGCCTTGCCGGTGCGCACGTAGTCCGTGATCAGCTGGTCCGCCCAGCCCGAACCCTGCTCCTGCTCAGGGTTGGTGAAGCTGGTGGGCGTGGCGAGCACGTCGCAGATCGAGCACTCCAGATCGCCGTACTCGGTGATGGTGACCGGAGCGCTCGGCTTTCCGAGGGTGTTGCCGGACTGGGGGATTCCGGCGAGCAGGCCGTTGACGTGCTTGACCGCTGCCTTGGCCGCCACGCTCTCGGGCTTGATCGCGTTACCACCGCCGCTGCTCGACACCGCGATCACGACGACGATCACGATCACCGCGATGGCGATGGCGCCACCAAAGATCTGTATGCGGCGGGTGCGCTGCGCGCCGGCAGCGGCCGCCTGCTCCTGTGCGATGCGCGCGGCGCGCGCCTGTTCCTTCTGCTCTTTACGGGACGCCATGGGCGCACACAGTACCGATTGCTCGTAAGAGCTTGCATAGAGCCGGCCGCTCCGGAATCCGTGCAGCTTGCATGTGAAGATCCTGTAACCGGATGCGGCCAGGAGGCGGATTCGGGGGACGGGGCATTTATGCTTCCAGCCATGCCGCCGCAAGCAAGGGACGCGCTGGCCGGCAATGCGGCTGGAG
>JBOGYJ010000080.1:0-6454 GCA_050696795.1 Solirubrobacteraceae bacterium | reverse complement strand
CGGTCGGCACGGTCGGCGAGGTCGGCGAGGTCGGCGAGGTCGGCACGGTCGGCACGGTCGGCACGGTCGGCGAGGTCGGCGCGGTCGGCGTGGTCGTCCCCGGCCACGTCGACGGCGAGGCCGGGCGCGCGATCTTCTCCGCCAACCTGGGCTTCCGCGACGTACCCCTGCGCGACATCGTCGCGCAGGCCACACGGCTGCCCGCGCTGCTGGAGCACGACGTGCGCGCCGCGGGCGTGGCCGAATACGAGCTCGGCGTGAGCGCCGGGGTGCGGGATTACGTACTGGCGGTGATCGGTACCGGCATCGCCGCCGTCCTGCAGACCGGCGGCAGGCCGGCTGCCGGTGCGATCAGCCTCGCGGGCGAACTCGGGCACATCCCCGTGTGGCCCGGGGGCGAGGAGTGCAGCTGCGGCCAGCGCGGCTGCCTCGAGCGCTACGCCTCGGCCGCCGCGATCTCCCGTCGCTACGCACAGGGCGGCGGCGAGCCGGGGCTCTCGGCCGGCGAGGTGCTCGCCCGCCGGGCAGATGACCGCCGCGCCCGCCGTGTCTGGGCGGAGGCCTGCGAGGCGCTGGCGCTGGCGTTTACGACCTGCACGATGCTGCTCGACCCGGAGCTGATCGTGATCGCGGGAGGGCTGAGCGCCGCCGGCGATGCGCTGCTCGTGCCCGTGCAGGAGGAGCTCGCGAAGCTCGTGCTGTGGCGCGAGCCGCCGGCGGTGAAGCTATCGCCGCTGGGCGGCCGCGCCGGCCTGGTGGGCGCCGCGTTGCTGGCGCAGCGATTGGTATAGTCCAATCTGGTGACAAGTCAATCAATCGTGCCCGGCGCGCTGATGGCGGCCGAGGTCGCCCATCAGCCCGCCATGCTTGCGCAGATACTCGCCCGACAGGACGAATTCACCGCGGCCGCCGAGCGCATCGCCGCCGCCAAGCCCCGCTTCGTGCTGATCGCCGCACGCGGCACCAGCGACCACGCCGGCCTCTACGCCAAGTACCTGGCCGAGGTGCTGCTGGCGCTGCCCGCTGGTCTCGTCTCCCCTTCGGCGCTCACCATCTACGGCGCCCGCCCCGACATGCGCGACGTGCTGTTCATCGCCGTCAGCCAATCGGGCCGCTCCCCCGACCTGGTCGACTCGCTGACCGTCGCGCGCTCGCGTGGTGCGCTCACGGTCGCGGTCACCAACGCGATCGACTCGCCGCTGGCCGACGCCGCCGAGATCGCCGTCGACGTGCGCGCCGGTGCCGAGCGCGCGGTCGCGGCCACGAAGTCCTACACCGCCGAGCTGCTGTCGTTGTACCTGCTGATCGCTGGTGCACGGGCTGCCGGAGCAGCGGCGAGGCTGCCCGAGGCGGCGGCTCGAACCCTGGCGCTCACGCCCGACGATCGGCTCGCGGCGGTCGCCGCGCCGCTGCAGTACGCCGAGCGGTTGGTGGTCACGGCGCGCGGCTACTCGTACGCGACGGCACGCGAGGCGGCGCTGAAGCTGATGGAGTGCAGCTACCTGAGCGCGATGGCGTTCTCGGGCGCGGACCTGCTGCACGGTCCGCTCGCGATGATCGACGCGCTAGTGCCGGTGATCGCCGTGACCGCGCCCGGACGCGGCGGTGAGGCGATGGCGCCGGTGCTCGAGCGGCTCGCGCAGCTGGGTGCCCACGTACTGCAGATCGGACCCGCCGAGGGCCTGCCGGTCGCCGCCGACGGCATCGCCGAGGAGCTGCTGCCCGTGCTCGAGATCCTGCCGCTGCAGCGGCTCGCCTGGCGGCTCGCGCTCGATCGCGGCGTGGATCCCGATCGTCCGCGCGGGCTCTCGAAGGTCACGCAGACGCTGTAATAGGGTCAAATGACCCTAGGAGGCGGTTGATGGCGATTCCGACGCGGTTGCTCGGACGAACGGGCTATGAGGTCACGGTGCTCGGCTACGGCGCGATGGAGCTGCGCGGGCCGACGCGCGGACCCGCGATCAGCGACGAGGAGGCCGGCCGGCTGTTGAACGCGGTGCTCGACGCCGGCATCAACCTGATCGACACCTCGGTCGACTACGGGCGCTCTGAGGAGCTTGTCGGGCGCTTCATCAGCTCCCGCCGCGACGAGTTCTTCCTCTGCTCCAAGTGCGGCTGCCCGCTCTCGGTCGCGCCCGACGCGCCCGCGCCCTACCCCCACGACTACACGGCCGAGAACGTGCGTGCCGACGTCGAGCAGAGCCTGCGGCGACTGCGGACCGACCGGCTCGACCTGGTGCAGGTGCACATGTCGCCGACGGTCGAGGAGATGCGCGACGGCGGCACGGTCGAGGAGCTCGAGAAGCTCCGCGACGAGGGCAAGGTCCGCTTCATCGGCATGTCGGGGACGCTGCCCGAGCTGCCCGACCACATCGACATGGATGTCTTCGACGTCTTCCAGATCCCGTACTCGCTGTTCCAGCGCCGTTACGAGCCGTGGGTGACCCGTGCGGGCGATAGCGGCGCCGGCGTGCTCGTGCGCGGCGGCGTCGGGCGTGGCACCGCCTCCGAGGACAAGAACTGGACCGTCGAGCCCTTGAGCGGCGCCGACGGCGTCGCCGCCGACATCTGGGAACGGGCGGGACTGGAGGAGCTGCTCGACGGTATGGATCGCCACGAGTTCGTGCTGCGCTTCACGCTGCGCCACCCGTCGCTGTCTACGACCATCGTCGGCACGAGCAAGGTGGAGCACCTGCAGCGCAACGTCGAGATGGCCGCGCGCGGTCCGCTGCCCGAGGACGTTTACGCCGAGGCGGCCCGGCGCTTGGACGAAGCGGGCGGGTGACCGCGACACGCGTCCCGTCGCGGTCCGATGGCTTCAGCGGCGGCTCTCGCGCCGTCACGCGGCAGGGGCTGCTCTGTAGCGATCCATACTAGGATCAGTTAGCCTGCATAGAAGCATGCAGATGGCTTCGCGTCAGTTGTCGGACCTGTTCGACGGCCTGCGGCTCACGCCGGTGCAGCGGCGGATCGCCGCGCACATCGTCGAGCAGGGCTCGCAGGCGGCCTTCAGCTCGAGCGTCGAGCTCGCCGAGCAGGTGGGCGTCAGCCAACCGTCGGTCACGCGCCTGGCGACCGCACTCGGTTACCAGGGCTTCGCTGAGCTGCAGCGGGCGATCCAAGCGATGGTGATCGAGCAGCCGCCGACGCGCGCGCACGAACCTGAGCAGAACAAGATGCAGCGGGCCGTGCAGCACGCGATCGACGGGCTGGCACACCTGCAGCTGCAACTGGCGGACCTCGGCCCGCTGCAGCGGGCTGCCAAGGCGCTGGCGCAGTCACCTGCGCTACCGGTCTACGGCAGCCGCGCGGCGGCGCCGCTCGCGCACCAGTTCGAGTTCTTCGCCAGCAAGATCCACCCCAACGTGCGACTGCTGAGCGGCTCCCGCAGCGAGCTGGTCGACCAGCTCAGCCGCGCCCACGAGCTCGGCACAACCGCGATGCTCGCGATCGCGCTGCCGCGCTATCCGCAGGAGCTGATGGAGCTGCTCGCGGCGGCCGAACGCAGCGCGATCGCGGTGGTGCTGGTGAGCGACTCGGCACTGTGCGCGGGCGCGGAGCTCGCCAGCACCGTGCTGGTCGCACCGGTCAGCTCCGATCTCGTCTTCGACGCTGCCGTGGGCCCGCTGCAGCTGCTGACGGTGCTGCTCGAGGCGCTCGCCGACGCCACCCCGTCGCGCACACGCAAGCGACTCGAGCGCTTCGAGACGCTCGCCGCCCAGCACAGGTACTTCGTGGAGCAATGACCGGCGAGGAGACGGCATACGCCCGGGAGCTCTTCGAGCGGCTGTTCTCCGAGCTCAACGCCATCGGCCTCGACGCGAACGGGGCGACCACACGACTTGCCTGGACCGACGCGGCCGCGCAGGCCGCCGCGTGGTTTGCGCGCACCGCCACGCGCCTCGGGCTCGACCCGCAGGCCGACAAGAACGGCAACCTCTGGGCCTGGTCGGGCAAACCGACCGCGGCGGCAACGGTCACCGGCAGCCACCTCGACTCCGTGCGCGAGGGCGGTCGCTTCGACGGCGCGCTCGGCGTCGTCTGCGGGCTGGTCGCCGTGCACCTGCTCAGGCGCCGCGGCGTCGAGGCGCCGCTGGCGGTGATCTCGTTCGCCGACGAGGAGGGCGGGCGCTTCGACACGCCGACCTTCGGCAGCCGCGCGATGCTCGGCTCACTCGAGGTGCAGGCGATCCTCGAGCGCCGCGACCGCGAGGGAGTGACTCTGCGTGAGGCGCTCGCCGGCGCCGGCCTGCAGCCGACCGAACTCGGAGCTGACCCTGCGCGCCTGCAGCAGATCGGCACGCTCGTCGAGCTGCACATCGAGCAGGACACGCTGCTGACCGAGCGCGACCGCCCGCTCGCGCTCGGCACCAAGATCCTTCCCCACGGGCGCTGGCGCCTGGATCTGAGGGGCGAGGCCAACCACGCTGGAACGACGCCGCTCGGGATCCGCCGGGATCCGATGCTGACGCTGGCCGCCGCCGTGAGCGCCGCCCGGCGCATCGCAACGGAGGAAAGAGCATTGGCGACGATCGGCAAGCTCGAGGTCTCGCCCAACGCCACCAACGCGATCGCCGAGCGGATCGCGCTGTGGCTCGACGTGCGTGGCGCGAGCGACGAGACGGTGCAGCGCTGCGTCGAGCGGATCGTGGCCGCGACGCAGGCTGACGCCGATCCAAGCGGGATCGGCGTCGCGGTGAATCGCGAGTCGTTCGTGGAAGCGGTGCACTTCTCAGCGGAGCTGCGTGCGCGTGTGGCGTCGATCCTGGCCGAGCAGGGCATCGAGGATCTGCCGATGGGCACCGGCGCCGGTCACGACTCAGGCGCACTGGCCGGCGCGGTGCCAACGGCAATGCTCTTTGTCCGCAGCGCCAACGGGGCGAGCCACTCATCGCGCGAGCTGGCGAGCATCGAGGACTGTGTATTTGGGATCGGAGCGCTGACGGAGGTAATCGCAGCGCTCGCAAACAACACGGTTAAGGTTGGTGAGGATGCCTGAGAAAACGGTGACGCTCGGTGACGCGACGCTGCGACCCGAGGACGTCGCGCTGGTGGCGCGCGAGGACGCACGGGTGCAGCTCAGCCCCGGCGCGTACGCGAAGATCGAGCGCAGCCGGCAGCAGATCCAGAGCCTCTCGGAATCGGGCAACCCGGTGTACGGCGTCTCGACCGGCTTCGGGGCGCTCTCGACGACGCGCATCGAACACGACCGCTGGAGCACCCTGCAGCACTCGCTCGTGCTCTCACACGCTGCCGGCATGGGCCCGCCGGTCGAGCGCGAGGTCGTGCGCGCGATGATGCTGCTGCGCGCCCGCACGCTGGCGCTCGGCTACTCGGGCGTGCACCCCCGCACGATCGAGGCGATCCTCGGACTGCTTAACGCCGGGATTACCCCGATCGTCCCCGAGTTCGGTTCGCTGGGCGCGAGCGGCGACTTGGCGCCGCTGGCCCATTTCTCCCTGGCCCTGCTCGGCCAGGGAGAAGTCATCGACGCCGACGGTCAACTGAAACCGTCGGCCGATGCGCTGCAGCGGGCCGGGCTGGAGCCGATCACGCTCGGCCCCAAGGAGGGCCTGTCGCTGATCAACGGAACCGACGGAATGCTGGGGATGCTCTCGCTGGCCTGCCTCGACCTGCGCAAGCTGTGCCGCACCGCCGATGTCGCGGCGGCGATGAGCGTCGAGGCACTGCTCGGGACAGACACCGCCTTCGACGCCGCCGTGCAGGCGCTGCGTCCGCACGCGGGGCAGCGGCTCAGCGCCGCCAACCTCTCACGGCTGATGGCGGACTCGGCGATCGTCGCCTCGCACCGCGAGCACGACGACCGCGTGCAGGACGCCTACTCGATGCGCTGCGCACCACAGGTCGTGGGCGCGGCCCGCGACGTGCTCGAGTTCGCGCGCGGGGTCGCTCAGATCGAACTGGGCTCGGCCGTCGACAATCCGAGCGTGCTCGATGACGGCCGCCTGGTTTCGAACGGCAACTTCCACGGCATCCCGCTCGGCTTCGCCGCCGACTTCATGGCGATCGCGGCGGCCGAGGTCGGCGCGATCGCCGAGCGGCGGATCGACCGGCTGCTCGACGTCACGCGCTCGATGGGCCTGCCCGCGTTCCTCGGCGACAGTCCCGGCCTCGACTCCGGACTGATGATCGCCCAGTACACGGCGGCCGCGTTGGTCGCGGAGAACCGCCGGCTGGCGGCGCCGGCGAGCGTCGACTCGATCCCGACCTCCGGCATGCAGGAGGACCACGTCTCGATGGGCTGGAGCGCCGCGCGCAAGCTGCGCCGCACGCTCGAGAACCTGACCCGCATCCTCGCGGTCGAGCTGCTCTGCTCGGCGCGCGCGCTGGTGCTGCGCGCGCCGCTTGAACCGGCGCCGGCGACGGCCGTGGTGACGGCGCTGATCGACCCGCGCCCGGGACCCGACCGCAGCCCGGCGCCGGAGCTGGCGAC
>JBOGYJ010000079.1:0-2859 GCA_050696795.1 Solirubrobacteraceae bacterium | reverse complement strand
GCTACATGATCGTGATCGGGGTGGACACGCACAAGCGGTCACACACTTTGGTGGCACTCGATGCGGTGAGCGGGCAGGCGTGCGGACAGTTAACGATCGCAGCGAGCGAGCAGGGGACGTTCGATGCGCTGCGGTTCGCCGCCGCGCTGGATGAGCAGCGAGTGTGGGCGGTGGAGGACTGCCGGCACGTGTCCGGCCGCCTTGAGCGCGGGCTGCTTGCCAGCGGCGACAGGGTCGTGCGAGTCGCGCCCGGGCTGACCGAGACATCCAGGCGCGCGGTCCGCGAAGCGGGGAAGTCCGACCCGATCGACGCGACCGCGATCGCACGCGCGGCGCTGCGCGAGGGGATCGACACGCTTCCGGTCGCGTTCCTGGATGAGCAGGCGCACGAGATCCGGGTGCTGACCGATTACCGCGATCAGCTCGTCAACGAGCGTGTGCGTCACATCAACAGGCTGCGCTGGCATCTGGTGCAGATCGCCCCCGAGCTCGAGGCGCGGATCCGGCCCGCAGGGCTGGAAGGCCCGAGGATCCGCGAGCGGCTCGCCCGTCAACTCGGGCAGCTGCCCGCCAGCCCGCAGCTGCGCGTCGCGAAAGCGACCCTGAAACGGATCCGTGAGATCTGCCAAGAAGAGCAGGAGCTGCTCGCCGAGCTCGAGACACTGATCAAGGCTCACTGCCCGGCGCTGCTGGATGAGCGCGGCTGCGGACCGGTCACCGCCGCGATCATCATCGGCCACACCGCCGGCGCCAAGCGCTTCCGGACCGACGCGTGCTTCGCCCGGCACGCCGGCACCGCCCCGATCCCCGCCAGCTCCGGCAACACCCAACGATATCGACTGCACCGCGGCGGTGACCGCCAGCTCAACCGCGCGCTCCACATCATCGCGCTCTCAAAAGCCCGGACCGCCCCGACCACCTGCGTCTACCTCGACCGCCGACACGCCGAAGGCAAAACCAAGAAAGAAGCCATCCGCTGCCTCAAGCGCCACCTCGCGCGCCGCATCTGGCGGCTGCTCTACAGCGCCACACCAGCCCAAAATCCGATGACCCGAACCCCAGGGGACAGCCGCCGAAGCCCTCAGAACGGCTCACACGACCCCGACCACACCCCGAACCCCGCCAATTCCCGTCCCAGCACCGCATCCACCAGCCAAGACGCCGCCGCGGTCCCCGTCAGCGCGCCAGGCCTCATGCCATGCACCCGGTGAAAACCGCAAATAGCGACAGTCGCTTGACATAGGAGAGGCAGAAGCGAGTCCCGGACAACGAATTGACGAGTGCCTTGGCCGGTCGACGGACCAGGCGTGGGCTAGCGAGTGCCATGATCCGAATCGCGGCGCCATGCAGTCCGTCAGGACGCGTTCGTGCGATATCCCGGGGTACCACCGGGGTCTGCACCGCACGAGCATTCGCGGCATCGCTGACACGTCTGACCCCAGCAAATAAAGGAAAAGCCCGCAGTTGCGGACTCTAAGGTGGACGATACTGGACTCGCTCGACGGAAGCCTAAGCCTCAACCCTAGCTTGATGCCAGTCGGGTTGGTACGGACCGGTAGCGTCGAGCGCCTCCGCGTTTCCGGAATGGCCATCCTGACTGCTGACACAAGGCCCTAGCCAATCTGGCCTATGTCGTCGTGCTGCGCTGCTCGCTCGAGGTGCGGAGGTCGCAACGTCGGAACCTAAAGATTTTCTGAATTCTCTCCTAGCGGCTGCCTAGACTAGACCTCGTCATAGGGATGCGATGCCTATGAGAGCTCCCACCATCCGGCAGTCATCTCATGGCCGACGCGTATTGAAACGAGCGCTTTGGGTGTGTGCTCATGATTGACTTGCGGCAGGAGATCCTGGCGTCGCTACGAGCGGACGACGTCGCCGCGTTGGGTGATGGCGCTCTGGTCGCCCTTGCGCATCGGCTCCAGCCGTACCTGATCGGAACGACGCCGGCCGCGGAGCCCGATGGCTGGCTCGACTTCGACGGCGCTCTCGAGCACCTCGGGATGAAACGCGGCACGCTCTACAAGCTGACCAGCGCCCGGACCATTCCCTTCCACCAGGACGGTCCTGGCTGCAAGCTCTGGTTCCTGCGCTCCGAGCTCGACGACTGGAGGCGCCACAGGGGCGCGCGCCGGAGCCGTCCGAGCCACTTGAGAGTGGCCTAGTCCGAACCCGTGCTTCCAAAATGCTTCCAAACAGGCCTGCAGGCAGTCCCAGCCGCAGTCCACAGAACGAGAAAAGGCCAGCATATGCTGGCCTTTCTGCTGATGGGCACGGGTGGTTTCGAACCACCGACCTCTCGCGTGTGAAGCGGGCTGAGGCCGGCCCAAGAAGTTCGTAAAAGCCCTGCTAATTGGGCACTTCGTAAGGGTGCATTAGTGCCCGAGTTACCGTCGGTTTCCAGGGGTTTCTGGGGGGTTTAGGCCACTGACTCTGCCAGTGGCCTAAATGGTTCGCTGCTGCGGGTGTCTGTCAATTGACCTCTCGCCCGTTGAGCGAAAGGTCGTTGCGTGAGGTCGAGCAGCAGCGGCCGGCACGGTCAGGACCTTGCGCCGACTAGCGCGATTGCTTCGAGCTCGCCGGGCTGCGCGTAGAAGGTGGTGGCGTCTCGCCGCACGTAGAACTCAGGCTTGTTCCGGTCGACAACGAGTGCATGGACGGTGCCGGAGGAGGGCTGCACGCGGAGTACGAGTAGATGTCGACCGTCGATGTCACCGTCTTCGATGCTTACACGCGGCGATGGGCTTATGAGGTCGCGGACCATGTCCGTGAGGCGGCGGCGCTCGACAGAGGCGCTGCCTGGAAGGCCCTTGATTGCTTTGGTTTCGTCTTCGATGCCGAATACGAGGGTGCCGCCAGCCC
>JBOGYJ010000078.1:0-2308 GCA_050696795.1 Solirubrobacteraceae bacterium | reverse complement strand
TTGTCGGCCATCACCTCGAGGTACCGCGAGCTCGGGTCATCGGTCTCGTCGCAGTGGATGTCGATCCGACGGTTGTGTGCCGTCGCGAGCTCGAAGACACGGTGCACCTCGCGAAGGCCGAGCTCCGTCGTCGGTTCATAGTGGGGGATGCCGCCGACGCAGTCGACGCCTAGGCGGATCGCCTCCTCGAGTCGCTGCGCGTCGCCCTCGTTGGCGTAGAGCCCGTCCTGCGGGAACGCCGTCACCTGGATCGTGCACAGGTCGGCGAGCTCGTCGCGCACGCGCAGGAGCCCGCGGAGCATCGCGTCGTTGTCGCCGGAGATATCCGCGTGCGCGCGGATCCAGAGCGTCCCCTGAGCGGCGGACCAGCGGACGATTTCGCTCGCTCGGTCGAAGACGTCCTGCGCGGTCAGCGTCGGCTTCAACTCGCCCCACACGTGAATCCCCTCGATCAGCGTCCCGCTCTCGTTGAACCGCGGACGCCCCGCGGTGAGCGACGCATCAAGGTGCAGGTGGCAGTCGACCAGCGGCGCCGTGACCAGTCGGCCCTCGGCGTCGATCACGCTCGCTGCGTCGAGGTCGAGCGCCGGGGCGATCCGCACGAAGCGCGTGCCCTCCACCGCTATGTCGAGCAGCCGGCCGTCGAGCAGCCGTGCGTTGCGAACGATCAGATCGACCATCGGCCGCCGCTCATGACAGCTGTCGTCCTGCGCCCCTTGACACGGATGCGCTGCCGTGCCGGCACCTCAGCCGGCTGCGTCGGGGATCACCATCTCTTCCGCGCGCTTGTCGTGGCTGATCGAGAAGAAGACCCAGTAGAGGAGCGCGCTCAGCACGAACCCAACCTCAAACGTCAGGTCACCGATGCCCGGGTGCTTCCTGGCGATGAACCCCACGAACTCGGTCTGGTTGGAGAACAACGTGATCGAGACCGCCATGCCGATCAGCATCGCCGTCGCCCCGGCCCACGGTTTGTGCTTGCGGTCGAACAGGAACCCGTCGACACGCTGGCCACGACGGAGCACCCAGTCGGTGAAGAACACGCCGAGCCACGGGCCAATCCAGTAAGCGATCACGAGCAGGAAGTTCTCGTAGTCGGAACCCGCGTTGTGCAGGCCCGTGCCGGCAACGACGAAGCCGATCGATCCAAAGCCCAGCGCAACGATCGCGCGGCGCCACTTCAACGGCAGTTGGATACCTGTCGACAGGAAGGACATGACGCCCGAGTAGACGTTCAGCGCGTTTGCGCAGATCGCTCCGAACGCGATCGCGATCAGCGCGATGTCAGCGACCGCGGTCGACATGTGAGAGGTGAACAGTGCGGTGGGGTTCGAGTTCGACCCTGGGATCGTCGCCGACGCGGCGCCAACGATCTCGAGCGCGACGCACGATACGAACACGCCCGCTCCAGACCACAGCCCGGCGCTGCGGCCTGTGTCAGGCTTGAAGTAGCGGGTGTAGTCGGAGGCGAAGGGGTTCCAGCCGCAGGCGTAGCCGAACGCAGCGCCGACGCTGAGCAGGAAGCCGCCGAATCCCTGGGTGGTGTGCACGGACCCGGCGCGGGTCTTGGAGAGGATCACGACCGAGGCGATCACGAACGCCACGGCGAGGACGGGCAACATCCAGCGCTCGAACAGCTGTATGAGGTTGTGTCCGTAGAAGGCGAGCAGCGTTTGCGCGATGCCGACGAATACGAGGCACACCCAGTCGTTGACCCCCAGGAGGGCATTCAGCGCGAGCGCGCCGCTCACGCTGTTGACGGCGAACCAGCCGATCCCGGCTGTCACCGAGTTCAGGCCCGCCGGGAGGATGTTGCCGATGAAACCAAACGAGATCCGGCTCTGAACCATCTGAGGGACGCCGAACCCTGGGCCGCGGCTAGCCAGGAAGCCTTGGGCGAGCGAGCCGAGCCCGGTTCCAATGACGATCGCCAGCACCGCATCCCAGAACGACTGACCGAAGAACGAGACGGCGATCACTCCGACGAACACCGTCGCGAACTCCAGGTTCGGTGACGTCCAGGTCCCAAACAGCGTACGGGTTGCCCCGTGCCGCTCCGCGAGCGGAATGAACTCCGCGCCCCCAGGCTCAACCGTCGCGACGGCGTCACCATAGACACCATCTCGAACCTCGGCGACGACCCCTGTCTCTTGATCGAGAACCGCCATGACCTCACCTCTCCTGTTGAAAGCGCGCCGAAGCTATCACGTCTGGGCTGCGGCCTCATAGGGCGAAAATCCACCAAATTCGGACGTCCCGCTACACCGGCTTGGGCGCTCTAGCCAGGTTGACGCTGATGGGCCTGTCT